>CAYSJO010000468.1:0-4342 GCA_964431285.1 uncultured Planctomycetaceae bacterium
CGCCTTCGTGTTTGCTGCCTGCAATGGCCTTGTATCGGGCTTCCTGTGTGCAGTCGGGATTCGTGTCGCGGAACGGCACGAAGTTATGTCGTCCCACACCGTCCCAGATGCTGTTGTTCTCCTTTGAGCCGTTGAACTCAACGAGTCCAAGGTCCGGCTTCGTCCACGCCACTCCGTCACGGCTCTCGGCGTAACAGACGACCTGATGTGTGGCTCCGCCGCCCGCAGGATGCTGCGAGCCGCGGTAATACATGCGGTACAGGTCTCCGTCGCGGAATACGGAGTGATAAAAGCACGTATTCCCTTCCCACGGTTGATCGCGAACAACGGCCACTTCACGCGGCTCCGGCCCATGCAGCTCGAGTCGGACATTGTCGAGATGTTCGATCAGGTGCCGGTCGACGAACAGCTCGCGTCGGGAGCCGATGTCGATCGGATCGGCAGCAAACGCCGATGCTGCGAACGCAATCAGGCAGACAAACGGTGATGCGATTCGTGTCATGGCTGGGCCCCAGGCTGGAATTGAAATGCGTAGAGATCGGCGTCTTTCAACTCGATCCTCAGTCGGACAGTCTGTCCGGCCAGGCTGCCGATCTCGTCGCTTCCTTTCCAGGAGACAACACGATCAACCTGGTCCCCAAACTGAACGTCACAGTCTGCCAGTGAATACCCGGGCAGCGGCTTTCCATCCACGTCCTGCAATTCGACCCGAAGGCCACCGGCAGCCGATGTAGAGAAATTAACTGCCAGTCGTGATCCATCGAACTTCAGTGGCTTTGTAATAATCTCTCCGCCGCGGAACGGGGCCTGAGCTGACACGAATCCGTCAAGCCTCAGTGTGTAACGACGGAAGCTGGTAGAATCACCCTGCCAGTAGCCCTCGGTTGCATACAGCGAAATCTCGTCGGGGGCGCCGTGCGGGTGCGACTTCGTCTGGATCATCCCCCAGAAAACGAAGTTGTCGCCGTACACCCAAGCGTCCTTTTTCGCCGGACCGGGCCGAATGAATGCTTCGCCCCAGCGGTTGAAGGTGATCCCGTCACGGCTCGTCATGAAGGCAGCATCCGTGACAGTCGTCCCGTACCTAGGATGCTGTTTGGATCGAAACTGTCGCTCTTCCAGCCCAGGCAGTGCCGTCATCGAAGGTGACCACCCCCGGTCGTTGTAGCGCATGGGAAAGCCCATGAAGATATGCGGAGCCCGGTAGTACGGCTGCACCTGATTGGTGTAAAGGGCCTGCTCCGCGGCATGCGGGTAGGCCAGCCACTCGGGCTGCGGAAACGTTCCGGGAGTCTTTGACGCGGCTGTCATGATGCCGCGGACGCCCTGGTCAAAGGCGCGGTGATATTCGCGGTAAACGCCATTCACGGAATCCCAGAACATCAGGTTCTGTGAATCGAATGCGCCTTTAGTAGTAAAGGGCTTACTGCTCTTCAGCTGGAAGTGATATCCATCGGCCGAGACCATCAGGTACAGGCCTCGTGGTTTACGGCCCACGATCACGATTTTGTATCGCTCGTCGTCGGGGCAGTCCGGATTTGTGTCCCTGAAGACTGACGTGTGCGCGGGGCTGCCGCCGATCTTGCTCACCATAGGTTCGTTCAGGACCAGGTTATTTTTCATCGATCCCTCGAACTCAACGATTCTCAGTTCAGGGCGAGTCCAGTGGAGTCCGTCCGTACTCTCGGCAACGCACAGAGTCTCCCACGAATTCTTCTTCGTTCGATGCGCCTTCGAGTTTGGATGATGCCCGCCACGGTAGTAGATGCGGATGCGGTCTCCATCCGGGAAGACACTCTGGTATGCGGATCCATTACCCTCCCACGCAGCGTCGCTGCGGAACACGACTTCCCGTCTGACGGGCCGGTGCAGTTTCAGCCGCACTCCATCCAGACGCTCAATCAGATGCTGATCAACCAGCAGTTCACGTCGGGATCCAATCTCGATCGGGTCATCGCCGCGGACGGTGGACGACAGAAGCAGCAGAACACTGAAGAGTCGTCGGATCATGTGTGTCTTTTTCACAGGTTGTTTCGACGGTCTGACCCCGTCGTCCCTTTTCAGTTGCGGGATAGCTGGCTGGTCACGACGCGCGATGCTAAAAGATCGACGTTCGTTGATCCAATCATTGTCCGAATGCCATCACATCCGTTTCTTTCATCAGTCAGGATCGTCGTCACTTTCGAGCCTCATGATTGTCTTGTCCGTTCTTTGGGCAAGCGGCGGGTGTGCTTGCCTGTGTAGCTGAACTCGTGAAACTTCAGACCGATCGACTGAACTCTCACGAGTTAGTTTAGCTACTAGTAAATCCTCACCGGGCGTTCGCTTTGAAGGATGTGCTTAAACAGGAATAGAAATGTCTCCTCCACCGTCCGAGTCGACCCCGGGACCTGTGCCACTTCACCAGATGTTGCCTGACCAACAAGGTGACACGTTCGCATTACTGAGCGACCGGCATGAAGCCCGGACAAAGGACGATCGTCCGTACTTCCGCGTTACCTTTCGTGACGCGAAACGATCGGCGGTCGCCATGCTGTGGCACGACCATGCATTGTTCGCGGACTGCCAGAACAACTGGAACGTCGGCACGTTTTACAAACTGCGTTGCCGTTATACCGAGAACTCATTCGGCTCTCAGGTCGATATTGATCGACTACGACCGGTGAATGAGTCGGATCGCGAATGCGGGTTTCAGGAAGACAACTTCTATGCCACCAGCCGATACGATCGAGGTGTGATGTTCCAACAATTGCTCGACATCGTCAGCGAGCACATCTCCGAGGAACCGTTGCAGCAACTGGTGCTCGAACTGTTAACTGAAAACGGCGACCAGATTCAGAAGCACTCGGCGGCCATGCGGAACCACCACGCATTCGCGGGCGGTTACCTTGAGCACACACTCTCAGTCACGAAGAACGCGTTGTTTTTTGCGGACCGCTATGCAGATTATTACACCAACATGCAGCCGGCGTTGTCGAAGTCGCTGGTTGTGGCCGGGGCCGTTCTGCATGACATCGGCAAACTCGAAGAACTCGAGTTCAAACCGGAAGGGTGGGTGTACACGGCCCGAGGACGACTGGTCGGGCATATTCTCATTGGACGCGACATGGTCCGGCAGAAAGCTCAGGAGATCTCTGAGCTGGATCCCGAAACCCTGCTCCGTCTCGAGCACATGATCATCTCGCACCAGAACCTGCCGGAGTGGGGATCACCGATTGCGCCCCATACTCCTGAAGCGATGCTCGTTCACTTTGCCGATGATCTGGATGCGAAGTTCCACGAACTGGCCGTGCAACTCGAAGCCCGCTGGCCGGACGGGACGGAATTCACTGATCGCAGGAATCCACTGCGCAGGAGCATCTTCATTGGTCTCAATCGGGACACGCGCGAGACTGACGCTGACAGCGGCTTATCCGATCGACAATGAAGTCGTACTACGGAGTTGTGGCATCGATGTTGGCGAGCTGGGCACTCGACAGCGTGAACGCATCATCGATCAAGTCAGCAATCATGTCCGTTCCCGGTGTGCCGAGGGAATCGTCGCCCAGGTTTCCTGCCAGCGTGTCACGCTTGTTGTTGCCGGTCAGCGTGTCGTCGCCATCATGCCCGACCAGGATATCCTGGCCGTTGCCGCCGGTGATGACATCGTCTCCATCACCACCAAACAGTGTATCTCGACCGTCCATCCCGTTGATCGTGTCGTCTCCATCGCCACCATCAATGCCGTCGTTGCCGCCACCGCCATCGATAAGATCATCGCCGTCACCGCCATCAATCGTGTCTCTGCCACCGCCACCGAAGATCCTGTCCGCTCCGTGATCGCCGCGGATCACATCGTTGCCCGAGTGGCCTCGGATGACGTCTTCCTCACGACCACCATCAAGCGTGTCAGCACCCTGGCCGCCCAGCAGCGTGTCCCGTCCGACCATACCCAGCAGGCTGTCATCACCCGCATCTCCATCGAGCACGTCGTCACCGAATCCACCTGAGAGTGTGTCGTTGCCGTCATTACCGACCAGGCTGTCGTTTCCGAATTCACCATTGATCACGTCATTACCGAGTTCACCCAGCAACGTATCGTTGCCAAACCCACCATCGAGCGTATCGTCGGCCGTCTGCCCGTTCAGGACGTCATCGCCATCGCCGCCCACCAGTGAATCGTTTCCAGACCGACCCAGAAGCGTGTCATCACCGTCGGACCCCAGCAGTGTGTCGTTTCCGCCGGTACCGGTAATCATGTCGTTGCCGTCACCGCCGTCGATCGACAGTACGGCTGATCCGAGATTGGCTCCAGCACCCTCAATCGTGTCGTTGCCTCTTCCACCATCGATCTGCAGGACGA
>CAYSJO010000469.1:0-2010 GCA_964431285.1 uncultured Planctomycetaceae bacterium
GCCGCCATCGTCTTGGAGGTCTTTTCCAACGGAATAGACCACAGGCCGTTCCGCGAGCACGACGTACTTCATTGGTTCGCCCGAGAAAGGGTCCGCAGGCACTGTATTCAGTGTCGTCTCTGCCGCCGCATCCCCAGGGGAATCCGGCAGTTTGCCGTGCGACAACTCAAATCTGCGCACGGCAGTCAACATCTGCACACCAGCCAGTTGTGCTTCCGAACCTGTCACGCGTTCTCGGGCGGCTGGAAACGAGGCTGCCAGCTCTGGTGCGAGGACTGCAGCACCTGTGGGGTTCGCCTTGAACTGAGCGGCCAGCTTCGAGAGTTCCTCGTCGAATCTGTTTGACTCCACGAATTGATGATACGGGGTCTTTGCGTCCTGAAATGCGGCCGCGAACAGCCGATCACAGGCTGCTCCCTCTGCGTCAATGTTCAGTTTTTTGGGCAGAGAAATACCGAGAAAGTCTTTAATCTTCTTTCCTGTGAGACGGCCCGATCCCACATCTTCCATAGTCTGGCGCGTCAGAATGTATTCAACATGTATTGCTTCTTCGTAACGATTCAGGCTGGCCTGCTGATGTTCAATTAGCAGTGCCAGCAACCGGTCGCACTGTTCCACCGTAAGATTCCGATCTGTCAGAGCAAACTCCACGACACCATCCAGAATTATGCGATCCATGGCGATCGAAACCAGTTGGGCGATCAGTGGACCGCGCGGCTGCAGATCGCGAGAGAGTCGCAAGGTGCGTTTGATGGCCAGCTCGCGCATCGCCGCGTCCTGCTTTGCGCCTGCCAGATACAGCTCCAGCAGAGATGCACTGGCCACCTGTCTCGCATGCTGAACATGGCTTAATATCGCGTCGAAACTCATCTCCACGACGAATACGCATTGGGGTTTCAACTGAGCCTTGTCAATTTGCTTCAGCGCCGGAGCGGCGGCGGCCAGTGCCTGCTCAACACGCGCCGGCAATGTTGCACCAGAAACCAGTTTCCCGGTGTCCGCCAACTCTCTCAGTCCTAGAACCCCATCGATCCGCTTCAGCGCCGGAAGATAAAGAGTAGCCGCGTTGTCCACCGGCGGAGAGCGATCTTTCAGGTATTGTTCGACGTCAAACGGCGCTGTCAGCCGTTCTTCCTGTGATGCTATTTCCGCCGACGTTGTCGGCCGCTCTTCCTCTTTCGTATCCGAGCCCGCGGCGACAGGTTCTGGTCCACTGGACTCTGGTGGCAGTTCCCTGGAATCATCCGTCAGCATGAAGTAGCCGACTACGATCCCGGCGACCAGAACGACACCGCCAGCGCCCATGCCGACGATCAGCCCTGTGTTCGCACCGGATTTCGATTTCTTCGACCGGGATTTCTTCCCCCTTCCGCCAGCCCGCCCCTTCTTCGATGCAGGCTTCCGTCGGGGACTGGCTGGTGTTTCGTACTCATCCTCGTAGTCGTCCGGTACGTGAACAACGGCCTCGCATTCCCGGCAGCGGAACTTCCGGCCAGCTTTATCGTCGGACATCTGATACTGCTTGCCACACTCCTGGCATTCTGCACGGATTGTCATGCTGATATTCCGAGCGATGAAAAACGCGAAAACCAAACTGTTACGGTAACTGTCCCGGACACATCGCGGCATCCTGCTATGAGGCCTTCCGCCCGACATATCCGTCATTCTACAACGCCGTAATTCTACATCCCCAGCATGTCACTCCGAAACGATGCTGCGTGCATTGGTAGCTACCACGACGCCGGTGAGCTCGTCACTTCCGCAGCCTGCTGGCACAGTTCGGGCTGACGCCGAAGTCAAAACGCGGGCTGGCTGCGAGTGAGGCGGTGGAAGCACACCAAGCCGCTCGCTGAGTTGTGACAGATTGGCGAAGGATCAACCGGCTGAGATTGCGATGTTTCAGATTTCGGAAGTGCAAGAATCGCCTGCATTTAACGGTCGGCGGAGTTATTTGACCCTACGCGAATGACATTCGTTTCTTTATCTCGTCACTTCGACTGGGAGTGAAGC
>CAYSJO010000470.1:0-6104 GCA_964431285.1 uncultured Planctomycetaceae bacterium
ATCAGCGGGCACTGAATGAGTCACCCCGAAACGCCGATCTGCTCAACGACTACGGCTACTTCCTGTATTCGCGCGGAAACCTGGAGCAGGCTGAACAGCGTTTGCGGGCCGCACTCAAGTCCAACCCCGAACATGAGAAGTCGCTGCTGAATCTCGGTCTCGTTCTCGGGCAGCGGCAGCAATACGAGGAAGCACTGACCGTCTTTGAGCGAGCAGTCGGTCCTGCTGCCGCACGTCACAATCTTGGGCTCCTGCACACTCAACACGGCAACGCCGCCGAGGCACGCCGCTGGTTCGCGGAAGCCGCGAAGCTCGATCCCAGCCTGACCCAACCCCGCGACGTCCTCGCATGGCTGGATTCAGACCCTGGACTGTCGAACGAGACAATCCTGCCAGTCTCCTACGAAGAGTAGCGAAAGCCAGCGACGTGTCCGTTTCGTGGTCGGCAGCTTGCAACAGCCCGGGTGGCACGACAAACTAGATGCACTCAACTTGCAGATAGAAGTTCCGTGCGAGTGTGTTCATGCAGCATCTGGTTCAGCAGCCAATCGACTCACGACGCGGGCGACGATTGCGCCACGTGCAGTTCGTCTACGCCAGCCACCGCTCCGGACAGGCATTGATTGAGTTTGCCGTCATCGCGTTTGTGCTGACGCTGCTGCTGGGAGCCATGCTGACGTTCGGCTTCATGCTGTTTGGAGCAAACGTTCTGCAGCAGGCGGCCGACGTGGGAGCGATGGAATTCGCCCGGCATCCGTTCACACCGACCGGCACGTTTTCGGACGGCCTGGACAACAGCGGACTGTTCGATCCCGAGTACCTTGTCTGCGAGATCGGCGGCAGCGACACGACCCAAGAGGATCTGCCAGCCACCTACACAGAAGCCGACTACCAGGCACTGCAGAATCGGATGCCGATGATCAACCGGCTGTTGTTTTCGCTCTACATTTACGACCGGGATCTGAACGCGATCCGCTACCCCGGCACGGTCGTGACCCGCGACTCTAACAGTGAGCTGACGGTGCTCATACCGATCGTCGGTTTCGGCAATCGCGACGCGAACACCGGTGTTGAGACGATTTCCGAATGGCGCGCAGTCGTCGAGGAAATCCTGCCGGACGGAGCAACCGCGGGTGCCTATTCGGTGACCTCAACAACAACCGGTCAGCTCGATGCCGGCATGGTCGCGCTGCGGATCAACTTTCCGTATCAGAGCGGAGCACTGGTCGCCTACCAGCAACAGGATTCCGGCGGCACAGTTCTCCGCACGACGGACGCACTCGGACGGGACGACATGACCAATGTCTTCGTGGAAGCGAATGATGCGGCAGTCACCGCCGCCGCGCTACCCGCTGGCTTCTCGCTCACCAATCCGCCAGCGGACAACACGATCGACGGCCTGCCGCATAGAGGCACTTACGGACTGGGTTCGATGCAGGCCTTTGCGACGACTGTTCGCCCCTACCGGAAGGTGCTGACCGCTCAGGGTATTTACCGTCGCGAGGTGTTCGCGCCATGAGCCCTTCGCGAGTTTTCAGACAATCGCTCCGAATGTCGGCTCGACGCGGTTCGATCATGACGCTGTTTGCAGTGCTGCTCTTTGCCCTGCTGCCGCTGATGGCACTGATCATCCACACGGGATTTGTCACGCTCACGCGAAGACAGATGCAGACTGCGGTCAACACGGCCGCGAAAGAAGGACTGCGGATCCAATTTTCAGGCGGTTCCCGCAGCGACGTCTCCGAGCTTTTGAGTCTCGTGTTTGACGACGATCTCGACACAGCCGCCGACTCACAGGACATGACTCTCGGTGCTGGCCCGGACATCACGCTGACCGACGGGATAGCAATCAACGGCTCGAACTTTCGGGCATCCCGGCAGATCAGCGGAGCGAATCTCGGTGTTTATACGCCTTCACCGCCGAATCAGCTTCAGACAAACCTGGGCGACGAGACTCACGGCGACATGGTTGCAGGCGACTATGATGAGACGGAACTGGATCACACAGAAGACCCAGACTACAGCCGGAACGACTTCAATCCTGGTGTGAATATCGACGCATTTCTGGTCCGGATGCGACGTACCAATGACTTGGATGGACGCCCTCCCTCAGAAACCGACGGGATCGCGTCGGCGGGACCACCGATTCCGTTTCTGTTTGGTCGTGGTGGTTCGACACTCGCCGTTTACGACGCGAGTGCGCCAGACCCCAACAATCCTGATCCTGCCGCACTCTTGAACCGTCGCGAGCGTGGCACGATCGTGAGAGCGACAGCCATCGCTCAAGCTCGACCTGTCAGGTCCGTAGTTTCGCCCGTTGATGGGATGATCCAATTCTCTAACGTGGTCTGTGACGCTGACTTCTGGGAATTTTCGACCGACTTGGACGTGTCGATAGTTGTGAACGGGACAACCCCCGAACTGCACATTCCGATGGGCGGAGGCCGCATCGGCCGCTTGATCACCGCGCCCTCGCCCAACACATCGCTGACAATTGGCGTTTCGACGTCGACAATCATGGATGGCGGAACCATGGACGCGCCGCAAACTGGAATAGTCCTCGTTAGAAACGAAGTCCTACGTGGTGACGGCTCAGGGTTAACAGATCAGAGAATTGTTGGCTTTGGCTATCTGCAAACCGTCACAGCCAATGGCGGCGATTTCGAACTAACACGGGTCGATCGGTTCCTACCGATATCGAATGCAACGGGGTGGTTCATGGACACGACTCACCTCAGTGCTGTCGATATTACCGACCTCATGAGTAAACATCTTGATGCAGACCTGATGCCGGCTCTCGTGAGCTTTCCGGCCCTCGTTCGAACAATTCCGTAGGACCACGCTTTCAAGGGTATGCCGTTAAATGCGGTCAACTTGTGCTCGGAAATTGCGGTGAAGCCAGCAGCATCAAGCGGTTTCGGAGGCCGGTCAGGAGATTCCACGCGACTTCGACGATGAGCGACAGCAGTGGGGCTCCGAAACACGCCACAGCCACAGCGGTCAGTACGATCACGATGGGGTGAATCGTCGGGATCAGGTTCGGCCCCAGGCGTTGACCGGTCGTGATGATCAGGCGGCGAAGCATGTGGCTGCCTCCTGATCTGAAGTCGCAAACGTCAGTCCTGTCGCTGACAGGTCTTGCAGCGTCCCTTGAGCAGGACTTCCAGAATCTCGCCAGGCGGCTCGGCACCCTTCTTCTTCGCCGTCACCCGGAACGAATGGCCTTCCAGGCAGGAGATTGAGCCGCACTTCACGCACATGAAGTGAGGGTGCTCTGAGTAGCCGTCGGCTCCGCTCTTCAGAAGTTCGAAGCGGCGAATTGAATCTCCCAGGTCCAGCCGGGCAACGAGGCCGGCATCCGCCAGTTCGGTCAGGCAGCGGTAGATGGTGGACTGGTCGAATCCGAACGCTTCCAGAGCCTCGGTGACTTCGGCGTGCGTCTGCGGCATCGGATACGAGGCCAGTTGCTGGATCACGGCCACACGAGCCGCCGTGCTGCGTAGCCCGGCCCCGCGGATCATCATTTTGACTTCGGTCAGCGGCAGCGTGGGCTGAGGGCGTTCCATGCGGCATCCAGTTTTTTCGGCGGCCCGGGCAAGTGTCCGGAGATTTCAGTTTGGCGGAATGTGACCTCTCCGTCGTAATCATCGCCAGTTCATCTCCGGCGAAGCGGCCTGTCGGGAGACGCGGTGTCGTGCCACGATCCCCGACAAGGTGCAAATCTAATTGCATCTGGCTTTCATATGCAACTTCGTTAAAGATTGATGCAGTGGCGACTACGTACTTGGAACCGGACAACGTTTCCCGGTAGCGTGGAGTGCCAGACCGTCTGCCGTGTGGACCCGACGTTCTCACCAGCGACCCGATTTTTGAGTCGAGCCAATGCCTTCGACATTCTCTCTGGAGTTCGCCT
Source organism: uncultured Planctomycetaceae bacterium (assembly GCA_964431285.1). Lineage (GTDB taxonomy): Bacteria > Planctomycetota > Planctomycetia > Planctomycetales > Planctomycetaceae > CAUZFZ01. Next base: position 3,914 of record CAYSJO010000470.1, read on the forward strand.
TCATCCTCGGCGCGCTCCACGCCCTCGAACCGGGACACGGTAAGACGGCGATGTACGTCTATATGATGCAGGGGAAACGGAGCCTGTGGCATCCCGTGCTGTTGGGGGCGTCGAGTGCCTTGTCGCACTCGTTCTCGCTGGCTGGCATCGCGTTCGCCGTGCACCTCGCGAGTCACGCCGTCACGGGCGATCATCACCACGAGTCCTCTGTTGCCACCACGCTTCAGTGGGCCAGTGCCGGACTCGTGCTGGCCGTCGGGGTGTATCTCCTCGTGCAGGCGGCTCGCGGCAAAGAGTCGAAGTGCTGTTCGCAGCACGGTGATCTGTCTCACACCCATGATCACGGCACGGTCGAAACCGAATCGCACGCATCCTGCTGCCATGGGCACTCGCACGATCACGACTGTTCCTCGCATGGCAATGCTCACACCGAGGTATCGACTTCTGAGCTGGTTCAGCTGCAGACACCTGCTGCCGATGCCGACCAGACTCAGATTCCGGAACGCACGAGCGGCGACCTTCGCATCACCGCTCTGCTTGGTCTCGGAGTCGGGCTGCTGCCCTGTCCGTCGGCACTGGCCGCATACTTCGCAGGACTGTCGTCGGGCGACATGACGTCCGCCTGGTTGACCATTGGCCTGTTTGCCGCCGGCATTGCCGTATCGATCTCGGCAGTCGGCCTGCTGCTGCAGTACTTCGGCACGAAGCTCGGCGGACGAATGGACAAACTCGCGAACCCCCGCGTCTGGGCGTGGGGCCGGGCCCTCGTGATTCTCTGCGTAGGAGCCGTTTACCTGGGACGGCTCCTGATGGTAGACGCACCCGAGCACGTTCATGTCCATTAGCCACCCTCCGCGCTACACAGCAACCTGAGTCAGACGTGTCCGCCATCGACACGAGTTCCGCATTTTCCGCGTCGTGCCACTCCGGCCACACGACAACGCATCGCAGTCGAGTGGTGACGCCTTCAATCGCTCCGTCCCCCCGCCGTCCGACGGCCGCAAACCGTCAGGTGCAACCGGCCGGCAAACCGGCGGGGCATGGACGAGTCATCACGCGAGTTCCTGCTACGAGCCAGCGACCAAGGTGACCGGTCCATGATCATCGCAGTGGTCGTCGTGCGGATGGTGCAGATGGCCATCAACGAGGTAATCGACGTGGTCACCGTGCGGCACAGCTTCGTGGCCGCAGTCCGGGCCGTGCACATGGCTCGGATCGTGTCCACTGCAGGTGTGTCCCGGAGTGCATGACTCGGGGTTCGTGTCACTGACCGCCAGAGCGTGTTCTTCGACCGCTCCGGCATCGGGCTGGTGATGGAGATGTCCATCGTGGAGATAGTCGACGTGTCCGTCGTGCTCGATCGCCGTGTGGCCGCAACCGGCACCGTGCTGATGATCGTGGTGCTCGTGAACGTGGGTCATGACTCATCCTTTCGATCGTGGGAAACAGAGATTCGTACGGTGACAGGTCAGAAACATCACGGGCTGTCCAACGCGACAATCAGGTCATTCACTCACGAGCGTGAGCCAGGGCATTGGCAACCAGCTCCGCGATGTGGTCATCACAAAGTTCGTAATAGACGTGCTTGCCCTCCCGTGACGCCTTGACGATCCGCTCACTCTTCAACAACTTCAGCCGCTGCGAAACCGCCGGTACGTTGTCGTCCATGGCCGCCGCGATCTCAGACACGCACATCTTGCCGGCGCTGATGAGCATCAGAACCCGCAGCCTGTTGAGATCCCCCAAGGCGCTGAACAGGTCCGCAGCTCGCTGACACGCAACCGGATCAAGGATGGCATTCCGAAGCCGCGCACTGCTTCCGTGGTCGTGCTCGGAGCATTCCGGAGAGTCCGTGTCTGTGATCGACATACTCTACACATTCAAGCAAGTGATTATTCAATTGAATGATTGAATTTCGAAGGTTAGCCTGGAAGTTCCGATTCGGCCAGCGCGTTTTTCGTTTTTCAGTAATCGCTGCTCGTGCCGGCTGATTACAATCGCTAACCTTTTGCAGGTGCGCCGATGGCATAGTTCGAACTCAAGTCGCAACACCCGCCAAGCTACGTTTTGCCAGTCAGCGGCAAGCTCTTTGAGGCCCCATGGCCCGGACCTTTGAGTTATTGTCAATTGTTGTGTTCGAGAAATCTCAGACAGCGGCGGCTTTGGGTGGGGAGTTCTTGCTGATTCCATC
>CAYSJO010000471.1:0-16259 GCA_964431285.1 uncultured Planctomycetaceae bacterium
CGATGCAGCGTCGCCAGCATCGCCGATTCCACGATCGCATAATACTGGCCCAGCCTCCACAACGGTGGGCCGGGAACGTGCATGTGGCCAAATGGTACGCGAGCGCGATATCCACAATCCCCATCAGCAGTCGAAGTGTGACGTCAAATAGAAAAACGAAAGGGACGCTTAGCGGCTGCCACACAGCGCCCACCAGCATCGCCAGGAAGCCCGTCCACAGACCGACAGCGACAAGCGGAATCAGGAACAACGAATTGACGACGATTCCGATGACCGGAATGACATGCCATGCGTATGCGACGAGCGGCACACCCAGAAACCAGATCGTGCACGAGACAATCCACCATTGAAACGGCACCCACAGCCACTCAAGCAGCAGATTGATCCAGTCCGGTCGCAGGACGGCCTTCGCCCGAGCGCTGTTCGGATCGGCAGCAACGTCCGCCGCCTGTCGAAAGCGAACCGTCACGGCACTTAGCCAGAAAAATGACGCAACAGCCAGAAACGAAAGTTGGGCCCCGGTGTCGAACAGATCGGTCGGGTTCATCGCGAGAATTATTAACGCCGCAACAGCTAGGTTGTTGGGCGACAGCGATGCGCGACGAAACCAGCGACTGAGACTCCACACCACGATCAGCACATAGGCCCGCAGCATGGGAGGCCGCAGATCGGCAATCAGCAGGTAGATGCCCAGGCCGACGAGGGTCGCGCGATTCGACAGGCGAAGCACGCGTGCCGACCCCAACAGAAACGCCGCCAGGATCCCGACGTGTAGCCCCGAAATCGCCAGAATGTGAATAGTTCCGGAGACGATGAATGCAGACCGTACGTCGGGAGTGATCTGCGATCGTGTGCCGAGCAGCATGGCCAGCCCAATGCTGCGTGTGTGTTCGGACAGGCCTCGTTCGAGCACCGCTTCACACCGGGCGCGAGTTTGTTGCCGCAGCCGAGTCAGCCACGTGGCATCAGACGTCTGGACTTTGATCAGCGCGGGATTCTCGACAAACAGCATCGCGCGAATGCGATCTCGCCACATCTGCTGTCCAAAATCGAATCCACCGGGATTGCGCACTCGGGGTAACGACGTTATCCACCCGGAAACGACAACCTCGTCCCCGGAAAACACTTCTGTGACACGCCCCTTGACCGTAACCCGCAATCGTCCGGTAACTGCCCGCCAACTCTGCTGTACATCAACAGCGCGGCAGGTCAGTTCTAGTCGCGTGATATCGTCCCGCGCAAATGACACCTGTGGTGCGACATCAGCGGGAACGATTTCCGGTCGCGATGAGACTGTTCCCTGCAATCGGACCAGCACTCGGTCACTTGTCGCAAATCGCCCGATGTCGGACTCGGGAATCGTATGCCACCACTGATGGTGATGGGGCGCTGCGACGGCGGAGCAAAGCAGTAGCACACAAGCGGCCGCTTCGCGCGGGCGGCGTGTTTGCAGACCAAACCAGATCGCGATCGATAAAATGGCCGTCGCGAACAACACAATCTCGGGCTAGGCGAAGTATCGGTCTGCAATGATTCCCAGGCAGCACGCGATCGCTGCAGATGCTGCGGGAAAACGTCCCATGCATGGCCCACCGTCAACGTGGCTGCTTCGCGTCGTGAGATGGCGACGTTACGAACTGCACCCGCCTTCCGGATCAGTCGCTTCCACAACGACCACTTGAATGTTGTCTTCGTTCACGCGAACGGGATAGCACTCGGTTTTCACTTTCGGGTTGTCGACCCAAGTGCCGTCCTGGACGCTGAATCGCCATGCGTGCCACGGACATGTGACAGCGTGGCCCTCGACGTATCCGGAAGACAACGATGCCCCCATATGTGGACAAAGATCGTTGATTGCAAAGTACTCACCGTCGATGAGAAACACCGCCACAATGCGACCATCAATAGTAAACGCGCGCCCTTCGCCTTCCGGCACAGCACCAACCTTGGCAATTGTCCGGTATTCCGACATGAGTCTGTTGTTCGTCCGTGCTGGTTCTTCGTTTGAATCAGACAAATCGGCACGCACGGAATGCTAGAGAATGCCCTTCGCGCAAGCGAGTGCCCGCTTCGCGTGGCGTCGACCGGGGCCGAATACTCTCGACACACGCCAGGCCATTTCTAGGCTGTGACAGGGCATGCCTGCCCATCGTCGCCCATCAGGCTGTCGTTTTCATTGAGGGATACACGCGTGCGAAATCACGAAACTGCGATACTGGCCTACGCACGGCTTGCCCGACTGTCTCACGCAAAGCAGCAGGCGCCCGGCCGTGATCGTTTCCTTGTGCTGGCTGGATACGAGGCGTGTCAGGCGGGATGGCTCGAAGTGGCAGCACGATGCTGCCAGCTTGTCCTGCTTACTAACTCACGACATCTGCTCGGCAAGACCGAATCGTTCCCGGAGACGATTCGTGACCCTTCCAACGACTCGTTCTTCAATCATCTGGGGCTGTTCTCGCGCAGCAGATGTTCCGCCTGCTCGAACGGACAGAACGAGAGCTGGATGGCCTTGATGGTACATAACCGCGTTCCGGCGCCAGTGGTCCGACGAGTGCCCCGCGAAACAGAAAAAGCCCACTCGGAACACTACTCCGAGTGGGCTTTTCAATTCGATGCGGGTGGTCTCAGGCAAACAGGGCTTCGACGCGTTCTGCCTTGACCAGCTCACGTGGCTGGTTGAGGTGATTGTAGACAATCGTCTGTGGCTCAATGCCAAACGAGTGATAGATGCCAGCCAGCAGATTGCCGGGATGTACCGGATCACGCAGCGGGGCCGAACCTGTTTGATCGGACTCACCGTGGACGTAACCACGTTTGTATCCAGCACCGGCAACGACGCCGGTGTAGCAGTATGGCCAGTGGTCGCGGCCATCATCGGAGTTGTTGTTGCCGGACGTGCTGACGCCGCGTTGTGGGCTGCGGCCGAATTCGCCGATGCAGACCACCAGCGTTTCGTCCAGCAGGCCACGTTCATCGAGGTCAGAAACCAGTGCCGACAGGCCGCCGTCGAGCATTGGGGCTGACTGGTTCTTCATGCGTTTGGACAGCCCCGAATGGACGTCCCAGGAGTGGTTGTCGGAGTTCGCCACTTTCGGCCAGATCACTTCGACGACCCGCGTGCCAGCTTCCACCAGACGCCGGGCCAGCAGGCAGCAGTCACCGAACGTGTTACGGCCATAGCGTTCACGAATTGCGGCCGGTTCGGCTTCCACATCGAAGGCTTCGCGAGCGCGGCCAGAGACGATCAGACTCAGCGCCCGGTCGTAATACTCGTTCAGCGTGTAATCTTTCACCGCTTCGTCAACGACCTTCATGCGTTTCACGATCTGGTCGCGAAGCTTGGCACGGCGATTGAGTCGCTGAGCAAACACGTCCGGGCGAAGCTGAAGATCGTCGATCTTGATCTTCGTCATCTTCGTCATGTCGAGGTCGTCACCCGGCGGATACAGCGTGTACGGGTCGAACGAACGACCGAGGAAACCGGCAGTTCCACCCTTGCCGACGACATTACTCTCCTGCAGTGGACGCGGCAGCATGACGAACGGCAGCATCGGGACTGTCGGGGGCCTCAGGCGAATGATATTCGAGCCGAAGTTCGGGAAATCCTTGGGATCGGGCGGTTCGAGCTGACCGGATGGACTGACCTTGTCCGTCGTGTAGCCAGTCATCATCTGATAAATGGCGGCTGTGTGGTTGAACAGGCCGTTGGGTGTGTAACTCATCGACCGGATCATCGTGAAACGGTCATTCACCTGAGCCAGCTTTGGCAGCAGTTCAGTGAACTGCACGCCCGGCAATTTCGTATCGATTGGCTTGAAGACACTCTTCACATTGTCCGGGACGCCAGTCTTGGGATCCCAGAGGTCCAGATGAGAAGGGCCTCCCTGCAGATAGCACATGATGATGTGCTTCGCCTTGCCCCAACCCGTTCCCCCAGATGGCAATTGAGCGGCATCAGCCTTGAGCTGCAGCATGGAACTGAGCGACAGGCCGAGCATTCCCGAGCCACCCACACGCAACATGTCGCGGCGAGAAACTCCGAGATGACTGTCACACAGGTCTTTTCCGGGCTCACCAGTGATCCGCCACATATCAAGCTCCTTCAGGAACATCACGTCTGAAAATACAGGGCTGTTTGAGTGGCTCAGGCCGACAGCACACTCAGGTCAGTGAGGATGCCATACCGGTACTCAGGGAACAAGCCATATCGGTCCGAAGTCCGGTCGACGCTTGCTTATTTGAGTTTTCGGTTGCAGGTCTTACAGCGAACACGGCGGCGAACCACTTTGCCACACTTGGGGCAGCGTGCCGTGCTGCGTTCCTTGTGCAGTTTGGTGCGAGGACGTTGAACCATCGGACTCCCTTTCTCTCAGCTATTCACGGGGTTACGACTATCAGGATCGAGGAATTTACCGGCGTAAGCATTCGGTCGCAACCTGCTCTCGCAATGAAGATGGGGTCGCAAAACGCAACTGCGTCGATCCCGAACGGTCGAGTAGGGCGACGATGCCCTTGCCATTCGAATTCTCTTCCCCATGACTCGGTGCGCCAGCTTCGCAAACAAAAAAGCCCGGAGCGGGTAGTGGCTCCGGGCTTTTCATTTTTCGTCAGGCAATTCCGCGAGGCTTAGTAGATGTCCTCGTCGTGACCGCCCTTGTCGTCCTTGGGTTTCTCAGCGATCAACGCATCGCTCGTCAGCAGCAGAGTCGCCACGGATGACGCGTTCTGCAGAGCTGTACGCGTGACTTTGGTCGGATCGATGATGCCGACTTTGATCAGGTCTTCGAACTTGTCATCGGCAGCGTTGTAGCCGCGGTTGCCTTCCTCTTCAATGACCTTCTCGCAGATCACGGCACCGTCTTTGCCAGCGTTGTCCGCGATCTGAGTGATCGGGGCGCGGCAGGCTCGGACGATGATGTTGTAGCCAACCTGGGCATCGTGACCGAGTTTCTTCGGCTTCAGGCCTGCGGAAGCTCGCAGCAGAGCCACACCACCACCGGGCAGAATGCCTTCTTCAACGGCGGCACGGGTTGCGTGCAAAGCGTCCTCGACGCGAGCCTTCTTTTCCTTCATTTCGGACTCGGTCGCGGCTCCCACATTGATCTGAGCCACACCACCGGACAGCTTCGCAACTCGCTCGTTCAGCTTCTCTTTGTCGTAGTCGCTGGTCGAGTTTTCCAGTTCACGGCGAATCTGGTCGATGCGGGCTTTGATGTCGGCCGTCTTGCCGCCACCTTCGATGATCGTCGTGTTGTCCTTGTCGACAATGACTTTCTTCGCTTTACCCAGATCGCTGAGCTGCACGTTTTCGAGTTTGATCCCGAGGTCTTCGAAGATCGCTGTTCCACCGCACATGATGGCGATGTCCTGCAGCATGGCCTTACGGCGGTCGCCGTAGCCCGGTGCTTTGACGGCCGCGATCTTGAACGTGCCACGCAGCTTGTTGATGACCAGTGTCGCCAAGGCTTCGCCTTCAACATCTTCGGCGATGATCAGCAACGGCTTGCCGCTTTGAACAACCTTTTCGAGGACGGGCACCAGGTCCTTGATGTTGGTGACCTTCTTCTCGTGGACGAGGATGAAAGCGTCTTCGAACACGCAGTCCATGCTCTGTGGGTCTGTCACGAAGTAGGGTGACAGGTAACCGCGATCGAACTGCAGGCCTTCCTTCTTGTCGTAGTCCGTCGCCAGGCTGGTGCCTTCTTCGACGGTGATGACGCCGTCATTCCCAACTTCGGCCATCGCCTTCGAGAGAATGTCGCCAATTTCGGAATCGCCGTTTGCGGCCACGGTGCCGACCTGAGCGATCGACTTTTTATTACGGCATTCGGTCGACATTCCGGCCAGTTGCTCGGTGATGTCGGTCACGGCCTTTTCCATGCCACGTTTCATTTCGATCGGACTGACACCAGCAACGACGGCTTTCATACCCTCGTTGAAGATGGCCTCAGCCATAACCGTGGCGGTCGTCGTGCCGTCGCCAGCGTTGTCGGATGTCTTGCTCGCCACTTCTTTGACGAGGCGGGCGCCCATGTCTTCGAACTTGTCGCTCAGTTCGATTTCACGAGCCACCGTGACACCGTCTTTGGTGACGGTCGGTGAGCCGAAGCTCTTCTCGAGGATGACGTTACGGCCGCGTGGTCCCAGTGTGACCTTGACGGCACGAGCCAGTTTGCTGACGCCCCGCCGCATGGCTTCTTGGGCGTCCTGATCAAAGGCAATCATTTTTGCCATGGGTCGATGTCTCCGTGTTTGAAAAAGTCGGAATTCGGAATTCGAAGGTCGGAGTTGTTCGGATTAGAAGGTGGCGAGAATGTCGCTTTCCCGCAGCAGCAGGAAGTCGTCGTCGCCAACAGAGATTTCGTCTCCGGCGTATGAACTGAACAGCACATGGTCGCCAGCGCTGACAGACAGTGGCAGCTTCGATCCGTCGCTCTTGACGTGTCCGTCGCCAACGGCGATGACCTTTCCGCGCTGCGGTTTGTCCTGTGCCGAGTCCGGCAGCACGATTCCGCCAGCGGTCGTTGCTTCGGCCTGATCCCGCTGCAGCACGACTCGATCCCCAAGTGGAATCAGGTTGGGTTTCTTCGCCATTCCGTTCTCCTCTGTGGATTCTTCAGATGTTCCCAGGTTGCTCTGCTGGAGTTCCGCCTTCAGGCGGTCAATTCCGTCGCCAGTCGGAACTCCGACATTTCATGACACACGGGCAGCCCGGATTTCCGTCGGGCTACGAGAGCGAACCTCGTGCCAAACCGGATTGCGCGGCGCAAGTTGTTAATTTGACACTGGTTTCGAATTTGCCCCGCCGACAGGTCGCTGCCAGAATCGTCGAGTCGAGCCCTTGTGCATGCGGCCTTCTGCCAGGCTGGCAGGCCGATCGCTTGTGCGGCACCCGTAAAATCGGGCGGCAGAGGTGGACTTACGAGTAGGCCGGGTCTCCAGGCCCGTCGTCCGGAAAATATGATTGAACCAGCGTCATTGACCAATCAACCGACCCTGCCGAAACGCCTCCTCAGCGGGCCGATCTTTGGTCCTGCCATCATCTCGCTGGTGGCGCTGTGCGCGATCACGCTGACGCTGGATCCCGCCGACTGCCGACCGACCCTGCCCGAAGGGCCAGGCATCACGCTTGACGAGACGTTCAACGTGCAGATGGGCGTGTATCTGGTGGATCTCGTCCCGCGCGAATACGGCTGGGAGATTCTGAACCCGTTCAATCTGATGGATGCGTTTGAGGCCGCCTACAACCCGGACCATCCGCCACTGGGTCGTCTCTGGCTGGGCGTGTTTCATCGCATCGTCCAGGCGGTTGCACCACCAGCTGGTCTTGATGACGCACCATTCGTGACAGTCAGTGCGCGGTTCGGCTCAGCAGTCGCCTTCACACTGACGGTACTCGTCATCGGCATCTTTACCGGTCGACAATATGGTTCGGTTGCTGGCAACGCGGCGGCCCTCAGTTTAGTTCTGATGCCTCGGCTGTTTGGGCATGCCCATCTGGCCGCACTCGAAACCGTCACGAATCTCGTCTGGACGGTCACCGTGCTGGCAGCAGCCAGTCTGTGGACGCGAGGCAATTGCCCCAGCGACCGTGCCGCGGTTGTGGTTGGGATTCTTCTAGGTGCCGCGTTGCTGACCAAAATGCAGGCGATTCTGCTGCCGCCCCTGATCGGACTGTGGGCCTTGTGGCACTGGCGGAGTCAGGCGATGCGTCCCCTAGCGATCTTCGGCAGCGTTGGTTGTCTTGTGTTCGTCGCGGGCTGGCCATGGCTGTGGCTCGATTTTCCCGGGCACCTGATCGACTACTTCAGCCGCACAACTCAGCGAAGCATGCTGCATGTCTGGTACCTGGGCAGTTCACTCGTCGATCGTGACGTCCCGTGGCACTACCCGATCGTCCTGTTCGCCTCGACATTACCTGTGTTGATTCTAATCGCCGGATGTGTCGGAACCATCACTCGGACACAGAGTACGTCTGACTCAGACTTCGCCCACACGAATGATCAAGGGAATCTGCTGAACTGTCCGGCTCGGACACTGATCCTCGGTTCGGTGCTGGCTCCGCCGGTGTTGTTCAGCCTGCCGGGCGTCACCGTCTATGACGGCGTGCGATTGTTCCTGATCGCATTTCCGGGCTGGGCCGTCCTGGCGGGAATCGGATTCGCGAACATCTTTCATCGGCTGCGAGTGAAGTCGCGACTGGCAGGGACCATGCTGATGCTCGTATTTGTCGCGCAGAGTGCTGGCCTGTTCCTCTATCACCCGCACTGGCTGAGCTTCTACGGCGTACACGTCGGTGGTATCCGCGGAGCCGAGGCGATCGGACTTCAAACCACTTATTGGAGCGATTCCTTTTCGCGATCAGTCCTGGCCGAGCTCGTGAGAGTTGCCCCGAAAGAATAAACAGTTGAGATCGCACCAGTCATGCATCCGTCTCAATGGACCGAGTTGTACGAGCAGTCGCCGTTGCTGCAGCGTCACGAAATCCACGTCCAAGCCTTTGCCGATCCGGTCGCGCCGACGGGAGACTTCCTTGCCGTCTTTCACCGTCAGGCCGACGCTCCGTCCCGAGAAACACTGCTCTCTAGGGGTTGGGTTCTGGTCAGTGAATACCGCACACGTGGAGTCACGCTGGCGTCCATCTGGAAGCAACAAAGGTAGTCAGCGTCAGTTGACCCGCCGGAGTCGCAGGCACCCTCCCCACCGGCCAATACCGGAGCCATGATCCGGTGTCAGTTTGAGCCGATACACCTCAGAGCATACTGCGTTCGACGCGATGCCTGCTCTTCGCAGGTTAAGCAGCAATTCGGACTCGGCCCCCAGAGTCAACAAGACCGGCGCCGACCAGTTGGCCTGCTCTGACCGAATGCGGAGTGTTGCCGTCACCGGAAGCGCGGCGACCTTTGGCAAGTTCAGCTCGTAGGATTCGCGGTACGATTGGTAAAAAAACTCACAGGTCCACGTGCCAGCGAGGGACGCGCTCTCTTTTGTCGCCTGCTAGCCACCGTCATGCCGCCAGAAACCCTGTGAACCGGTGTCCGTAGTCGAGTTCGAGCAGACCCGCATTGAAGAGGCGAACTTGTGCCTGCTCCGAATTCTGATCGGCATTCGTCGAGTAGAAGATATCCGGTTCGCGTTCGCGGAATCCAAACCGTTGAACGCGGTTGAATGTGCCAACGCCTTCTTCGATCCGTAACTCGTCGTATTCCCACGGCGTTACCCAATGCGTGTTAAGGCGAGCGTCTCCCGTCAGACCTGGGGCGGTGATCTCGCGCCGTATCAGTGCGTGGCAGTTCTCCTGAGCTGGCTTCGAACGGTGTGCCTTAGCATCGCTGTCAGGATCCTTCGACGCTACGGCCACTCGATAGATTCGGTTGAGTCGCAGGCATCCGCCGCGACTGCCGAGACCACATCCGTAATTGCGGCTCAGCTTGAGCAGATACCGATCGGACCGGATCGCACTTGATCCGGTGGCTGTTCGCCGCAGATTCAGCATCAGGTTGGAATCGTCCGTTGCCGTTATCGACGCGGGCGACGTCCAGTTCCCGGTCTCGGAACGTATCGTCAGTTCTCCCGGCACAGGAAACGCATCGGATGTTCGAAGCGTCAATTCGACGCTCTCACGGAACGTTGCGTGAAAGAACTCGCCATTCCAGGTACCGGCAATCGCCGAGGCTTCAGGTGCGGGTTTCTCACGACGTCGTGGCCACCACAAACCGAAGTAATCAGGGCTGACGTGGATCTCCAGCATATCTTCGCCAAAGAGCCAGGCGTCGGTCGAGGCAGCTGGACCAGCATTCCATAAACCAAATACGCCCGGTCCCCGCTCAGCGAATGAAAGCCACCGATCTACGTTGCGGGGGCGTTTCGTTTCGTCCGTGTAGTGCTTACCGACGCCACGTTCGATGCGCACCCGCAAACCGTCCCAGGGATTCTCCCAATCCGTATTAAGACGATAGTCGAGCGACGGTTCGAAATTCCTGCACGGGGGCGGGGGTGTCCTTTGTGCGTGAGTCGTATGTACGAGAACTGTCCGTGGTGGAATCGGCGGAGCAAATCTGCGGGGGATTGTTTCCGGCGTTTCAGGCAGTACGGCTTCGAGTATTTGGGGTTCGCCTTCGTGGCCAATCCGTAGAATCGTAGTCAGCACGGTCGAGTAGAGGACAAACACGAGTGCGCACGTGGACCAGGCAAGTGTCGTCACACACAACACGCGGTCAGGCCGCGTCGCCCTGGGACGCTTCGGCAAGAGACGTCTCATCGGTGTCGTACTCTACTTCGGGAAGACACGCACTTTTTTGCCGTTCCGTTCGAATGCCAGACTGAAGTCATTGAACATCGCCTTAAGAAGTTCGTCTTCAGTTGCCTTCTCCATGTTGAGGTTGACCACGCCTTCCAGATCGATGCCGGCATTCGTGATCGCAGTCTTATCGTACTCGAAATTGAATCCCGCCTGCTCTTCGAGTTTGGTCATGAACGCAATCAATGGTGCGTTCCTGACCTGAAACGTGAAGGTGACCGCGCCTGTTGTTGGACGTCGTGGCCGACCGGCAACGGCGCGTTCGGGGTGCAGCAGGCGGTCGACGTGTTCCAGTTGTTCAACAGTCCCGGAAGCCCGCACGCTCCGACTGCCCCGAGCCTGGACAGCGAGTCCCCGAATCGACTTGTTCAGATCGACAGCGATTTCCGCCGCCGATCCGCGTCGGATCGAGAACGTGCGTTCGACGCGTGGTGATGCAGGCATCGGAATAATGCGGATGCCGCGCCAGTCTAAGGTCCATTCAAAACTCAGATCGAACTGTGCCAGGACAGTCAGCAGAAGTGCTGGCGCCGATGCCTGGGGAATCGTGGCACTCGCCCACAGGTCGTGAGGCACGAGTTCGATCGATTCGATTTTCAGCCCATACAGCTGCGCGATTCGCTGCAGGAGCGCGACCGGTTCATCCAGGTCGTTCCACTCGAACGTGTTCCGCTTGAGCAATTCAAAACTGCGTCCGGCATGGGGCGAACTCGTGCCTGGCAATTGAGACGACGCGAGTTCGAGAACGGTCCGCAAGCGGCCGGCCGTCGCCGGTGGACCGACATAGACGACATTGTCCAGAACACTCAGCTCCGCGTCGGCTTCCAGAGCGATCACGTGGAACAACTCTCGCAGAGTGATGTTGCGAAGCTGCAGCGTCAGTTGTTTGCCGGGATCAATTCGGCGGTCGAGCACGACGGATAACTCGCGGTTGCGCGACAGCTTTCGAAGTCCTTCACGCAGATGCTGGTCCTGCCACGCCAGGCCGATGTTGCGATCCAACGCCATCTCAAATGCGCGACCAGTCTGCAGGGTTGGGGTGCTGCTGTTGTCACCCAAACCGAACAGTGGCTCGTCTGCAGGGACGTTTTGAGTAAGAAACGGCACCAGGAAGCAGGCGAGCGCGGCCGTCAGCGCTGCGACACGATGTGTTCGGTGGAGAGCTGTCATGGGCGATGATAGGATGGCTGGGTTGTTCGCGGTCAAAGTCTGTCCACCTTCGGTGCATTCCGTTCCGCCCAATTCTGGAGCGGTGACTGCATTCTCGCAACATCCTTTCTGCGACTTCTGCCATTCACTTCTGGCGGACTGGTTGTGAATGTCCGAAAGACGGGATCAGATGCTTAAGACGCACGCCGTTGGAATCGACCTGGGCACGACGTACTCGTGTATCTCCTATCTCAACGAGCATGGTGAACCGGTCACGCTGGCCAACCAGGAGGGCGAACTCTCCACACCATCAGTCGTGCTGTTTGACAAGACGGGCGAGATCGTTGTCGGCACGGAAGCGCAGCGTAATGCAGTGATCAAACCGAGCCGCGTCGTCGAGAACTCGAAGCGGTTCATGGGCGACGATACCAAGACGTGGACCATGGACGGCACGTCGTATACGCCCATCGACATCGCCAAACTGGTTCTCCGCAAACTACTGGACGCCGCTGAGAACCAGATCGGGACGATCGAGCAGGCGGTTATCACAGTGCCCGCCCAGTTCAGCGAAATTCAACGGCAATGGACCGTCGAGGCTGGCATGATGGCCGGGCGCAAGCGTGTCGATGTCATCAACGAGCCCGTTGCGGCCGCCTTGTGTTACGTGCTGGGTTCCGAGGGGTTGTGGTTTACGGAACTGGCCGACGAGCAGTGCATCATGGTGTACGACCTTGGCGGTGGTACATTCGACCTGTCGCTTGTGAAGTATCACAAGAATGAAGTGAAGGTGATCACCAGCGCCGGCGACCTGAACCTCGGTGGCATCGATTGGAACCGGGCATTGCTAAATGCCATTGCCCGGCAGTTCCAGCGGGAGTTCGGAACTGATCCTCGCAAGTTTCCCAAGAGCCTGCAGTTCCTGGCACTCGAAGTCGAGAACGCAAAACGCAGCATGACCGTGCGGCCGAGGACGGCTTTAACCGCTCAGCACGGCACTGACCGCAAGTCGTATCAGGTCGAGCAGACTCAGTTTGAACGTCTGACTCAAAAACACGTCGACCGGACATGCGACATCACTCAGGCGATGCTCAAAGACAACAAAATGGGCTGGGCTAATGTCGACGTTGTGCTGACAGTCGGCGGCGCGTCGCGCATGCCAATGATTCGCAACGCACTCAAGAAGCTCGGCGGACGCACGCTGAACACATCACTTTCGCCGGATCAGTCCATCTCGCACGGCGCGACCTATTACGCCGGCATGTTGTTGACGAACAGCGACTTCGCGAAGTCGATACTGAATGAGGAAGTCACGCAGCGACTGGCCAGCATCAAGCAGCAGAACGTCAACTCGCGCGGTCTGGGAATTATCGTTCGCGATCAGGACGACAATCGACTTCCGCACTATCTGATTCCTGCGAATACTCCGTTGCCGGCTGACGCCAGGCAGATGTTTGGCACCGTGATCCCCAATCAGAAGCGAGTCCACTTGCGGATCGTGGAAAGCGGCACGGCCGGGGATGACCAGTACGTCGAGCTGGGAACGTGTATTGTTGAGGACTTGCCGCCGGACCTGCCGCAGGACTCACAGGTCGAAGTCACGATCTCCTACAACGATCAGGCCCGCGTCAAAGTCACAGCACGGGACGTGAAGAGCGGTAAACAGGCGCAAACGGAAATCGTTCGGGAACAGGGTGCTGTCGTCAAGAAGGACGAGAAAGCAGCGACCAGCAAAGCTCGGCCGGCAAAACCGGCTGCGAAGTCGGCTCCCGATGAAGACTGGAAGGCCGAGGGACTTCGCAAGCGGGCGGCCGTGGCCGCCAAGGCCCAGAAGAAGAAGCCGAAACCTCGCGCCATCGACGGCGAAGACGACATCGTCGAACTACTGGAAGCCAGCGCGGAAGACGTCGAATCGCTCGGCGGTGGCGACGCTCCGGTGCCACTGTGCAACGAATGTGGAGAACCGCTTGACCATCGAGGCGACTGTCCGCAGTGCGGTGTCGCAAAGAAGTCCCGGCCCAAACCACCCCGGTCTGGCTCCGCCAGCGACGGTAAGGGCGCAGGTACAAAGAAGGTTCGAGTGAGGCCGGAGAAGGCAAAAGCCAGGGAACAGGCCAGGGCGAAGTCGCCAAGGAAAGCAAGCGACGGAGCGAAACCTGGTGTCAAGGTGCGAAAGGCTGGGCCGACCAGCAGTCCGTCGATCCCGGTCGACGATGACGAGATTCTGGAACTGGAGTTCACGGAAGGCTCGAAAAAGAAGCCGGCTCGCAAGAGTGGTTCGGAACGACCGAAGCCGCAACCCAAAGCGAAGTCCCGTTCCAGCAAGCCCGGCGAGAAGAAGCCTTCGGTCAAAGCCCCGCCGTTGCCTCCGGCGCTAAGTAAGAAAGACGGTGGCGATTCCATGGACGACGGCGAAGAGGAGTTCTGGCAACTGGCGGATTGAAGTTTCAATGCGTGTTCCTCGACGACGCCAGCAACAGACGTCTCTGCAAACAGCAATCGCTGTGACAGCACGTTGTCGACATGAAGCCCGAAAGGGCCTGATGAGTACGCCAACGACCGTCTGTTTCACGTGGCTGGTCGTCACTCTGGGATTATCGGTTTCGCATGCCGCAGACCCCGTGCAACCGTTTCTGCCACCCGGCGTCAAAGACCGAGGCTGGCCGTTTGTCCGTGGACCGGATTTCGACGCGCACTCACCGGAAATTCACATCGCCGATGCGTGGCCGCAGAACGGGCCGCCCGTCTTGTGGACGCGCACGCTTGGGCAGGGATATTCGGCCTTCACAGCGTTTGGCGATCGAGTCTACACGCAGGCCCAAACGCTAAGTGGTCAGTACGTAGAGTGCCTGGACGCCGACTCGGGAGAGACAGTCTGGTCGTATCGCTATGACTGGCCATATGAAGCTGCCGGCGTGTATCCGGGACCGCGAGCGACACCAACAATCGCAGATGGATTCGTTTACTTCGCATCGCCAGCAGGTCTGATCGGGTGCCTTGCTACAGAGACCGGAGACCTAATCTGGTCGCGCAATGTGATCGACGATTACTCCGGCACTGGAGGGATTGGGTTTGGCTACGCCTGCTCACCGCTGGTGATCGAAGGACACGTCATTCTTCCAGTGGGCGGCAAGGGCGCGAGTCTGGTCGCACTCGACGCGCGAACCGGGCAGGAAGTCTGGGCGTCCGGCGACGATCCAGCGAGCTATTCACCGGCGTTCCCAATCGACCATGACGGTCGGAAACTGATCGTGGGGTACTTTCAGAACTCCCTCAATCTGTTCGATCGGCTGACCGGTGAGCAACTCGGTCGGCTCGATCTGTCCGCTGGCTACGACGAGCACTCAGCCTGGCCGATCTTTCATCCACCGCACCTCTGGATCTCAGCTCCGTTTCGAGCCGGTTGTCAACTACTCCAGATGCCCGACCTGACGAGTTCGGCCGACGCCGAAGACCCACGCACCTTTCAATCTGTGTGGAAAAAGAATCGCCTGCTTTCCAACGACGTCACATCCAGCGTCCTAGTTGACGGGCATCTCTACGGATTCGATTTGTACGATGCTCAGTCGAAAGTCCATCGTCCGTCTCGAGGGAAGTTCCTGTGCATTGATTTCCTGACAGGCGAGGAGAAATGGTCCATCGGCAGTGGTCGCATCAAACGTGAAAACTCAGACCAACCACAATCTGATGAACCAGAGATCGGACAATCAGGGATCATCGTCGTCGATGGGAAGCTGCTGATCTTCAACGAAATCGGCGAACTGATCCTCGCCCGGCCGAATCCCGAGCGATACGAGGAACTCGCCCGGACGAGTGTGCTGGGTGGGGAATTGGTCTGGACGCCGCCCGTAGTCCATCGTGGCCGTGTTTACTTACGAAATCATACAAGAGCTGTGTGCGTCTACGTCGGTGAACCACAGCTGCTCAGCGTCACCGATCAGCCAGTGTTGACGGTCGCCGATGTACCGCAGGACGAGTATCAGGATCTGGCCTCGCAACTGCTTTCCATCGAGCCGGAGTACGCTTTCGATGTGCCCTCGCGCGAGTGGCTGCAACGATGGTATCTGGTGTCGATGAGTTTGCTGGTGGCCAGTGGGCTTGTCAGCCTGTTGATCCGAACGGCAACGCCCGCGCGTCTGTATCAGCCTGGCGGACGGTTCCTCTTTCGAGCGATCGCCTTCGTTGCCGGTGCATTCGGCACGACATGTCTGAGCCTATGGTCAGGCCAGTTCATATTCACCTGGCCGCTGTGCCTGTTCGTCTGTTTCGACGCGTTGGGTGGAGACTTGAAGCTGCGTCGCGGCACGGCGCCACCGCAACAGAAGCGGAGTCGTTGGGGTGAGTGGCTGCGTGCTGGCACATTCCTCGCTGTCTGCCTCGTGTACTTCCTTATCTGCCGACGGTTGAGTCTGGTCTTCGAATGGGCCTACCTGATGGGATTCCCGGCAGCCGTTCCGTTCTCATGCCTTGCCGCCAGATTACGAAATCGAACCGGACTGCTGTCTGTTCCGACAGAGGCAGTTCTGACACTCGCCGGATACACCGCGTTTCATTTTTCCGTGGTCGCAGTCCTGGCCATCCGATTCCCCTGAGAACCAGGCCGCCCGTGTTCGGACCTGAACCGACGGAGGCAGTTCTAACGCACGCCGGATACACCGCATTCCATTTCATCGTTCGTCGCCGGAATGTGTTGGTGAAAGCGGTCTGTTTGCAGTCGGCCGGGCGGAGCCGGCCTGAGTCGAACGAGGTACGAATCACCTCAAGAAGAGGAAGGAGAGCATACCGCGACAGTTCGGGGAATGATGGTGCTGTT
>CAYSJO010000472.1:0-10054 GCA_964431285.1 uncultured Planctomycetaceae bacterium
CGCACTGTGTAGTCGTGTGTGATTGTAGTACGCGACGTAATCTTTCATGCGTCGATGAGCGTCTTCGATGCTGTCCGGGCATGCCGGGCGGAGGCACTCATGCTTGAGCGATCCGTGCCAGCGTTCGAGCTTGCCGTTGGACTGCGGGCTGCGAGGCAAAGTGACGGAAGCCTACGAAATGATTCCATTTGCTGACCTGGCAAAACCCAAAGGTAAGCCCCGCGGCGAAAAGAACCGGACGCGCGTCGCCGTGTTGTCAGCAGACGGCAGTGTCGCCGGTGTTCTCGACGATGAGTCCGCGCGAGGCTCACACGGATTTGGTCTACGAACGGGCGAGGCGTCATCCCTTGAGGGAGCTGGCGTGCTCATTGACTGCAACGGTTACGGAGCACTGATTGAATTCGACGAACCGAGAGAAGTCTACCGCGGCCTGAACGACACAATCCTGATTGAACTGGCACACGGGCTGACTCCCGCTGGTGTGGTCGGAATGTCCTACCGCATTGTTTCGTATTCAGGTGATCCACCGGCACTCGGTTCAATCGCACCGGAGTCAATCGCCGCGAAGTTGTTACCGTCACTTGACCCTGTTGAATCGCTCGACGCGCTACCACAACTTCTGTCCGAACAACCACAGTTTGAAGTTAAGAACGGTGACCAATCCGTGGCGTCAATGCGTGTTGCCATCGCCGCTGATGATCTGGCACTTGTCGCTCATGTTCGTGACGGTCAGGTCGAGCATAATTTGACTCCGTGGAAAGGCTCATGCGTGGAAGTCTTCGGGAGCATGCCTGATGTCGAAGGAATCGGTCAAGTGTTCCTGGCTCCACAGGCACGTGACCTGGCCTCAAGTGGTTACAAGGCAGCAGGAGCTCAGCAGGTCGCTTCGCCCGAGATTCGAACGTCGTCAGCCAATACGGATGGCGGATACGAGATTAGAGCATTTATACCTCTATCGCTCCTCAGGATTGACGCGACAAAGGACGAGTTTCTTCTGGAATTCCAGATCAGCACTTCGTCCGGCAAGGCTCGCAGTTACCACACCTTGTTTGGCAGTAAGCACGCGTACCATAACAGTCAGCGCTTCGGCACATTCACCGTCAATGAGCCATCGGCTAAGCCGCCGCCGAATGCCAATCCTTAGTGCACCTGCCAGTGGCACACAACTTCACAACTCGTTGAGTACCCAAACGGCCTGTTGAAGGCGTCGAATGAACATCCCAGGTATTCCAGAAGCCACAAGAACTGAAAACGTCTGAAACACACCATCTGCCTGCTTGCCCTCATATCGACCATTTCGACAGCCGCCGCCAATCAGACATACCGCATGCACGGTGGTGTCACTGCATTCGTGGTGAATCGTGAAGCGAAGGATTTCACGCTCTCGGTCGATGTACGGGACCTCAACCTGTTCGAACAGGGACCTCGTGAAGTACTGATCAAAGTCTATGACCCGGATGGCAACACGGTCGTGCGCGAAGTTGTTCCCGACGATGGCGTGACCGAACCCGCCTACCAGAATCCGACCGGGGCGTGGGATCACGAAGCATGGTATTACGCATGGACTCGCATGCAGGGCGAGGTCCCGATGTTTCGCTGGAGTACGTTCTCTGATCCCACCCGCCTGGCCGCGTACGCCAAGCGATCCTTCACGTATCAGATCCCGGCTGGTAAGCCGGGCGTGTACCGCGTCGTTCTGGTGGGTTCGACCGACCACTATGTTACACTGAGGGTCGATCCAGAGTTGCCGTATGGGATCTCGGGGAACGCGACATTCCTGCACGCGCATGGAGACATGCTCAATCGCAGTTACATCTACGTTCCGCGCGGGGCGCGCGGACTGCATGTCGTCACGGCAGAGTGGGATCAACCTTCCACTCGCCTGTTCACGTTGACGGCACCGGACGGAAAAGTCCTGTTCGAAACAGACGGGACGCTCGGGTTCGTCCGCAACAAGGTCGAATTCAATGAACCCGGTCAGTATGACGATAAGGTACTGATACTCGACGTCAGCGACGTCAAACAGGTGCCGACAGACCAGCGACGACATCGAAAAGCGGGCGGCGGCAGCCGAGCGGGGGACTTTCTGATTGAAGTCAAACACCGCTTCGATCGAGATCCCGAAGTCACGCAACGCGGAGAGCGAGCTTTCTCGGCCGTGTTTGCACCGGACGAGGCTACCGCAAAGGCGATCCAGGGTGGAGCGTTCTATCACGATGACCGCGTTTTCTGGAACGGCTATCAGGTTCGGCTTCACGACTGGCTGAAGACGCTTGGTGACACGGACTTTGTCGTGACCAATGACAATGGCGACGAGATCAAAGTCACCGACCTTCCACAGCGAGACGGATTCATCACTTTGAATTCCAACTACTGGCGACCGCCGCTAAGTGACCGAGTGATGCATCACTGGCCCGCTCATAAGAATCGAGCCGCATTGAACCTCGCAATTCGCGATCTGATTGCGGGCCTGCGTTCAATCGGTCCGAACGACCATGTGGCCGTCGCTGTCGGAAGGCCTTTTGCCAACATGGGTTATGAGTTCTCGAATTACGCGTGGCATTACTGGCGGCCGGCCTGGCGGATCATTCAGCAGTCAGATGCACCTGACGAAATCAAGAAACTTCTACGTGATGCATTTCTCGTCGCTGGTGATCGTCTGGCCTTTTGCCGCAGTTGGGCTCGAGTGAATGGCAACTCCTTTGCCCTGATTCCCACAGCGCTGCGGTACTGCGTTGCTGCGACTGATGATCCACTGCAGAAGGAGTTGTTCGAAACGTACTTCGATCGATTCGTTAACGGTGGATGGGGAGAACGAGTCGGTGTGGGACCGTCGGGTTCCATTCAGGAAGGATTCGCGTACGCGTACCATTATGGGGCGTATCCCATGTGTACCTACCTGTCAGTCATTGCGGACCTGAGTGACGAACGATTTCGGAAAGTCCACGATCGACTGAGCAACTGGTTCAGCTACACACTGGCAGAACGACCAATTGCGGCCGGACCATGGAGTTCCCGGACGAATTTCTATCCGCACACGTCGATTCGGACCGAAGGACGATTCAAGTGGAAGGGCTTCCCTGGTCCGGACTTTACAGACAGCGTCAATGACGGCAATGAATGGTTCGCAGCCCGCCGCAAGAACTACTACGCGGTCACTTATCACGGACGCATGAGCCCAAAATGGAACAGTAACGCGAACGCCGGCAACTGCGGTTACGGTGGATGAATGCTGTGCCAGTTACACATACCAGGGCGGGGTCCCGTTCTTGCATCCACTTTGAATGGTGACTACGTACGAGGCATGGATCCGTCGCTGTGGCGTAACTTCCACATTCACTCGGCCGTTGGAACATGTGCCGACGGTCGACCGCTGGTTTCGGCTGACAGCGAACATTTCAACGCCACGCTGACTGGCACGACTGTGACAGGATCGGGACCGGTCCGTGACACTTCGATGCACGTCTCACGCTCGTTCACATTCGAGGGAGATGCCATTCGCTGTCACGTCCAACTAGACCAGAGTCGCCAGTTGAATCTGCTCAACCTGTGGACGAACAGCAAGCTGCACGGCCGCGTGACGGAAGCGTTCGAAATGATCCCGTTTGTCGCAAACAAGGTTCGGCAGCTGAAGAAACCAGTCGAACCGACGTCAGTGACGTTACTCGACGAGCGTGGAGCCAAGGTCGGAGACCTGACGGAAACCGCAATTGCCGCGAAGACGATTGTCATCGACCGAGGCGGATTCGGTGTGCGTGTGGAGCTGAACGAACCACACAACGTCACGCGGGGCGACAACAGTACCGTCTTGATCGAACTGGTCCGCGAATTCACTCCTACTTCCGAAGTCGGATTGGAATATCGCCTCGTCCCATTCATCGACGCAGCAGAATGAACGGCGTGCGGATTCGAGAACATGCTCATCACCCAAGTGAAGCCGGTGACGAGCTATCGGCGAATCGCTCCGCTGGTACACCAAGGCGTTGAAGCAGTGCCAGGTGCAGATTGGACATCGATGTCTGGCGTCGGTAGCTGATGAGTCGGCCGGATTTGATCGTCCCACCACCTCCGCCAGCCAGCAGTAGCGGAAGGTCTTCTGCCGAATGTTCATGTCCGTCGGAAAGACTCGATCCGTAAACGATCATGCTGTTGTCGAGTAGACTGCCGGTTGGTTCCTCGATCGCTTTCAGCCGGGCCAGCAGGTAGGCGACCTGCTGTGTATGCCATGTGGTGACGCGATTGTACATGTCTCGTTTTTCGTCGCGGGATGACCAGGACGTTTTTCCGTCATCGTCCTCGGTTTTACCACTGATGTCTTTCCAGTGAGACAGCGCGTGCCAGGTCCCTTTGACATCATCGATGAAATCGAAATAACGGTTGCTCTGCCCGTGATCGAGCATGAATGTGCTGACTCGTGTTGCATCGGACCAGAAGGCGAGGACGATCATGTCCAGCATCCATCGCATGTACGCACCCTGATCTTCGGGGATGCCATTATCAGGACGCACGAGTGCACGTTGTAATAACGGATTCGCATTCGCTCGCTGGCGCTGCTGTTCGGCAAATGCAATGCGCCGCTCGATCGCACGGACGGAGTCCAGATATTCGTCGATCTTCTTCTGGTCTGAGTCACTGATACGTCGCTTCAATCGCTTTGCGTCACTGAGGACCAGATCGATGACGGACGTGTTCGAAAGCCCCGTCTTGCCGACTCGGAACATGCGATCGAACACAGCGCGAGGCTCGATGTCACGTGAGGACGGTGTGAGTGCATCGATCCAGGAAATCGTGTTGCGAGGCAGACTGCTGGTAAAGATGCCTTCTCCGCGGGTACTTAATTCCAGGGATGGCAACAGTGTCTGTGATCCGCAATGCCTTGCGGCAATCTGATCGACCGACGTTCCGCCAGCATCGATCTTCTCGGAATGGAACGCACCTCCGGTCAACCATGTTGCGGTGCCTGCGATGTGTCCGTTCCCGCGAGGCGTCCACATGTTGCGGAAGATCGTAAGAGAGTCGCGGTGCGGTTCCAGGGGCGACATCCAGCGGTTGAGCTTCTGCAGTCTTCCGCCTTCGTCCGTCTTCTCTGGTTGCCACGCGCCTTCGGCGACTCCATTGGGAATATAGAGGTATGCCAGCCGAGTCGTCGGCTTCTGCGCCTCCGCTGCCCGCGTTGTCGGGCCGGTCATGACTTCCAGCATGGGAAGTGAAACGGCTGCACCCAGGCCCCGCAACATCGTTCGACGCGAAATGTGCCAGTTTCCAAACATGGATACTCTCTCCAGGGCGATTACTCGGCCGCTACGCTGAACGGGATCTGCTTCATGCGGAACGTATCTGAGTGGACAATCTCTCGGATCAGTGTCTGCAGCTTACGGTCATCATCCTGCACGGCAGCGACGATCTCGCGTACGGTGGCTTCGTCGTAGTATTCCAGTTGACGACCAATCGCATACGTCAACATTTTGCGAGTAATCTGAAACACGAGATCGTCCAGCCTGCGATCAACCAGGACGCCTCGCAATCCGTCGACACCGCGAAATTCCGTTCCGTCCGGAAGTTCCCCACGATCATCCACGTCTTTGCCGCGATGTTTCGTCCGGTATCGGCCGAACCAGTCGAATTGCTGAAGACTGAAACCCAGAGGGTCAATCTGACTGTGACAGGCATAGCAGTTCGGATTTGTGCGGTGCAGTTCCATTTTCTGCCGCTGCGTCAACTTTCGGTTGTCGGCAATCCGATCGTCAAACTCGCTGACGTTAGGAGGCGGGGACGGTGGAGGAGTCCCAAGCAGCGTTGACAGGATCCAGTTTCCGCGAATGACGGGACTGGTCCTTCCGGGGAACGAAGTCACGGCCAGGATACTCCCTTGACCGAAGATGCCACCACGTGTGTTCGTCTGCATGGACACACGCCGCATGTGAGGACCGGTTACGTTCTTCATTCCGTAGTGCCGCGCCAATTCCTGATTGAGGAACGTGTAGTCGGCTGTAACGATCCGCTCGATGGAATCGTTGTCGCGAACAAGCGACGTGAAGAACATCGCGGATTCGTCCTGCATGGCCGCGATTAGAGAGTCCGTGCACCAGGGATTATCAATTGGTCCCGGTCGCACTCGACCAAGATCATTAAAGCCCAGCCATTGGGCAGCGAACTGTGACCCGAGCGAATCCGCCCGTGAATCGGCAAGCATCCGGCTGATCTGTGCGTTGAGTACTTCTGCCTGATGCAGTTTGCCTTCGCGTGCCAGGCCAAACAGCTCGTCATCCGGCATCGATGCCCACAGGAAATACGACAGGCGGCTGGCGAGTTCCCAGTCATCGACGGTATACGCTTTGTCGGTGTCGCGGTTCCATTCTGTTCTGACCAGAAAGCTGGGTGACACCAGCACGATCTGCAGGACTTCACGAATAGCCGCTTCGTGACCTGCACCGTCCGCGACACGACGCTGATAGTGTTCGAACAGTGAATCGACTTCGTCATCTGCCACAGGACGGCGAAACGCACGCGTCACAAAGTGATTCAGAATGGATCGAGCTGCGGAGGCATCCGTCCCTCTCTCCGCAACTCCGAAAACGAGGTCATAGGCTTTCTGATGATTCCGAGCTGCCCGAAATTCCGGCAATGCGCTACGGATGATGTCCTCGGCCGCACCGACGTATCGTTCCATTGTGATTGGCTGAATAAACAGACTGTTCGCACTGTTGTCGAAGCCGCCGCTTGCGGTGAGGTCAACCGGAAAGTCGTCGGCCGGACGCAGGTCGACTCCAAACAGATCACGGACTGTGTTGTTGTATTCCTCATGAGTCAGACGTCGGGCCGATTCGAAACCCGGCTGACGCACGGTTGCGTAATCGAAGTTGTGAATTGCATTCGACAGATAGGCAACGAGCCGTCGTCGGTCGGCTTCATTCGGCTGAGGTTCCTCAGCCGGCGGCATCGAACGGTTGCGCAACTGGGCGATCACGTTGATCCAGTGCGACCGATTCACCAAGAGCGGCTGGCGGGACACAAGCAGTTGCAGATTGAGATCGCCGGACGCTGATTCCTGATCGTGGCATTCGAAACAGGCGGTCTTCAGCAGCGGAATGATTTCCGTGGTGAAATCCAGATTGCCAGCCGCAGCAATCTGAGCGTCGCTCAACATCACTGGCCCGGCCGTCTTGTACAATTGGAGCGCCCGGGCATTGCCCGCTGGTCGGTCGAGTTTCTCCGGTTCCTCGTCCAGGTCGCGCAGCTCCCGGAGGACCTCTTTCAGTTCCTCGACTGCATCGTCTTCACCTTCCTCGCGAGCCCACTCGATTTCCCGCGACAGCTCCAAGTGTGCGAAACGCAATCCGAACACACCGCTCAGTCGCTCAGCACGTTCCTCGAGCGGTCTTTCATCGGCCTCCGGTCCTTCGCGATAAACGCGGAACAGCTTCTCCGTCAGCTCGATCCGTTCCCGCTGCAACACATGCAACCGCTCTGTCGCGCTAAACAGCGGATCAACTCGCGTTATCTCGCCCCGCACTTCGCGGACTCGCCAGCGTTCGTCGTTCAGTTCGAGCAAGGACCATGACAGGTCCATGTCCAGCTCCAGCTCGTGCATACGATCATCAAGTTCGTCCACAAGTTCCTCGTCACCGTCGTCCTCGGCCTTCTTCATTACCTGTTTCGTCCGGGCCACAGACATTCGAGTCATACGCAGTTTCCGCAGCCGCTCAATGCGCTGTGCAAGGAACTCAACGTGCTCGCGGGCGAACTTCAAGTCTCGTTCCGACTCAGCGAGTTCTGCATCGACCTCTCGGGCCGCGTCTTCGTCATCATCCTGCGCAACAACGTCACTGGTCACCAGCAACACGATAAGACAGCAAAACAATCGAGTGGCATTCATCTCATTCACAGTCCGGCAGGAAGCATGCGGATGTCTCACGTAGCTCGGAATCGGCCGGCCTGGAACGTACGGCGGCTCGATGATTCGGAGTAGGAAGGAACAGCCCTCACGAGTGATGCATGACACAGAGCACTTTAGCCCGTCGTCGCGACCCAGGCTACAGGCCACTTCATTCGCGCAGTCGTCTCTTGAAGTTACAACGTGGCTGTCAGTTATCGTCCTGGGAACCTGCCAATGAACTCGTCCAGACTTCGTACCCGTTTCCAATGCGTCAATGGCATAGTCCTCGGGTTGCTTGTCCTGACCACTCGTGCGGAATCCGCCGAGAAACCAGCGTCTGAGCCGCCGCCGAACTTTATCGTCATCAACATCGACGATCTCGGATACGCGGACATCGAGCCGTTCGGCTCCAAAGTGAACCGCACGCCGAATCTGAATCGTATGGCTGAGGAAGGTCGGAAACTCACGTCATTCTACGCGGCTCCGGTGTGTTCACCGTCTCGGGCTTCACTCATGACGGGGAGCTATCCGAAACGAGCCCTCACGATTCCTCATGTGCTGTTTCCCGGCTTCGAGACCGGCTTGCATTCTGATGAGGTGACGGTTGCCGAAACTCTTAAGGACGCGGGCTACACAACGGGGATCATCGGCAAATGGCATCTGGGTGATCAGCCGAAGTTTCTGCCACGCAAGCACGGCTTTGATTACTACTTCGGGCTGCCTTACTCAAACGACATGGGCCCGTCGTCCGATGGGGTGAAGAGCAACTTTGGCGTCCCGTTGCCGAAGCCGCGTCCAGGTCGCAGGGGCCAGCCGCCGCTGCCTCTGATGCGTAATGAGACCGTTCTCAAGCGAGTGCTGCAGGATGACCAGCAGTCCATCGTCGAACGCTACACGCAGGAAGCGGTCGACTTTCTGTGGAAGCATCAGAACGAGTCGTTCTTTCTGTACCTGCCACACACGGCGGTGCACTTCCCACTGTATCCCGGTAAGCAATTCCAAGGCAAATCGAAGCACGGACTGTTTGGCGACTGGGTCGAGGAACTTGACTGGAGCGTTGGACAGGTGCTCGACACCGTCCGCCAACTCGGCCTGGACGATAGCACACTGGTACTTTTCACCTCCGACAACGGTGGTCAGCCTCGTCATGGCGCGATCAATGATCCACTCCGCGGTGGCAAGGGCAGCACGTTTGAGGGCGGAATGCGCGTTCCCACGATTGCCTGGTGGCCAGGGAAGATTCCGCACGGTACGGAAACGGACGCGATCACCAGCACGATGGATATCCTGCCGACGTTTACGAGACTTGCCGAGGGTAAAGTGCCGACCGACCGCAAGCTGGACGGCCACGACATCTGGCCACTGCTGGCCGGCGAAAAAAAAGCGAAGTCAGGATACGAGGCATTCTATTACTTTCGCGGATTCAACCTGCAGGCTGTGCGCAGCGGAGAGTGGAAACTGCTGCTGACGAAGGGTGAGCTTTACAACCTCAAAACGGACATCTCGGAAGCCGATGACGTTGCACAGGATCATCCGGAGATTGTGGCCAGACTCCGCGGCCTGGCCGATAAGATGGACGGCGACCTGGGAGTAAAGGATCTGGGGCCGGGGTGTCGACCGCTGGGTCGTGTCGAGAACGCTCAGCCGCTGATCTCGCATGATGGCACCGTGCGACCGGACTTCGAACCGCCCGACGTCTACGCGGGACAAGGAATCATGCTCGGTGAAGTCACGCCCGGCAGCGCAGTGGTCCAGGTTCGTCTGACTGCATCAGACCGGCTTGTTAAAGGCGATGTCCCGGGTGCCACTGGCGCCGTTCGGTTTCAGATCGAGCCGGCTCAAAGGTTACACAGCAAAGAGCGTCCAATTCGATCCAGAACGCTCACGGCATCACCCGACCGGGATTTCATCGCCCGACAGGTCTTCACACGCCTTTCTCCCGGCACAGAATATCGAGTGGTCTCGTGGATTGGCCCGAACAAGGACGAATTACGCGACGGGCCCTCCGCCACGTTCCGAACGCTGCCGGGTGCAGACAAATCCGACTCGGTGAAGTTCGTGGTCGTTACGGGGATGAACTATGCGAAGCTTCATGGTGACAATCGTATCGATCGGAAGATCCACCTGGCTCATAACAACACCGAGTTGCCGAAGCCGTACGCCGGACCAGATAAGCAT
>CAYSJO010000473.1:0-2999 GCA_964431285.1 uncultured Planctomycetaceae bacterium
AGTCGGTTCAACAGTGGGATGCGGACCAGGTGCTTCATCGCGTCGTCGGAGAACTTTGTGATGTCCGTTGAGCCGAGAAAACAGTTCAACTCGACTGTGGAAAGCCGGGGAATCGTCGTCAGTATCTGGATGCCGGCGTCAGTCACGCGCGTGTTTATGAGCTGCACGCTCGTCAGAACCGAATGCCCCTCCATAAATGACAGTGCCGCATCCTCAAAGTCTGGAAGATAGACCGTAAGACTGTCCAGATTCGGGAGTGCGCCGAGAAAGGCCCACTCGGTTGGCTTGATGCGGGAGTCAGACTGAATCGTCACATCGCTCACAACGAATGGAACCGTCGGCACGTTGTCGAAATCTTTAACGGGTCTTGTCCGACGTTGCTCGTCAGCCTGCTGGTATGAGACGCTGACCTTGACGTTTCGGCTGAGCATCCATCCAAAGGCCCGCAGTTTCGGATTCGGATTCTTCGCGTAGAACTCAGGGACCTCGTCGTCGTCGTTAATCGTGAATGCCGGACTCTGCCACGGTTGAATTGGGACTGGCACTGACCGAAGCACCCGGCGCACCCGTGGCCTGGCTGAATGAGACCTTGCAGTTATCGTTGACCGCGCGGAACTGGTTGACCCCGTCCAGTGTGCAATGCGTCGATTGCAGCGAAAGCGTCCGCAGCCCGCGCGATTCGTGGAGTTTTTTGAGGCCGGCGTCTGTGATGGCCGTCCCACTCAGGACCAGCGTCTGCAGACGACGATGTTTCGAGACCTCGTCAAGTCCCGCATCCGTCACCCTGGTGCCTTCCATATCCAGCAGTTGCAGACGCGGCAGGCTGCAGAGCTGCCGGAACGTTATGTCACCTGCCTGTGTCCCCTTCAGAGTCAGTGACTCAAGCGTCTTGATTTCGCTGATCACCGGGGCGGATGCATCCGTGATTGTGTTGCCCTACAGATGCAGAGTCTGCAGATTCAGGTCACTCAAATGTTCGATGGCTGAATCGGTCAATCGGCAATGACGCAGTGACAGTTCCCGCAGACCGTCGAGGTTCGTCAGTGCCTCCAGACCATCATCCGTAATCTCGCAACTACTCAGGACGAGTTTCCGTAGCTTCGGACTTCGACTCACGTATATCAGGGCTTCATCTGTAATGCCGGTCGCCCGACGTTGCGGATTCTGTGTGCCCAGCACCAGATCTTCGAGTGCCGGCATTGGCGGCAGACGCTGCAGGCCCGCACCGGTTACGGAGGTGTCGAGCAACTGCAGTGTCTTCAGACTGGGCGAGTCGGCCAGATGTGCGAGAGCTGCGTCATCAAATCTCCCGTCTCGCGCCACCAGAGAATTGAGACCACGCAGTGCCTTCAGGTGGTGCCAGTCCTCTGACTCGATCGGTCGGTTCTTACTAATGATGAGCGAGCCAACCTGCAAAGGTCCGTCCGGCACATCGGCAGGGTTTCTGATCGGCTTTGGTCCACCTCCACTGATGATGTGCAGGCTGAATCCCCGACTGACACACCATCCCACAGCCTGCCGAACGGGATCGTCACTTGCAGCCAGTGTGGTTGAAGAGTTGGTGTTTGCGGGTTGAGTTGGAGACTCTGGCGCCGCTGGGGCTACGGGTCCGGGCGATGTCCTGGAACTGCTCACGAGCGCCACACCCGACACGTTGCAACCGGGTACGGTCTGGCGGAATCTCTCCATTCCAGCTTTCGTCACGCGCGTTCTGTCCAGCTGGAGTTTTTTCAGGGGAAGGGCACTTCCTGTAACGAGAATCCTCATCGGACGAACGCGACTCCAGAGCTGACTGACAACTGGATGAGGCGGAACGGAATCACCGCCGTTCCGTGGCGACAACGGACCACAGTTCGTGAATCTTCGGCGGAAACAGGGGCAATGCGTTGTGTGGGTCTTCGATCTCGGGATGCCACATTTTTTCCCACTCGTAGCAGAACCAGCCGTCGTAGCCCGTGTTTCGGAGCAGCCACATGCACTCCAAAGCGGGGAACTCGCCGCCGCGGAACAACACGTAGTCCGAATGCCGGTGTCCGCTCATCAGTTCATGAGCCTCGCCGGCCGCGGATTCCGTCAGCTTGGTCGTTGTCGGCTGTTTGCGGACGATTGAGTCCTTCCAGTGCGTGTGTCGAATCCACGGGCGCAGTCGCTCGAACGATTGCGGCAAAGATTCGTCAAAGAAGCGCCAGGGATGATGTGTATCCCAGAGAACGCCGACGGCCGGGCAATCCACCTGGTCGAGTGTTTCACCCATGACGGTCGTATCGGCGAAGTCACCGTGAGTTTCGATGATGACCGACAGACCCAGTGTGTCGGCGTATTCGCCCAGACGCTGCAACCCATCCGCAACCTGCGCCGTGGCTGTACGACGTTGCTCGAGGGTGACCTTGTTGACGTCGATGGAGCCACTCTCTGTCGGGTGCAGCACGTCTCCAAATACACGAACCCACTGGGCACCGAGTGTCCGGGCGATGTCGAGGTAACGGCGTCCGGTGTCGACCTGACTGTCGCGTTCACGCGCATCCGGATTGTGAAAACAAACTGATGAGGACAGGCCACAGACTGAGAATCCCGCGTCATCCAGTTCGCGGCCACGCTCGGCAAGCTGCGAAGGTTGCAGATCCGGATGAACCAGCAAATCTGTCTCTCGCTGCAGCAGCCGGATTTCGACACCATCGAAACCGTAGTTCGTGCCATACTTGACGAGGTCGTGAAACGACCAGTCAGGGCAGCTTAGAGTCGAGAATGCGGTTTTGGGGGCCATGGTGGCATGCTCTCAGCGAGTTCGATGTGGTCAAGTGAATGCTGCTGAAAACGATCAGGACGTATGGAAACGTCTGAATGATCCGGTATTACCTCGAAGATTCATTCGGGAGATGATCGCGGAGAGGCCGAGAGACCCGGGGTGTGCTACGCTCAAATTGTTGGCACCCACCGGAACAGATAGATAGGCATTCCGACCGTCGAATTTGCCAATTCACTCTCCTTCCGGGGAGTCT
>CAYSJO010000474.1:0-15451 GCA_964431285.1 uncultured Planctomycetaceae bacterium
GTCAGGGAGCAGCATGATTCACATTGTTGATTACGGTATGGGCAACCTTCGCAGCGTGCAGAAGGCGTTTGAGAAGCTCGGCGTCGAAGCGGTCATCTGCACCCGGGCAGACGAACTTGCTGATGCACCAAAGCTCGTGCTACCCGGCGTCGGTGCGTTCCGCGATGCGATCGGCGAACTACACCGCAAGGGCATGGTGGGGCCCCTCCGGGACCATGTGGAATCCGGACGCCCGTTCCTGGGAATCTGCCTGGGGCTGCAGCTGCTGTTTGACGTCAGCTACGAAGACAGCGAATGGGAAGGGCTCGGGATCGTGCCGGGCAAAGTCGTTCGCTTTGAGGAT
The DNA here is from genome assembly GCA_964431285.1 of uncultured Planctomycetaceae bacterium. GTDB lineage: Bacteria > Planctomycetota > Planctomycetia > Planctomycetales > Planctomycetaceae > CAUZFZ01. Next base: position 344 of record CAYSJO010000474.1, read on the forward strand.
CAGCCCGGATTGAAGATTCCTCACATGGGCTGGAATTCACTGGAGTTTGCCGGTTCGGAGCCTTCGCCGCTGTTCGCAGGGATTGGACAGGGCTCGTACGTCTATTTCGTACACAGCTACTTTGTTGCCCCCGATGATGAGGGCGTCGTCGCAGCCCGGACGGACCATGGCGTTCCTTTCACGTCCGTGATTCACCGTGGAAACCTGCATGCGACGCAGTTCCACCCCGAAAAGAGTCAGAGTGTCGGCCTGCGGCTCCTCCAGAACTTTGCTGACTTTGATTGAAAGCTGGCTCCGCGAAGTCACGAATCGACGTGTGCGGTTTTCTGTACGACTCTGTCCCCAAGCTGTGATGTCGTCAGGCTGCCGCCGAGGTCGGATGTTCGGTTAGCTGGGTTGGCAAGGACGGACTCGACCGCGCTCCTGACGATTGCCGCGCCTCGGTGACACGAGGGGTCGTCCAGCCATTCGAGCATCAGAGCGACTGAGAGAATCATTGCGATTGGATTGGCGATTCCCTGGCCGGCAATATCCGGAGCGGTTCCGTGGGAGGGCTGGAAGACCCCGCAGTTGTCCCCCAGATCCGCAGACGGGGCCATGCCCATGCCGCCGATCAGGCCCGCTGCCAGATCACTGAGGATGTCACCGAACATATTCTCTGTGACCAGCACATCGAACGACTGTGGTCGCTGAACGAAAAACAGTGCGGCGGCATCGACGTAGTACCGCTCGGTTTCGACGTCTGGAAATTCAGCGGCGACTTCGTCGAAGATCTGGCGGAAGAAGACCATGGACGGCAGCACGTTGGCCTTGTCGATCAGCGTGACTTTCCTACGCCGCTTCATGGCGAGTTCGAATGCCGTGCGACAGACGCGTTCGGCACCTTCGCGAGTGATTCGCATGACGTCGCGGACTTCCCCGCTGTCTGGTGCGGATTCGGACAACCGGGCCGAAAAAAGCCCCTCAGTACTTTCGCGGACGATGACAAAGTCGATCTCGCCGGTTGCGTAGTTCTTCAGCGGAGAATCGTCCGCGTGGTACAGTCGGATGGGACGCACGCCCGCATAGAGATCCAGTCTCTCTCGCAGGTCGATCTGCGGAGTCATCTCTTTACCGTTGGGCCAGCGTACTTCCGGAAGTCCCATGGCTCCCAGAAGAACTGCATCAGCAGCGCGGCAGGCTTCAAAGGCGACATCGGGAAGTGGATCACCGTTTCTGAGGTACTCTGCGGCGCCGACCGGGTACTCGGTCAACTGGAACGCCACGCCATCGAGGTGAGATTCAATCTCTCGCAGGACACGGACTGACTCGGCGACGACCTCTGGCCCGATGCCGTCGCCCGGCAGAACAGCGATCTGAAACTCCGGCATCGGTGCCCCCGGCAAAAGAAAATGTCCCGGACGCTCGGAAGCATCCGGGACATTGAAGTCTTATCGAAATTGTCGTCCGCCGTTCGATCTCAGACTGAGAAGCTCTTGCCGCAACCGCAAGAGCTGGTGGCGTTCGGATTGTCGAACTTGAATCCACGGCGATCAATGCCGTCGAGGTAATCAATCGTCGTGCCCTGCATGAACATCAGGAATTTCTGGTCGATGGCGACCGGGATTCCGAACTGCTCGGAAACGACGTCGTTCGCTTCATCGACGCGATTGTCGAAGCCCAGGTGTGGTTCGAATCCACTGCAACCGCCGCCCTGCAGAGCGACTCGCAGAACGCAGCCGTCCGGGACGTTCTTCTCCGTCAGGAACCGCTTAATCTCGATAGAGGCCTTCTCGGTGATGCGTACGGCCGCATCCGTACATGCGGGATCGTAGACGTAGTCATTTTCCGGTGGTGGGGCTAACTGCTGCAGCGGTGCCTCAGTCGGAGCCGTGGCAGAACCGGACGAGCAGCAACCCTGTGCTGAGGCACTGGCGTCCTGCGAGGAACAGCAGCCTTGAGCTTCAGGTGCGGCAGGTGCAGCTTCGGAGGTGGGAGCGGTGGGGGTGTCGGTCGACATGAACGGTTTCTCCTCTGAAATTCTTTGAGCGGGACGGACCCGAGTGTCAGCAGATAGCGAGTATAGGCATCGGCAACTGGCAGAGCGAGGGTGATCCGATTCGCACACCTGAGTTGCTGATTGATCGGGGAAATTGTGTCAGGTGAGTTCAAGAGGCCACAGGGTTGACGCCCCGACGTTCCTAGCTAGAATAGGACGATATTGAGACTCTGTCTCAATATCGTTGAGTGGACGCGACGAGAATACCTGGTGAGATCAGGCCAATCGGTACGGGAGTCACAAATGGAACTATCAGGGTCAGAGACGATGACTGACGAAGTCGTCTGCCACTGCCTTGGAATCGCGCGTTCTGAGGTCGTCACGGCCGCAGAACTGACGGACGCGTCGTCAGTGCGCGACATCATGAAGTGCACTGGGGCAGGCACGGGCTGCACGGCCTGCCACAGTCGTATTCGTCGTCTGCTTGCGAATCAGTGCCCTTCAGCGTCTTCACCGACTTGCGTCACCAGGTAGTTTTCGACCCCTAGTGTGCCGATCAGGTCGAGCTGTGCTTCCAGCCAGTCGACGTGCTCTTCCGACTCGACCAGAATTCGCTCGATTAACTCGCGGCTGCCGCCATCATTCGCGTCCAGGCAGACTTTGATCGCGTCGTTGTAAGAGTTGACGCCTTTGGTCTCGAGTTCCAGATCGAACTCAAACTGCTCCTTCACGTTCGTGCCAACGCGGATCACGTCGTAGCGGGCGATCTCCGGAACACCTTCCAGGAAGATAATCCGGTCGATGAGCATATCGGCGTGCTTCATTTCGCCGAGCGATTCGTGGTAATGCTTGTCGGCGAGCCGATTCAGGCCCCAGTTGCGGACCATTTTCGATTGGACGAAGTACTGATTGATCGCGGTCAATTCGATCGTGAGCCCGGCGTTAAGGGCATCAATGACCGTCTGGTTGCCTTGCATGGCGAAATCTCCGATGCTGAATGGCGTGATGAGTGAACGCCGGGGATTCTAGAGAACGGCCCTGCTCAAGCGACTTTCACGGCGTGCGAATTCGGGGAATTCGAACTGATTGAGAGGGATTCCGGGGCTGGAATCGAGTCTCAAACCTCAATAGAGATAAATGAACTCGTTCGAGTTCAGCAGGACCAGGCAGACGTCCGCGAGGGCTCGGACTTCTGCTGAGACGTCCCATGGCTTCAGGTCTGCGACGTGCTTCTGATGCAGGTCGAGCTCCTCGACCCAGTAGAATGCCAGGCCGGTCATTTCCTCGACCATCTCACGAATTACGTACGAGGGCAAATTCGTGGGTGTCGGCTTCTCCCGAGTGTGCCGGCGCAGCATGTCTGCGCAGTGCGACTGACACCGGGACAACTCCCTCGGCGTCACACTTCGACCAAACGCCAGCCGGAACGCCAGCCCGAGTTGCTGATCAATATCCCCGTGCGCCTCATTCTTCACACGATTTGCCAGGGCGAGTGCCCGGTCGAAGCTGTTGTGGCTGTTGAGCAGCGTGAAGGCCTGTGGCGTGATGGTTGATGCGTCGCGCCGTTCGCAGGAAGTATCCAGACCCGGTTGATTGAAGACTTCCATCATGGGATCGCGCAGTGTGCGGATTCGCTCGGTGTAGATCGATCGGCGATTGCGTTCGGCCGGAGTTCGCGATGGCTGCCACGCGGGAGCCACCGAACCCATGATGTGCCGCGGCTGCATGGCGATCTCCATGTTGATCAGCGGCCGTACAGGGAGGCCGCCTCGCTTCGGATTCAGTTCACCTGAAACAAGCAGCATCGAGTCACGCAGCTCCTCGGCCGAGAGCCGTCGGGGCGTGAAGTATGAGTAAAGTTGGTTGTCCGGATCCTTCTGTCCTACTTCAGCCGGCACGGGTCCACTGGCTCTTTGCCATGTCTGCGAAGACAGAATCAGTCGGTGCAGTTTCTTGATAGACCAGTCATTCGTCATGAAGTAATCGGCCAGGAAATCCAGCAGTCGGGGGTGTGTTGGTTTCCGACCGGTCGCGCCGAAGTTGTTGGGGTTTCCCGCGAGACCCTGTCCGAAGTGATGCTGCCAGACCCGATTCACCATGACGCGTGCCGTCAGCGGATTTCGGGGACTGGTTAACCACTCCGCCAAAGCCGCCCGACGGCCGGTGAGGGTCTGCGGGATTCTGAAACTCGGGGCCGCGTTTTCGACCACACTCAACACCGCCGGTGTGACGAGTTCACTGGGGGACTCGATCGATCCTCCGGTCAGAATACGCACGGCAGGCGGGTCTCCCCGCCGTTGAGCTGGTGACGGCATCGCGATGATTGGGCGGTTCGAAATGAACGCACGGTCCCGTCCGCTGTACACGCTGAATGCCAGCGGCTTGAAACGCTTCAATTCACGTTCGAGGATCTGCTTGCGCTTGCCATTAACTTTCGCGTGTCCCTTTCGTTCGGTGTCTGGATCACGCTGCGAGATGGGCCATTCGTCTTTCGGGATGCTATTCAGACTCTTCACGCCGCCTGCCTTCTGCAGCCGAATGATGCGGGCCTTTCGGTCCGCAAAGCCGTCAATGTTTTCGTACGGCTGATACTCGACGGTTCGGTCGGCAAACTGCACCGGAGCAAACACAGCCTGCATGCTGTAGTAGTCGCGCGTTGGAATCGGGTCGAATTTGTGGTCGTGGCAACTGGCACAGCGAAGCTCGTGGGCGAGGAATGTGACCCCGACGTTGTTGGTGATGTCGTCCAGAAACTGCTGCCGAGTGACAGCTGCGACACTCATAGCCGTGTGTTCCCACGGACCCATGCGCAGAAAGCCGACTGCAATCAGGCTATCGGGATCGTCCGGGTTGATTTCGTCGCCAGCGATCTGCTCCCGCACGAATTGGTCATAGGGTTTGTCACTGTTGAAAGACCGAACAACGTAGTCGCGGTATCTCCATGCATTGGCTCGCAGGAAGTCGTTCGAGAATCCAGCCGAGTCCGCGTATCGGACAACGTCCAGCCAGTGTCGACCCCATTGCTCGCCATAGTGAGGGCTGTCGAGCAGGCGTGATATCAGCCGATCAAACGCGTCGTCGGACGTATCATTGAGAAACGCGTCGATCTCGGCCGGCGTGGGAGGCAGGCCGGTCAGGTCGAATGTCAGCCTCCGGATCAATGTGAGACGATCGGCACGTGGCAGCGGATCGATGCCGGCCTTTACCAGACGCTCGTCGATCAGGACGTCAATCGGATGCCGCCACTCCTCGTTCAGGATCCCTGCATCGTCTTTCCACAGTGGCTGGTAGGCCCACAGATTCTCGGGCTTGTACTTGCGATTCGTCCACGCAGCGGAGAGTCCGCCACTGGTCCTGATGGGGACTCCGTCTGCGGTTGCCCATTTGTCGGCAGTAGTTTTCAGGATGTGCTGCAGCCGTTTTTCGTCCGGCCAGGGGGCCCCGCCGGCGATCCACTCCCGAATGTTCTCGATCTGCTCAGGGTTCAGACGATCGTTGTCTTTGGGAGGCATTTTCAGACCATCCCGCTTAACCGCCTTGTATAGCGGACTCTGCTGAGGTTTGCCGGGCACGATCGAAGGCTCTTCGCTCTCACCCCCTTTCAGCAGTCCCTTGCGCGTGAGCATGTTGAAATCACTGCGAATGTCGTCGGCGACCTTGCCGTGGCAACTGAAGCACTTCGTGCGGAAAATCGTGAGCACGCGGTGAGCGAAGAGCTCTTCAGCCTGGGCGGTCGTACTGATCGGCGTATCGACCGCGACACCGTGAGATGCGAACCACAGGATTAGTCCGGCCGCCGTGCAAGCGGTCGGGCGGAATGACCATTGGCTATGCGCCATTTTGTCACCGTCCTGGCTGAATGGACCTGGCCATCAAGGGAAGTGCTGACAACTCGGTCAGCGACGGGTCATACCCGCATCAGACCGAGAAGCCGAGTGTCAATCTGACACGTCGGCGTCCCGGGATTCAAGAATGCGTTTCAGACTTTCGAGTTCGTTTTCCTGGGCCTTACAACCTGCACCCTTTGCGGCCCAGCCGATCAGAAAGAAGACGACACTTCAGGAAGCCCTTCGGAGTCTCGATTGATTCCACCGTGACCCGAGTACGTCCCGACAGGTCCTCGAACCTGTATTCGGCGTCGATATCGAAGCTCGATCCCGTGAGCTTGCAGGCGGACAGTTTCGGCGGATCGTGCCGAGTAACAACGCCCTGAAAATCCATACGCTTACCGCGGTCCTGGGTCACACAGCGGAACGTCGAACCGACTCCCTCCGGTTTCGTTTCAATCGGCACGTCCTCGACAACGGTGATGCTCCATTCGGCCACGTGCTCGATGGTGAATTCGAAGACCTCGTCGATGGGCCGGTCGATCTCGATAGTTGCTGCAGTTCGCATTTGGTTTCCTCCGGATCAGGTCTCAGCTGGTTTTAGTCTACGCGGAACAGATGACAAAACCACGCTGCGGCAAGGCTGTTTCGGACTGGCCGATTCCGGAAAAATGTCCACGGTGACCGGTCCGTGCCGTCGCTGTCGGGGTTTACCGTCGCTGAAAGGGAGCGAATTCAGTCTGTCCGTGACGCACCGATTTGACCAGGAGATGTCTGTTGAAAAATCGATCTCTGATCACGTTGCTGGTACTGGGCGTCGCAACGTACGCGTTTGCCGGCGACTGGACTCGCTTTCGCGGACCCAATGGTTCGGGCATCAGTCCGGACTCGGAGCCCACTCCTGTCACCTGGAGCCCGACTGAGAATCTGAACTGGAAGGCCACTCTTCCCGGCGCCGGTGTATCGAGCCCCATTGTGGTGGGGGATCGCATCTTCGTGACGTGCTACTCGGGATACGGTGTCGACCGAAACAACCTGGGCCGAATGGACGATCTCAAACGGCATCTGGTTTGCATCGACCGTGGTTCCGGAAGGGTCCTTTGGGACAAAACCGTCAAGGCCGTTTTGCCAGAGGATTCCTTCTCCGGTATGGGGATTCCGGCTCACGGGTATGCGTCCCATTCACCCGTCTCGGACGGCAAACGCGTCTATGTGTTCTTTGGCAAGACTGGTGCCCTGGCGTTCGACATGGATGGGAAACAACTCTGGCAGACGGGAGTCGGCACGGAATCCGACCGGCGACGCTGGGGTTCGGCATCAAGTCCGATTCTCTACAACGACCTGCTGATTGTGACGGCCAGCTCAGAGAGCGAAGCGATGGTCGGACTGGACACCGCGACTGGAAAGGAAGTCTGGCGACAGGAAGCGTCGGGGCTGGCCAATGTCTGGGGCACACCGTTGCTCGTGGACGTTGGCGACGATCGCACTGACCTGGTTCTGGGTGTGCCCTACGAAATCTGGGGCTTCAGCCCATCAACCGGAAAGCTGCGTTGGTACAGCGAAGCCATGGCTGGTGATCAGTTCAACTCGAGTGTCGTCGCAGCCGGACAGACGGTGTACGCGGTCGAAGGACGGGGCGGCGGATCGATTGCGGTTCGAGCTGGCGGCAAAGGTGACGTCTCGAAGACTCACACTGTCTGGTCGGGTCGTGATTCGTCCCGCTTCGGCACGCCGGTCGTGCATGACGGTCGCATGTACTATTTCTCCGGCACCGTCGCGAACTGCATCGATACAGAAACCGGCGACCGCGTTTACCAGGGGCGTTTGACGGGTGGCAGTGGCAGTTCGCGAGACAGTGATCGCGGTGAGGACTCTGGTGGCCGATTCCGTGGCTTTGGCGGGCGGGGACGTGGCGGAAGCGATTACTCCTCACCGGTGATTGCCGGTGGCAAGGTCTATTACGTGCAGGCCTCCGGCGACACCTTTGTCCTCAAGGCAAGTGCCGAATTCGAACAACTGGCCGTTAACCGAGTCACTGCAGACCGCGAGACGTTCGCGGCGACGCCGGCGATCAGCAACGGGCAGATATTCCTGCGCTCCAACAAACACCTCTACTGCGTCGCCGAATCCAAGTCCGACTGACCGGCGGTAGAAGCGGTGTATCTGGCTCAGTGGAGTTGCCGACCAAGCGCTGCGGCGACTTTCCGACACTGGGCCGTGAGCTCGCCGTAAACGGCAGGTGTGAGTGACTGGGGACCGTCGCTGAAAGCGTGTGCCGGATCGGGATGCACTTCGATGATCATGCCATCGCAGCCGGCTGCGACAGCGGCGGCCGCCATGGGCGTAACAAGGCTGGCGTAACCCGTGCCGTGACTCGGATCGATGATGACGGGCAAATGCGTTTTCTCGTGCAGATAGGGCACGCTGGCTAATGGCAGAGTGAATCGCGTGTGTGCTTCGAATGTCCGGATACCACGTTCGCACAGCATGACCTGCGAGTTGCCCTGGTCAAGAATGTACTCAGCCGCAAGCAGGAACTCGTCCATCGTGGCGGCCGGTCCGCGTTTGAGGAGCACAGCCTTGCGGGTTTCGCCCACTGCCTGCAGCAGGTTGTAGTTCTGCATGTTGCGGGCCCCGATCTGCTGGATGTCGGCGTATTTCGCGACGAGTTCGACCTGTTCGGGGGCCATGACTTCAGTCACAACGGCCAGTCCGGTTTCGTCACGGGCGGCGGCGAGCAGTTTCAGGCCTTCCTCTTTCATTCCCTGGAACGAATACGGACTGGTGCGGGGCTTGAAGGCGCCACCACGCAGTGCCGTTGCTCCGGCCGTTTTGACCTGGCGTGCCGTTCCGATGATCTGCTCTTCGGATTCGACCGAGCACGGGCCAGCAATCATGCCGATGTTGGGTCCGCCAGCGGCGAAATCCAGGACTTCGACGACGGTTGGTTCGGACCGGGTTTCCAGACTGGCAATTTTGTACGGGGCCAGAATCGGCAGAACCTGCTCGACATCATCGCACGCTTCGATCGCCTCCTGCTCGCCGTTTCGCTTGTCTCCGATCGCCGCGATCACCGTCCGTTCCGTGCCAACGATCACGTGCGCCTTCAGGCCAAGTTCTTCGACGCGACTGGTCATGTGTTGAATCATTTCTTCTGTCGAATGGGGTTTCATGACAACGATCATCAGGGGTCTCCCGTTCTGGCACAAAAAAAGCCCTGAAACCTCAAGGGATTTCAGGGCTGGTGAATACTCAGTTGAGTCGAACAACCGATCAGGCCGGTCGTGCCCCGAATTCCCTCACGGGAAAACCAAAAAAGAAAAACCGCCAGCTTCCAGGGGGAAGCGGCTGGCCAGCTTTCTTTACGGTCGGGATCGGAGCAGGCATCGTAACCTATTTACTTCAGGGCGATTAATTGAACGGGATTGATACTACGACTCTATGACTGTTGAGGTCAACATCCGGTTCGCAGAATGTCGCGAAGTTCTGCCACGGCGACGATGGCTGGACCAAATTTCCTCGGTTACGGGGTCATCAAGGCGAACGTGATACCCGTGATGATGCCGGTGGCACTCAGTCCGGCCGTCCAGTCAACCGGCAAGGTGTGAATCGAATACGGAACGCAGTTGCCGGGTCGTTCGTGTCCGAGGTCGTACTTGACATGGAACCATGCGTTATTCGGAATCGACATCTGATACGGCATCGTTGCGAAGGTCAGATAGAACCTCGTTCCGGACACGACCGGCTGCAAACAGCAGAATTCGTTTCCGTAGCGTTCCAGTTCCGGGTCCTCGAAATACAGTGGCTGATGACGCGCGACAGGGGCTGCCCATGCGTACGACATGGCTGTCCAGTCACGGTTGTAGCCGGGCCCAGGAGGGCGCTCAGAGCTCGGGCGTGCCGGCTCTTCGAGTTCGTCTTTTATGTCTTCCCGCTCTATTACGCCTTTGTTCTCTATGGCCTCTTTGTCGCCTTTGTCCAAAGTTATCATGACTGGACCTATTGTTAATCTACTTGTCTTGAAGAGCGACAGCCGCAGGCCGTCCGCGGCAACTGATACGCCCGACACTGGATCCTTGAGCTCCGTTTGCACTGCCTCTGTGTCAGTGGTGGGTTGAGCCGTTTCAGCCGGGGTCTCCTGATTCCAGGCGGTCGTCATCACATCCTGTTTGCGCGAAGTCATGAACGCGATCTCGTCAAGGATGCGCTCCGGGCACTTCTGGAACAGCTCGATTGGGACCGGCATTTCCGCCGCCGCTTCGGCCAGCAGACGTGCTCGCCGAATGTTACCGGCTGCGACCGCCCCGCGAGCGTTTGTGAGCAGTCGCTGGATCGTGTCAGCGGCGAGAGCCGAAACACTGGCTGGCGAACTCACCGTAGTCGACTCAGACGCGGGGACCTGAGCCGACGTCAGGATCACGGTTGCGGGTTCAGACGGCGTTGCTGGTTCAAACGGGGCCGTGCGCTGTTTAGGGGCGGGCAGCTCGCCATCAGCTGACTCCTCGGGCACATCGCTGAATCCGGACCCTTCCCGCTCGATCCATTCGTCCAGTGTCCTGGTTCTGGGGCTGTTCGCGAGTTCGGGCTGATCTGCGGAAAAACTCTGTCCACAAACAGCAAGACTGCTCAACCAGGCCGTGGTCGCCAGATAGAGAGCAACTCGTACAGATCGACATGTTGGCTTGATCACCGTACTGGTTCTCCGCTGAGGACCGATCTCGGCTCGTGACAGACACCCCTTGTCTACGCAAAGCCGTCCGCATCGGACTCTTCGTCACGACACGACCCGGAAATCGAACGCAACGCTCGCGGCCCGCGGGATCCGGGCAGTCGGATCAGTCAGTTCATCGGATACGACCGGTACAGCCCGCAAACTTTCCCGTCGCCCATTGAGACAACTTGAGGACGCTTAATTATCATTCACGCGTCGGTCCTGGCGATCAGCCACGCCGGACTTCACTTATTTCAGACTGGCAACACGTTGCGTCGAAAAGCCGACGGTCCCAGGCATCAAGAACCGAGCCCGCATCGATGAGCGTCCAGGAGTTCTTCTCTGAACTGCAGCGGATTTATCCGCCCAACCGGTTACTGACTGGAAACGCAGAACTGGCTCCGTACGAATCGGACGGTTTGACGTCGTTCCGGGCGAAGCCGTCCGGTGTTGTGCTTCCGGAGACTCAGGACGAAATCATCCAGACCGTTCAAATCTGCCATCGGCACGAAATCCCCTTCATGGCTCGTGGCAACGGGACAAGTCTCAGCGGCGGTTCTGTTCCGGTGGAAGATGGGCTGGTCATTGCTCTGAACCGGTTGAACCGAATTCTGAAGTACGACGCGAAACAACGAATCGCGGTTGTTGAGCCGGGCGTGATCAACCTGAAAGTGTCGCAGCGAGCCGCTCCCGATCGATTGTACTACGCGCCCGACCCATCGAGCGGACCTGTCTGCACCATCGGCGGCAATGTGGCGTTCAACTCGGGCGGGGCTCATTGTCTGAAGTACGGCATGACCTCGAATCATGTGCTGGGCATGAAAGTCGTGCTGCCGGACGGGGAAATCACCGAGTTCGGCAGTGACAGCGTGGAATCCACCGGGCCGGATCTGACCGGTATGTTTATCGGCAGCGAAGGCCTGTTCGGTGTCGCGCTCGAGATCACATTGCGACTGCTGCCGAAGCCTGAGGTCTTCTACACCGTCCAGGCCGCATATGACTCGCTTGAGAAAGCAGGGACGGCGGTCGCTATGGTCGTCGCATCCGGTTTGCTGCCAGGAGCTATGGAGATCATGGACCGGCTCTCCATGGATGCTGCGAACGCCGCGATCGGAGAATGCTATCCCACCGATGCCAAAGCAGTTCTGATCGTCGAGCTGGAAGGGACAACTGATGAAGTCGAGGCGGAAAAACCGCTGCTGCACAAGGTGATCGAGGACTCAGGAGCCTACCTTGTCGATGCTGCAAAGACAGAGGAGCAGCGAGCACTGATCTGGAAAGGTCGCAAGAGCGCGTTTTCTGCGGTCGGTCGCCTGAGCCCGGACTTCATCGTGCAGGACGGTGTTGTTCCGCGGAGGCGTCTGGGGGAAGCACTGGCCGAAATCGAGCGACTCAGTGCCGAGCACGACATCCGGGTCGCCAACGTGTTCCACGCTGGCGACGGCAACCTGCATCCGCTGATCATGTTCGATGGTCGGCAGTCCGGTGCGCTCGAAGCCGCAGAGACATTGGCCGGTGAGATCATCCGCCTGTGTATTCGGCTGGGGGGATCGATCACCGGCGAACACGGCGTCGGTCTCGAGAAGCGGGCTTTCATCGGCGAGATGTACGGCGAGGACGACATCGAGTTCATGCAGCAGATCCGTCACGCCGTCGATCCACTCGCCCTGGCCAATCGTGGCAAAAAGCTGCCCAGTGCCGAAGCTCCCGTCCTGACGTCCCGGTACGGGGCGCATCCACTGGAGAAGGCGGGCGTCATCACACGGCACTAAAGCAACTTACGAAAATCCGTAGTCGTACTCGGGACGCGGGAGCACTTGTTTCCAGGCTCTCAGACGTCGCTCGCGACCATAGATCAGCGTAATACGCTGTAAGGCGGTTTCTGATGTTAATTCCCGAATCGATTGAAGAGCTTCAAGGCGCCGTCCGGTCATCGGACCTCGTCCGTGTGCGCGGAGCCGGCACCAAAACGGCGCTCTCACGCGATGCCACCATCTGCACCCGAAAGCTGGCGGGCATCCTCGAATACGAACCCAGCGAATACACATTTACCGCTCTGGCCGGCACACCAATCGTGGATATTCAGTCGGCCCTCACGGAGCACGGTCAGTTCCTGATTTTCGATCCTCCGCTGGCGGAAGCCGGCGCGACCCTCGGTGGAACAGTATCCGCTGGTTTGTCTGGACCAGGACGTTTTCGATTTGGTGGAGTTCGTGACTTTATCCTGGGCGTACGTATGGTGACTGGCGACGCACGCATCGTGTTCGGGGGTGGAAAGGTTGTGAAGAATGCCGCGGGATTCGATGTCCCCAAGCTGGTCACCGGAGCACTCGGACGTGTGGGTGTGCTCGCCGAACTCACGTTCAAGGTATTTCCGGCTCCTCAAACATGGACGACTATTCGGGCTGATTTCTCAGAGCTTGCTGCGACGGTCGACGCGCTGCATCGTCTGGCGGTCGCTCAGGAAGACCTGTTCTGTCTGGACCTCGAACCCGCGAATCGGTTGTGGGTGCGTCTGGGGGGACTGGCCGACGCCCGGCCGGCGCGCGTCGAGCGGGTGCGTCAGTTGCTCACCGATGCCACAGTTGAGGTGATAACTGGCGAAGACGACGCGAAGGTCTGGAGCGACGCGCGCGAATTTCGCTGGCTGCCCGAGGGACACAGTCTGATCAAGATGCCCATCACCTCAGGACAGCTGCCCGAGGTTGAGACCGCCTTAAGTGCATTCTTCGATCACTTGCCCTGCCGTTACAGCGTTGGTGGCAATGTGGTCTGGATTGGCTGGCCGGATTCACTGGAATCGACTGAACTGAATCGCCTGTGTCAGCGACTGAATCGGGCCATCATGATCCTGACAGGTGAACGAAGCGACGTACTGCGAGGCCCGCGCGGCGGCCTGCCCTTCACCCAGCGGCTGCTGAATGTGTTTGATCCACAGTCAAAGTTCAGCCGTGCACAGACGCAACTTCAGAATTCCTCGTCGAATGACATCGAGAACGGGTCAGTGTGAGTCTCACACCAAGTGAGAACGTCGTCCTGCTCATCGGCGTCAACGTCCCGATAGATGTGAATCTCCAGTTCATCGACATCCACGGTCTGTTTTTCGTCTTCCGGTTCGAACCTGATTTGCACTTCGAACACGGGTTTGGACGACTTCAACACCTGACCGTCAAACGGCCCACCGTTCATTTTGACTTCATGCATGCGTGTGACCCTTAAATCGACAACTTGCCAGAGCGCCCATCAACCGGTACCCGCGGACACCGACGACGCGTCGGGTTCGGCAGTCTGAGCGGACTGGCAAGCTCAATAGACCTATTTCTTTTCCAGTCGGAAAGCGCCATCCCAGTCAGAGGGCGGCTGATCGCCGTGCTCACTCATACGAAGGAACAGAAAGTCCTTTGGGCCTTCGTCTTCCAGACCATTCAGAATCTCTTTGGCCTAATCCCATGCACCGTCAACAACGGCCTGCACGGCAGTCTCGAAAATCTCGATGTGTTCATTCGACGGTGTGCCGGGGGTACCAGCCGGGCCCATCAGTTCGTGAACAGTAATTGCAATGTCCATGCCTTTCGGGCGAACTCGAACCAGTTAACGAACTCGGCCTTCTTCAGGAATCAGGAAGCGTCGGCAGAAGTCGGCTGTCACCTCATCGATGCAGATTCCGATCTTGAACTGCCGCGTCATGGATTCAAGACGCGCACCTTGATTGACGACGGGCCCGAACACGCCAATCTTGGCCTGTTTCGGCGTTCCAATCTGCCCGGCAATCGCGTTTCCGTGTGACACGCCGAGCCCGACCTTAAAACCAGCCAGCAGGTCCGCGTTTTCTGAAGGATTCAGGAATTCGTCCTGGATCAGCAGGTCAGCGTGACAGGCCGGCACCGAGCCTTCTTCCAGCTTCACGGACCAGCACCAGAATGCGAGTGCCGCGTCACCCTGGAAGTCCGCGATCGTCCCATCGGCGTCCAGAATGCCGCCCGTCATCTTCGAGAGTGCCTCTTTCATGCACGTCAGGAGCTGATGCAGGTCGTTCTTCAATTGTTCCGACTTGCGCGAGAATCCCTGCACATCGCAGAACAGAATGGAGATGTCGCGTTCTTCAGGCACAAGTGCCATGTGTGCATTCTCACCGGTCAGACTCTCCATGACTTTCGGCGAGAAGAATGAACTCAGCTGCATCTGAGTTTCCTGCAGGGTTCGCATTTGCCGGACGGCACCGATGAAGTGCGCCATCAATTCGGCGAAACGCAGATCGCCGCCCAGTTCCGCCTCGTCGACGTCGCCGTCCGCGATCCCCGACACATACAGGAACCAGCCACGGCATGACGGAGACAGCAAGGGCAATGGTGGGACAGGTGCCGCCGTTGGCCCACCTGGCGGAGATCGTGGCGGTCCTAATGGCGGTGCGGGAGCGGCAGTCGACAATTCGGCGGGAGCTGACGCGGGCGACGGCGAAACACTGAGAAGCAGCGGGAACTGTGGATCGAGACGGGGTCGGTGGCGAAGTCTCCGGGGCATGTGTTCTATGAGCGGCTCAACGGGCTGCTCGCGGACTCCGGCTTTGACCGCTTTGTCGAAGACCTTGTGGA
>CAYSJO010000475.1:0-2317 GCA_964431285.1 uncultured Planctomycetaceae bacterium
AACTGGTTCCGGGCGAAGGGCCAATTCAGCGCCGGTGTGGTTGAGGGTCTGAACAACAAGGCGAAAGTGACCATGAGAACCTCCTACGGATTCCGCACACCAGAAACCCTGGTACTCGCTTTATACCACAACCTTGCAAAACTCCCCGAGCCGAACTTCACCCACACATTCTGGTGAGGAGGCTTCTTCTTCAACTCGCCGCGGGCGGGATCGAATCCGAAGTGAAACGCTTTGCAATCTCCCTTGAACCGAAACTTCAGTTCGTAGACTGCGTTCTTTGTCTCGACAACTCGCCTGGTGGCTGCGGAGTGGTTCTCTGCGTCAATCTCACTGCCACGCAGGACTCCGTCCACGATCTTCCATTCGCCCGTCGTCGACCTCCAGCCCTCACCCAGTTCGTTACGATCGAAGCTGTCATCCAGAGCCAGCTCACTGTTGGCAGGTGGCGCTCCTGTGGGAGGCGGCTCTTCGGCAACGACCGGCCCGGCGACCAGACAGACCAACAGGATCGGGAGTCCGATGGTTTTCATAAGCGAACCTTCGTCTTGTTTGAATTCGTGAGGGGCAATCCGCGCCGAGACATTGATAGTATCGATTGTCTGGCCGTCGACGCACTCGTGCAGTACGAAAGTCAGATTCCACCTATGAGATTCTCGGAATTGACATCATGATTCGCCCGCCAAGAGTCAGCGAAACCGGCGAATTGTCATTCGTCGTCACAGATCAGCACATCATTGACTTCGCCGATGAGCAAATGCCGGCCGTATTGTGCACGCCTTGGCTAATCTGGTTTCTGGAGCATGCCGCTCGGGAGGCGATGCTGCCGCTGCTCGACAGCGACGAAAGCACTGTGGGCATTCGCATCGATGTCGAACACCTCGCACCGACACCGCTGGGCCAGAATGTCACATGCACGGCTCGCGTGATTCACGTCGATGGCAACGTGGTCTCGTTCAGTCTGAAAGCACACGACGAGCAGGAGGAAATTGCCCGCGGCACACACAAGTTAAGCGTCGTCCACAAAGAACGCCTCAACCGCCGAGTCACCAGAAAGCAATCAGGGCTTCGGTCCGGTTGAGTCTGGCACATCCGGGCGCGACCACACGGCCAGCTTTCCGAGGCGATAGGCCACAGCAAAGTGCTTACGGTCCGGGGAAACTGCGACAGAACTGATGCCGCCGTCGTCGGTTGCTACAGCAAAGCGATTAACCAGTTGTCCGGTTTCGGTGTCCCACAAATCCAACACCGATTCGCTTTCGTCCATGAATGAGACATGGGCCGTGGCCGCAATCAGAAACGGGCTGGCGTGATCCAGGACATCCCATTGTTCGGGCGCCGCCAGAATGTCCTGCTCGGGAAACCCGCGAAGATGCTTGTGTCGCTCGTGCCAGGCCACGAGTAACCGCCCCCCCTTTGAATAGTGAACTGCACATTCCTGAGCCGGCACTTTGACCTCTTCGCGGACTGTTCCCGTGGAGATATCCCACAACTGAATCATGTGGTAGTCGCCGTCGCAGGATGCCAGAGTTTTTCCGGTCCGTGGAAACGCCTCACTTCCCTGCGAGTCTGGACGTCCCACAGATAAATGGTCGCCTGCGAATCTGTACTGGCCAGCAGCTTTCCGTCGGGTGAGAACGCGACCGACGGCCGTACCTGAAACGGTCGCTCCAGCTTTAACTGGTCAGGGTGCGGCAACGTGAACGTGGGAGCAATCGCCTGCGGACCGACCGCGCGATTCGGCACCTGGGCACCAGGCAGAGTGACTTCGACTGTGCCGTCCGCCGCGATTTTGACTCGGCTCCCCTCGGCCACCTCGATAATCGTGGCAGGGGCGTTGCCGCGCTGAACTGAGATGACGATATCCGCAGCATCGATGTGAGCTGGAATCGGCAGCAGTGTTGCCAGCGAAACAAACAGGCACAATCGTCGTTGGCTGGTTGAGAACATCTGATCACCTAATCGAGCGTTGAGTGTGGTTGGCACTGTTCCACGAAGGCGCGGAACTCATACCTCGAACGCCCGGACGTTACACGGACTCTGTAGTCAGGGACAGAATCTGGCTTCGTTTAACCCGGATGTGTCAATCAGCCGGAACGCGCTAACAGCCCGTTGTGAAACGTGTAGATGGGGATGAAAGCTCGTTGCTCCCTCGATAGAGATTTGGTTGTGAAATCAACTCTCATCTCAGGAGAACGAGCGATGTCCAAGGTAACTGTGTTTGTCGGTCTGGACTACCACAAGGATTCCATTCAGGTGTGTGTCGTGAATTCCAGCGGGGATGTGCTCGGCAACCGGAGCGTGGCCAATGATGTCATTG
>CAYSJO010000476.1:0-7676 GCA_964431285.1 uncultured Planctomycetaceae bacterium
GGTCCAGGGAGTGCTGAGGGCGTTTCGACCCGAATGAATACCCGCACAACGTCGTCATCCATAAGGGAAAAGGGCACTGGATGGACCGTCAGGACGCAGTTGCTCTCGATTGGATGGCCGAGTACGTGGACCGGAACGTCAACCCGAAATCTGCATTGCCACTTCAGAACACGCCTCCTGTAGTTTGGACGGGAGCCGTTGCCGCGCAGCGGTCGGGAACACTTCGCGATCGCATTGTCACTATATCCCCTTTTCGTTATTCCGTGATATCCATCAACATCACATCCAGGGGCTCGATTTCTCGAGGAAAAGAAATAGGAGTATTATTGATCAACTCGTGTGCTTCCTTCACGTCTTTCTCTATGCAGTTGTGAGTAGAGGAAGAGAGGGGCGACCATTCTTTCCTGATCAGTTTCAGCTTTATCTTCTGCCTGCTCAGGTTAATCAGATAGGCAAGCCGGCGCCCTTCGGACCGTGTTGTCCTGAAATCGATTCCATCAACAGGATCGCTGGCCATGTCCGTCACACGGTAAGACCTCTCAATTCCGATCTCATCCAGAAAAGCATCGAAAAAATGTTTGTACTGTTGACCCGAGAGGCAGGCCGTCCGGTAGATCCTGCCCTTTCCGATCCGGGACATCTTAACCGGGAAACCCGCCACTGAGATGTCTTCCGCCTTTGAGAACAACTCCGATACATCCCTTTTCTGGCCCCGTTCGTCATGGCCCAGGCTGTCGCCGATCATCAATGCCGTGCCGCCTGATTCCAGATACTCCTTGAAGCTGTTGACGGTCTCATCAACAACATGATCGGCTGCGGGTACTATCAGGAGTTTACGTCCCTTCAATTGTCCTTTCCCGATCTGCCGTTCCGATAGAAAACCGTAGTTCATATCCAGGCAGAACAGGCCGAAATGCACGTGCTTTAGCTGTTGCATTGACAGTGAACTGGTCGAATTCGTCTTGCTCTTTAACTCATCAGGCACGCGGCCTAACGACTCGAACTGTCGCAGTTCCTCGAAATGGGCCTCGTGCTGGAGCTTGGAAGTCATTGAGAACATGATTACCACTTCTCTGCGCGCCTGGTGGAACGCAATCACTTCCGGCGCCAGCCTCCTGAGGTCCAGGGCCGTTCTGCCGGCTATCTCAACAAAGTAGGGGACGTCCAGCATCTGCCAGCGCCCGCCGCTGGGCGGCGGAGCGCCGTAGCCCCATGCCCACAGGGTCCCGGCGCTGTTTCCATGCAGATAGGGCAGCCAGAGAGCCGCCCGTATGTATTCTGGCGGCCGTTTCTCCGTCACGGTCTCCTGGTAACTCACCTGACCGTTGATCGAAGTAATCGTGTGCCACTCCGAATTGAACAGGGGCTTCCCTGGCGAGAGGTCCCTCATCAGTTCCAGATTGGCCACATCCGCGTCCATCGCCCAGTCTCCCCCGGGATAATTGCTCGTCCATCCGTCATAGCCGTTGATGTCGCTCAGCCTTCCGATCTGCTCCCTGTCGATACCGTCGTCGTGCCCAAATTCTGCCCATGTGGCGCACACCAGCGGCGATTCCCAGAATACAGGGCTCTCCCTGTCGATCTCCCTGACCGCTTGTTTCATGGAGAGGAAGAACTCCGTCATCCGGTGCTGGTTGAATCTCTGCCAGTCGTACATGCTGGCTTTATTGATCGGCCCGGGATGCTTCGGCCTGACGATCCGCGTGTCTTCGGGCACGTTGGTCTTCGGCCACCAGTCCGTTCGTCCCTGCGGGGGAATCTCGCCGTCCCGGAAGGACTTGTAATCCGTGCCCCACAGTCTGTTTAACGCATCGATACCGGAATACTGCGTCTCCAGGAATTCTCCGAAGGCACCGCGGCATAGCTGACAATACCCGGTAAATGAATAGTGAGGCTCGTTTCCAAGACAGTACCCAAGCAGGTTGGGATGGTCTTTCATGACCCTCGCGATTTCCTTAAGCCAGTCAGCCCACATCTTCTTTGTTTGCGGGTTCACTATGCAGGCCGCCAGGTAATGGGAGCCGCATGTAAAGCAGGACGGGTGGTCTTTATACATCCAAGGCGCGATATAACAGTGCTCTACGGTGGGATACACAAAGATATTGTTGGCCGCGGCAGCCTTCATATACGCGTCCAGCTCCTTCAGCCATTGTTTCGAGAGGCCCTTGCCTTTGACGGGCTGCGTATCTCTCGGGCCGAATTCCAACAGTGCCTCGGTGGAATTGAAGCCCAGCGCGGAGTAGAGCTTGAAGTCGGAAAGAGGAAAGCTCCTGCCGAAATTCCCCAGAGAACCGAGGAGCAATACAGAGCCGTGGCCATCGTGGAGCGCGCCGTTCACGATCCGCAGGCCGCTTGTGCCCTGCTCCGGGACGCGCATCTGCCTCGATGGGTACTTGATCCATTCTTTTGTCTGCGCGTTCGATTTCTCCATCGACGCCAGGACATAATTCAACTGCCAGTTCAGCTTGAAGTACTCTCTTTTCCCAGTCCCAAGTTCCGACTGGATCAATCTCTCAAATAGTTTGCTGAGTGCCCAGGAGGTTTGCGGATATGAGATGTCGATACCCTTGCCTGCTGCCATGTCCAGCATCAACTGCAGCCTGTTACTCATTCGCTTCATTCTTGCCAGCTTCGCTTGTAGATACTCCCTGTCCAGGACGGCAACGAAGATGACCTTCTCCTCGACGATCTTGTCTCCTCGATAGACCCGCGCCTGTATCCTGTAGTCGCCTGCGGATGTTTTCGCTGCATCAACCAGGAACGGGATTGCGTTGAATCCAGCCTTCAGCTTCAGGTCTTTTTCATTCAGGACTATTGTGTTATCTGACTCATCCGTAGCCTGAAACCGGACCGAGTAGTCCCCTGTCTCTTTGAGCGTCGTGATATGGAGGAGTGTCTCTACCGTCTCGCCCGTCTCATAAAAAGACTTCTCCCCACCAAGTGAGTACACACAGCTGGTGAAATGTCCTTGTTCACCCGCGAAAGCAATCGGTGTCAGCCGTGACTCAGAGGACACCATCAGCAAGCACAACACTCCCACGATCAACCGTACGTACCCGAAACCATGAGTGGTCCCTTTTTTCAGCATGTTCTTGCACACTTTATGTTGAGGTTGTAATCACACCGGCAGCATGAGCCGGCGCTGGTCACTGCTCTGAGTTCGCCGTGAACTGATTCTGGCTTGGGATCCGGGATCATTGGGCATCTTCCCGGCTGGTTCAGCGACCGGCCACCCGAACTTCGCTGGATACAATGTCATCGCCGACGAAACGGCGAAGTACCTCGCCGAAATTATAAGAAAGTCGGACGGAAACGCGTAACCGGTGCGACCGCGTCTGGCATCGCCGTGCTTGGATGACACAAGCCCGGAAATGAAACAGGTCCCAGTTTCTTAGTGAATAATGTCGGTGATTGGCCGTCCAATCTCGCGTTCCAGACGTTTGCGTCTAGGGATTGCCATGCGATGGGGATCCAGGCCGAGTTGGTGCAACACAGTTGCGTGAATGTCATTGACGAAGTGTCGATTCTCCACTGCATGAAAACCCAACTCGTCGGTCGCACCATGTGCGATGCCTCCTTTGATGCCACCGCCGGCCAGCCAGACCGTGAACCCATACGGATGATGATCTCGTCCGTCGCTGTGCTGTGAACCCGGTGTGCGTCCAAATTCACTGGCCCATACGACGAGTGTTTCGTCCAGCAGTCCCCGCTGTTTGAGATCTTTGAGCAGGGCTCCGATCGGTTGATCAACCTGTTTTGTCATCTTTGAATGACCGGCCTTAAGCCCCTTGTGGGCGTCCCAGCTTCCGGCTCCGCCGTTGCTGCCGTGATACACCTGTACAAAGCGGACACCCTGCGCGACAAGCCGACGTGCCGTCAGCATCTGTCGACCGAACGTCTGAGTTTCGTTGTGATTCAGTCCGTAGGCATTGTGTGTCCGTTTCGATTCCTGATCGAGATTGACGACTTCTGGAATTGCCGTTTGCATGCGAGACGCGAGTTCGTAGGCACGGGTCCGGACCAGGATTGCCTTGTCATCGGGATTGCGATCGGAGGTCAACGTGTTGAGCTGACGCAGAAGATCCATCTGCCGTCGTTGCTCTTCAACAAAGACGCCCTCTTCGGGTGAGAGATACGGCATGCTGCTCTTCGCACTCACCTGCAGCGGGACGCTGTCGTACTGGGGTCCGAGATAATTGGCTCGATGTGCCTCTCTCCCACCGCAACAGTCCGCCAGTGGGGTTCCCATCACAACGAACTCGGGAAGGTTTTCATTGAGCGAGCCGAGTCCGTAATTCGCCCACGAACGGATCGTCGGGAAGAAGCCATCGACGCGATGCCGTCCGGTGTGGAACTGGAGCTGAGCGCCGTGATTGCTGTCCTCAGTCCACATTGAGCGAACCAGACACAGGTCGTCGGCCGACTCGGCCAGGTGCGGCCACCATTCGCTGATTTCGAGTCCGCTTTCGCCGTGCCGCTTGAAACCGACCTGCAGTGGGTAGCACTCCGTTCGAACGAAACCGTTGTTCGGGTCGAATGCAACGACACGCTCGTTTTCGAGATACGGCGATTTCAACACCTTGGCAAACGGAGTCTCCGCGATCGTCTTACCGGCGAATCTGTTGAGTGCCGGCTTATTATCAAACGACTCAAGATGAGATGCGCCACCAATCATGAAGAGCCAGATCACGCTCTTCGCCTGCGGCGTTATTTGCGTTAGTTGCCGCAGCGAGGAATCGGCCAGTGGTGCCGAAACGGAGTCCCGTGCGAGCATGGCGGACAGAGCGACTCCGCCGAACCCGAGGCCGAGTTCACTGAGGAACGCACGACGACGCATACTGTCGCTCGGGACCGGTGCCTCTGCTTAGTCGATTCGATTATTCATTTCGTGTTCCAGTTTCCGCGATATTCCTGGTGCCACCATCGTCGTCTGTGGTCTACCTCACCGAGACGAAATCGTTGTGTTTCATTAGGACCTGCACGAGGTTTTCCCTCGCTCGTTCCAGTGGATCGGATGACGGTTTGATCTTCGGCACCGTCCCGCCTGCAAATGTCTGGAGCCTGGACGGATCGGACAGTGTCTCCGCCTGCTCTTTCAGAAATACCACACAGGCTGCCCGTTCTTCATTCGTCGGTGGCCGGGACAGAGTCTGCAGGAATACCTCCGTAACAAACTGTGAATTGCCAACCGCGCCTCCCTGACTCACTTCTCTCCACAACTCCCGGGCCAGAAGCCGGGAGCTGCCAAGGGACAGCGAACTGTTTGCCAGGGCCAGGGCCTGTTGAGGGATGATACTTTCGGAACGGCGGTAACACTCGTTCGGACTTGCTGCGTCAAACAGGACAAGCATCGTCATCTGCTTTTCGTACGCGTGCCGCAGATAGATGCTGCGGCGGCGCGATTCTTCACCTTTGCGGAAGCCAATGTCCGCTCCACCTCGCTGGTCGTCGAGTTGGCCGGAGACTGCCAGCACACTGTCGCAAATGATCTCCGCATCCAGCCGACGGACGTTCGTCCGCCACAACAGCCGGTTGTCCCCGTCAATGTCTCGATTGTGATCAGCTCTGGGCAATGGGGCCGACGATGCAAGTTGCCAGGCTCGTGAATTGACGATCAGGCGGTGCAGGTGCTTCATGCTCCAGTCATGCTCCATGAACTCGACCGCCAGCCAGTCGAGTAATGCCGCATGTTCTGGCCGTGGACTACGCAGCCCGAAGTCGAAGACGGTCTGGACGATCGGCTGGCCAAAATGCCGCATCCAGATGTGATTGACAGCGACCCTCGCGGTCAGCGGATTGTCCTTCGACGTTATCCACCGCGCCAGCGCTAACCGACGACCACTGCTGGGTCTCGGATACTGTTTCCCCAATGGCGTGTAGGCCGCATCTGTTTTTTTGACCGCTTCCCGTGCTGCGTTCAACGCCTGGCTGGCAGCAGCCAGTTCTTTTTTGATTTCTCAATCGTGTCCTGCTTCTTTTTCTGGTCCTTCACGTCGCTCGATTCAGCAGCTGCGACTGCCGACGTTTTCTGCGCAACCGTCAGCTCGGCCTGTCCGACCCGCAGTTGGCGCTCCGCATTTGCCGCGGTTACTGCCAGCCGCTGCGCCCCGTCATCTCCTTTGCCGTTGCTCGGACTGCACTTCGCACGGTCGGCAGCTAATCGTGCTTCGAGTGAGTTCAGCCTCAATCGCGCAGCCGTGTGTTGCAGCTCAAGCAGTTCTCCTTCCACGCTTGAGAGCCGTGCTTTCTGGTCGTCGAGCTTCTTCGCTGCACTCACAAGACGGCTTCGCGCCGCAGCAAGCTGCTCCTCGACGATGAAATCAGTGAGGGCCGGATACCAGGCCTCTACAGGCAGTGAAACAGCTTGCGGCTGGTGGTCCCCACCTGGCACCGCCGGTACGGCAGGCTGCATTGGACTGTCCTTGTCGGGATGCTTTTCGTTTCCTCGTTCGTAGAGAAATGTCTCGGCTTTCAGGTCAGCGTCAAAAATGCGTGGCAGGCCGTCCTGCATGATATTCGGCTGGCCCGGAACACGATCTGTCCGCACATTGTGCGGCTCGAAAATCGCTCGGAACTGGTAGTAGGCCGTCTGCGAAACCGGATCGAATTTGTGGTCGTGACAGCGGGCGCAGTTGAGCGTCATTTCAAGGAAGGCTTTGGCCATGTGCTCGACGGTCGCGTCGAGCCAGATGTTCCGGTTGCTCTTGTGATAGTTGCGAGCCAGAAAACCGGTCGCTCTTCTCGACTACAGGTCTGATCGAGGAAGTGTTCCGTCTGCTCCGCGACCCAAGCTGAATTCGGATGCTCGGTCGACGTCGAGCAGATCACTTCACGCGTCTTCATGCACAGAAACACGAGCACATACATCTGCTTCAGACCTTTGGCCGTCTCCGTTACATTCTCGACGTCGGTTAAGTGCTCTGCTGAGAACCCACAGTTGCGCTGAACCCACGGCTCGTTCGCTGCGGCTACGGACCGAGGTAACTGTGGGGATCGTGGACCGGTAAATCGTAAGTCCAGTTGGCCGCTTCGTAGAGAATGACCTCGTTGATCTCGGGTCTGGACAGAAGATTGCGGATGATTTGCTCACGCCGGGTGGCAGCGGCTGCTTTGTCCTTGTGGCGCAAGGTGTATTGCGCTTCGTAGAAAAAGCTCTTCGGGCCGGAGTAACTCGAACCGTGGTTGTCCGACTGGTTCTTCAGGTAGGCATCAGCGAACAGCGAGATCGGACCGTCGTCGGGCAGGTCGCGAAGGCCGAGGAACATTGGTTCGGCGCGCAAGCCGCTCAAGTCCAGCATGCTCATGCCTTCACCAATGGACGGAATCTGGTTGATGCCCGAGCAGAGGAAGCGATAGTAGCGTGCGTCGTAATGACCGCCATCAGGATCAGGCAATTCTGCCAGTGCCCGCTTGACTCCGCTTTCTACCGTGGCGCGGGGTGGGATCATGACACGGATTCGCGTGTCGGGAAATTCCTGCTCCAAATCCTGGATCAGAAGACGCACGCCCTGAGCGACCGCCGAATTGCGGGCGTAGCGCCACGGATAATTTGCCGATCCGCTCTGGCAAGTGCCCTGCCATTCACCAGGCTGCCAGTCAGTGATCTTCGCAATGGCTGCGTTTGACCCGTCTTTGAGAAGCGATTGAATGGAAGGGCTTTGTGCCACGGAGAGCGG
>CAYSJO010000477.1:0-10151 GCA_964431285.1 uncultured Planctomycetaceae bacterium
CGGCCAGATCGCCGTAACGACCGCCTGAGCACACGCTGCCATTCTCCGGTTTGGCTCCCAGAAACGTCTCGTAGATCGCGCCTGTGTAGTAATCGAGGCCTCGAGCAATCGACAGATCCAGTTCGATGCGTCGGTCTGGAATCCCAGTGTGACTGCAGGCAGCGAATAGCTCGCGCAGCCGGGCGATTCCGAGCTGACCGGATTCACTGCCCTCCAGCATTTTCTCTACCGAAGCAAGCATCGTCGTCGAATCACCGCTTAGTTCGGCGAGGTCCAGGACGGCTGCGGCCTGCTCTGCGGTCGCTCCAACATGTTCGACCATTTCCGCGATGACCTTCTCGCGGCCAATCTTGGGCAGCTTGTCGAGCGCCCTCAGAATGCCGACGGTCTGATCGGTCAGGCCCTGCTTTTCGAGCACGCCATTCAGCACGAGGCGATTGTTGACCCGGATTGTGAACCGCTCGAAGCCAATGCGTTCCATCAGGTCGTGAATGACCAGTAGCGTTTCAATATCGGACGTGTTGGATTCCGTACCGATCGTGTCGAAGTCGCACTGCATGAACTCGCGGTAGCGGCCCTTCTGCGTGTTTTCCCCGCGCCAGACCGTGCCAATGTGGTAGCGCTTAAACGGAGTTCCCAGATCGTGGTAGTGCTGAGCGGCGAAGCGAGCCAGCGGAATGGTCAGGTCGAATCGCAGAGCAACGTCGCGCTTGCCGTGATCGGTGAAGCGGTAAAGCTGTTTGTCCGTCTCGTCGCCGCCCTTGCCCAGCAGGATCTCGGTGTATTCGAGTGCTGGCGTGTCGATCGGGCTGAAACCGTAGCTGCGATAGACGGACCGGGCAGTGTCGATCAGCGTCTCGCGCGCGATCATCGCGTTGGGAAGGTAGTCACGAAACCCCTTAAGTGTCCGGGGTTTAATCAGCTTGCTCACGATTGCGCCTTTGTCTTCGGTATTGAGTTCGAGCTGCGGAATTTAGTTGTTTCGAATCCCGGATCCCAGGCACGTACTCGATGAACTGGCTGGCCGAATGCCGTCTGATAAACTCCGCGCGAACTCGGGACACGATTGAGGGTCTGGGGTTCAACCGGTTTCTTCAGGGAGCATTCGTTGATGAGTGACGATTTACTGTTGCCTTCGGGGTTTCGGAGTTCAGGACTGCATTGCGGTGTGAAGTCCGACCCGGCCAATCCCGATCTGTCGCTGTTCGTGTCCGATCGCCCGGCGGCTTTGGCAGGCGTGTTTACGCAGAACAAAGTCTGCGGAGCTCCGGTCAAAGTTTCACGCGAGCGAGTACCGCGCGGGACTGGTCGTGGTGTGATCATCAACTCGGGAAATGCGAATGCATGCACGGGCGACCGAGGGCTCGACGACGCCCGCTGGATGACGGAACAGACGGCGCAGTCGCTGGAATGCGATGTGGAAGACGTGGTCGTATGCTCGACAGGCATCATCGGGCATTTTCTGCCACGCGAGGCGCTCGGCACGGGTATTCCTCAAGCGGTTGCGCAGTTGTCTGGTACGAGTGAAGCGTTTCAAAATGCCGCACGTGGCATGTTGACGACCGACACGTTTCCGAAGCAGTCATCGAAAACTGCAGACATCAATGGCACGTCGGTGAGGGTCAGTGGAGTTGCCAAGGGGGCCGCAATGATCGGTCCGAACATGGCTACGATGCTGGCCGTGATCATGACGGACGCGGACCTGTCTCCCGCCGAGACCGACGCGATACTGCGGCACGCGGTGAATCGCAGATTCAACTGCATCAGCGTTGAGGGACGCACCAGCACAAGCGACACGGTGTTCCTGTTTGCGAACGCGGCGTCTGGTTCCGGGACACTGGACGATGTCGGGCGTGCTCAGTTGCAGACTGCGATCGACGATGTGGCCATGGAGCTCGCTATGGCAATCGTGCGAGATGCGGAAGGCGCCGATCACTTTGTCGAAATCGACGTCTGCGGTGCCCGCAACGAAGACGAGGCTCATTGCATTGCAAAGGAGATCGCCGACGGCCCATTGGTCAAGACGGCCATCACTGGGGCCGATCCGAACTGGGGACGCATCGTTTCGGCAGCGGGTTACTCGGGCGTCGAAATGGCAGAAGAGGAGATCAGCCTGTTCATCAACGGTGTCGAGATCTACCGCGCCGGAGCACCGACCGAATACGACGAAGCAGCACTGTCCGCATCGATGCGTGAGAACCGCGACGTATCGATCCGATTGCAGCTTTCACACGGCGAAGCCAACGTTCGATTCTGGACCTGCGATCTGACAACCGAATACGTGCGGCTGAATTCTGAATACACGACATAACATCCGTCCCAGGCGTGTTGGACAAGTTTGCAAAGGACACGAAGAACAAGCCTCGTTGGACAGCCCTTTTCCCAGGCGCAAAGTTGTGTTTTGGATTTGTCAGTTGTTGTTTTCGACGAGCCGACCTGCGTGACAACATGCTGGTCGCTCTTGACCGGCAAGCCCCTGCCCCGGGCAGGTGAACGTCGTTCTGCCACATGAGGAAGTCCATGTTGAACCGCCGCGATGTTCTCAATCTTGCCGTTGCCGCCGGAACAACATCCGTGTTGCTGCCGGCGAAAGGGCGGTCGGCGGATGACGATGATGTGCATCGATTCCGCATCGTCGATACGAACATCAGCCTGTTCCAATGGCCGTTTCGTCGCTTGCCGCTCGATGATCCCGACGACCTCGTCAGGAAACTTCACTCGCTCGGTATCGCCCAGGCGTGGGCGGGAAGTTTCGAAGGGATTCTGCATCGTGATATCGCTGCCGTGAATCAGCGTTTGGCCGATGCCTGCCGGAAGCGGGCCGAGCTGATTCCCATCGGTTCGATCAATCCGGAACTGCCGGATTGGGAAAACGATCTGCGGCAGTGCATCGGCGAGCACAACATGCCAGGCGTTCGCGTGCATCCGAATTACCACGGGTATTCACTCGACGATCCACGTTTTGCCCAACTTCTGAAACTAGCAAATGCGGCAGGACGTTTCGTCCAAATTGCCGCCGCCATGGAAGACACGCGAACTCAGCATCCCCTGGTAAGCGTGTCCGATGTCGATATCGCTCCCCTGACAAAACTGATGCGGAGCGTACCCGGATTACGGATACAGATTCTCAATCACCGGCTGCGGTCACCGCTGCTCGATCAACTGGCGGAGAATCCCGGAGTCTTCTTCGACACGGCTCGCGTTGACTCAACGGACGGAGTCCCGAATCTGGTCAAGAGTGTCCCGGCCGGACGAGTGCTGTTTGGAACACACGCACCGTTTCTGATCCCGGAAGCGGCCTTGATCCGCGTCCATGAATCCGCCGTGCTGGATGAAGCGGGACTGCATGCCGTCCTTTCGCAAAACGCCGAGCAGTTCTTTGGGAAAGCCAGCTCATGAATTCGGCTGCTGTACAACTCGGGCTGCCCTCACCGGGACAGTTGAAGGAATACCGCATCTGGGATTCCTACTTCACACCGTCCCATTCTCATCCGGGACCGGACGGAAGCAGCCGGCTGATCGCCGAGATCGAGCGAGCATTGCCGGCCGTCAGGACCGGCGGGTTCGAGAAACTGTGTTACTTCCCGCATGTTGGCGTTGGAACAACCGTCGATGCTGACTATGAAAAACTGGCTCGTTCGCAGCCGGACGTGAATTTGAAAGCCATGGAACGCTGGCCGGATCTTCTGCTGGGGATGATCCAGCTCAACGCTAATAACCTGCGTGCGTCGCTTGATGCCGTGAATCGCTGGCTGCGTGACGGTCCGATGCTGGGTGTCTATTTCCCCGGCGGCGGGCCGGGCGCGATGACCTGCACGCATCGCAATTTCCGTCCGCTGGTGGAACGTATCGCAGAACTCCGCGGTGTGATCATGCAGCACACGTGGTTCAAGACCGGCGGCAAACAGGGACCGGGAGAATCGACGCCGTCGGACCTGGTCGAGCTGGCTGCGCAGTATCCCCAACAGAAATTCCTGTGCGCCCACGCGGGCGGAGAATGGCAGCGCGGAATCCGTGCCGTGCGAAATTCACCGAACGTGCTGGTCGAGACATCCGGTTTTGACGCAACCGCCGGCTTCATTGAAATGGCCGCGAGGGAACTTGGCGCCGAACGGATCGTCTTCGGCAGTCACCTGCCCTCCCGGTCGCTGGGAACCGAGTTAGGCAAGGTCGTCGGTGCTGACATCACGGAAGACGACAAACGCCTGATTCTGGGCGAAAACTACCGCAGCCTCCTGCGTCCGATTCTGCGGACAAAAGGCCGGCCGATCGACTGAGGTCGCGACGACGCTCGAAATCGCCAGATCTGATTAATCCCGCGATCTCACAGTGAACCGTCGGCCACGTGGCTGACACCACGAAAACGTCTTCCGGGGGTGGGAAGTTCGCCGCTATAGTCCCGATCCCATCCGGTGGTTCCTCTTCGAGTCACCCGCATCCTCATTTCATCGTTAGTCCGCTCACTCATGTTCCGGGCACACCCCGCCTGCATTTTCATGTGCGGTATTTGTTCACGTTGTGCTGATTCTGCGCGCCGAGACTTCCGGAATGTGTCGGTCATGACCGCGTTTCTGATCATCGGCGTGTGCGGATGCGGCACAACGAAAGAACGAACAGCGAGCGAACAGTTGGTGCTGTCGAATTCCGTGGACCGGGCGGTGGCCGTGATCGACTTCAGTCCCATCTCTGGTCTCGAATGCTGGCTGGACACATCAAACATCAAAGCCGGTTCCAAGCAGACCAGCTTCGTCAACGACGGTTACATCATCAGTTCGCTCCGCAACCAGCTTGCGGCAGCGGGCTGTCGTCTTATTGAGAATCGAGAAGATGCTGAAGTCATCGTCGAGGCCCGCGTCGGGACACTCGGCTCCAATGCTCACGAGATCACATATGGATTTCCGTCGAACAATCTGCTGAGCCAGGCGGCCGCGTTTGTGCCATCGGCACCGCCCGTTCCGCCGTTGCCGAATATTTCATTGGCCGAGAAGGAGAATCAGACCGGCGCGGCAAAAATCGCCGTATTTGCGTACGACGCAAAATCCGGCGCGGCCGTCTGGCAATCGGGAATCGCGACCGCGCGAAGCAATGGCCGCGACACATGGATTCTGGGCGTTGGACCGTTTCAGAGTGGCGATATCTACAAGAAACGACATTTCGCAGCCCTTCGTCTGCGTATGCCCCTGGTGGGTTCACGCGACCCTGCGGTCGAAGGACAGCAGGTCAGTCTCGATCAACCGTTTGATTTCGGTCGATCTCGCATTGCCGAGGCTGATTACGGTCGAGCACAAATCACCGATGAATCGGACGACACCTCGCGGATGGCTGACAAGGCGTCCGATGACACCGTGAAACAGTGACGCTTACCGCAGAAACTCATCTTCTGTCAGATCGAGAAATCGAGATAATCCATGTTCCACCGCCCGGTCAGGAGTTCGTTTTGTTTGCAGGTCGGAGACCTGTGGCAAACACGATCATTTCAAGCGCAAAGGACACTGCATGTCGACGGGAACCAAAATGCCTGAGAAAGACAACTTCGTCGAAACCGCTCTGAAACTCAGTGGCAAGAGCGATGAGGAAGCTACAAAGACCGGGGCGATCGACCGTGCCGATGAGCAGGTCGAGGAACTCTTCGCCGAAAAGTACCGCACCGAGGGCAGTCCCGCTCACAAAGCGGTGTGGGGCGAATCATTCCCGCTCGAGCAGTTCATCTCGAATCCGACGCCGACTCCGCCCGAGTGTGATCAGGTCATGGAGAAGTCCATCGATGTGATCAAGGCGCACCACGAGAACGGAACGATCTACAGCGATGAAGGCAAGATGTCCGACAGCGTGCTGTCGGCACTGGGTGGAGCCGGCTACTGGGGTCTGCTGGTCGACAAAGAGTACGGCGGTAGCGGTGCCCCGTTCTCGGCCTTCGCCAAGTTCCTGACGCGTGTTTCCACATACGAGCCAACAATTTCCGGTACGGCATCCGTGCATGGCTGCATCGGAGCCGTCGACCCGCTGCAGGCGTTTGGTACACCGGAGCAGAAGCAGGCATTTCTACCGAAGCTCGCTTCCGGCGAACGGCTGTCCGCATTCGCGCTGACGGAACCGGGAGCCGGCTCTGACCTGACTGCTTTGAAGACAGAAGCGAAACTCGATGGCGACGAGTACGTCATCAACGGCGAAAAACTCTTCATCACGAACGCGATTCCCGGACGCATCATCGCTGTAGTGTGCCTCATCGAGGGCAAGCCATCCGTCGTGCTGGCCGATCTGCCCGACCAGGAAAACGATCAGTTCCAGGTCGTCCCTTACGGTATCTATGCGCTGCGACGTTCGTGGAATAATGGTCTGAAGTTCAACAACTTCCGAGTGCCCGCAGCCAACCGCCTGGTACCCGCGCGTGGTGATGGTCTGACGATTGCCTATCACGGTCTGAACCGTGGTCGCGTTGCCTTGTGCGCCGGTGCCGCCGGAACGATGCGCGGCATGCTGGCCAACATGCTGCCATGGGCTCGGTACCGCAAGACGTACGGCGCAACAATCGACACGCGCGAACTTGTACAGCGACGTGTCGGTCGTATGGCCGGTCTGATCGTCGCTGCCGATGCACTCACCGACTGGTGCGGATGGTTGCTCGACGAAGGCTACCGCGGCGAGATGGAATGTATCGTCGCCAAGATCTTCGGTAGCGAAGTTCAAAAGGAAGCGGCCATCGAGCTGTTCATGAAAACGCACGGTGGCCGGTCGTTCCTCGAGGGCCACCTCTTCGGCGACAACGTGCACGACTTCCTGGCTCCCTGCATCTACGAAGGTGAAGGCGAGATGCTGGGGATGGCATTCTTCAAGTCGCTGGTCAAAGTCCACGGAACGAAGTTCTTCGAGCCGATCGGCAAGGCCTTGGCTGCGAAAGGGATCAAAACACCCAATCCGCTGAATCCGTCTCACGCCATGGCGCT
This sequence comes from uncultured Planctomycetaceae bacterium, assembly GCA_964431285.1. Classification (GTDB taxonomy): domain Bacteria; phylum Planctomycetota; class Planctomycetia; order Planctomycetales; family Planctomycetaceae; genus CAUZFZ01. The sequence continues at coordinate 6,945 of CAYSJO010000477.1, forward strand.
GATGGGACCGTCGATGCCGTATTTCAGCTGGAAGCTGAAGCAGATGATCGGTGGAGCTCAGCGGGCTGCGATTCGTCTGTCGGATCAGAAACTGTCCGCTCACGCTCAGTTCGCCGCCGACCACTTGCAGAAGTCGCGGTTGACCGTCGACAAGCTGATGTTCAAGTACAAGCTGACCCTGGCCGACCGGCAATGTGCGATGGCGCACCTGTCGCAGCAGATTCAGGACAGCATCGTCATGCTGGTCACGGCGCTGTACGCCTCGCGGCAGGACGACGAGCTTGTTCGCGAAGCTGCCAACACGTTCTGTAAGGAACAGAAGCAGAAGGCCCTCGGAAAACTTCCGTCAGCCCAGAACTTCCGGGCCACGACGAAACTCGGACAGAAGATCGCCAACGGCGGTTTTTCCGCGATCACAGGTCTTCATGAACTGGAGATTCTGCAACAGTACGACTGAGTTCAATCATCTCCGAGGAAACATCACATGTCGGGTACAGAAGGTCCATTGGGTGGCTTTGCGAGTCAGTTTTCCGGTCCGGCCAAAAAGCTCCAGCAGGAAATTGAACGCATGGTCGAACGTGTCCGTGACCAGGGCGACAAGGCCTTGGACGTTGTCGGCCTGAGTGGGCTGACCGGCTGGTCGCCACCAGTCGACGTCATCGAAACGCCGGACGAGGTCGTCGTCCTGGTGGATGTTCCAGGGCTTTCCGGCGATTCCCTGAATGTTGAGATCGCCGGAAACATGCTGACGCTTTCCGGGTCGCGTCCGAAGGCCGAGCCGTCATCCGGTACGATCGTGCATGCCGCTCAGCGTCCAGCCGGTGAGTTCGTGCGGTCAGTCCCCATGCCCATCCCAGTGAACCACGAACAGATCTGCGCTGACGTCAGCGAAGGGGTTCTGACCGTGCGGCTGTCCCGAGCTGAACACGCCAGAACGCGACAGGTTCCGGTGACTTCCAGGTCGACTTCCGCGGACAGCAACTGATGTGATTCCCGGAAGATGTCGCGGCGTATGCGCCGTGTCGGAGTGATCGAACATCCGCAGACGCATTTTGTGTGCTAATCGACCGTTCTTAGCGTCCGACAGATTGCGTCCAGGTCTCGAAATCCTTGAGAATTCCGTCACGTGTGACTCGGATTTCATCGTGGCCAATCCAATCGCCACGCTTGAAGAATAAGTAATCTCGCCTGGATTCAGATTAGACAGGAATCATTTATGAGATCGCTCACATTTCGTCTGCATTCCGCATTCTGTGCTGTGCTGATGGCAACAGTCCTCTCCGCAACGGCCGTGCAGGCAGCAGACGACGATGACAAATGGATCTCCCTGTTCGATGGCAAGACGATGAAGGGCTGGGAGAAGGTCGGCAATGAAAAAAGCGTCTGGGAAGTGAAGGACGGGTCATTGAGTGGCTCAGGTCCGGCTTCGATGCTGGTTTCCACCAAAGGCCCGTACAAGAACTTCAAGTACCGGGCCGAGATCAAGATCAGCGATGGGGGTAACTCCGGTCTGTATTTCCGGACGACACGCAAGCCGAGTTTTTCGGATGGATACGAAGCTCAGATCGACAGCACTCACCGCGATCCGATTCGCACGGGTTCGCTGTACGGCTTCTGTCACGTCTACAAGCAGCTTGTGAAGCCAGACACATGGTTCAAGTACGAGATCGAAGTTCGCGACGATGTGTGGCGAGGTCGCAAGATGACTCGGATCAAAGTCACCGTCGATGGCAATGAGCTGTACGAATACATGGATTTCGCACTGAGTTATCCAGCTGGCCACTTTGCGTTTCAGCATCACGATCCGGAAAGCATCGTTCACGTCCGAAAAATTGAAGTGCTGCCGATGGCCGACTGACCCACAACAGAAACGATTCAATGAAACCGGCGAAACTCCTGCTTTCACTCGTAGCCGCGATCCTTCTCGCGACTCCACTTTCTGCCGAGGTACCTGAGTCTTCGGTACAGTTACTGAAACCTTTCGTCGACAGGCATGAACTCGCAGGGGCTGTTGCTCTGGTCGCGGATGAGGACAAAGTGCTGTCTGTTGAAAACGTTGGGTTTGCGGACATCGCAGCCGGGAAGCCGATGAAAGCGGACTCGGTCTTCCGGATTGCGTCTCAGTCGAAAGGCATCACTGCCGCTGCGGTGATGATGCTCGTTGATGAGGGCGAAATCTCGCTGGATGATCCAGTGGAAAAACATCTGCCGGAATTTCGCGGGCAGATGGTCATTGCCGGAAAGGACGGCGATGACGTGGAGCTTCGAAAACCATCACATCCGATCACGATCCGTGAAGTGCTTAGTCATGTCAGCGGTCTGCCGTTCCGGTCGGCCGTTGAGCAGCCGACTCTTGATGCACTGCCGCTCGCTGACGCGGTCAAGAGCTATGCGAAGACGCCGTTGCAGACTGAACCCGGGACGCACTATCAGTATTCGAATGCGGGCATTAACACGGCTGCTCGGATCATCGAAGTCGTCACGGGGATGAAGTACGAGGACTTCATGGACGCGCGGCTGTTCACGCCGCTTGGGATGACCGACACGACGTTCTGGCCGAATGCAGAACAGATCGCTCGACTGGGGAAGTCCTACCTTCCGATCGAGGCGAAGGACAATCTGGTCGAGTTTCCTTTCGGTCAGCTGCTTTATCCGCTTAGCGATCGCACCAGGCGATTCCCAATGCCAGCCGGCGGACTCTTCTCAACGGCGAAGGACACGGCTCTATTTTGTCAGATGCTCTTGAACGGGGGCAAGCTGAACGGCAAGCGTTATTTGAGCGAGGCCGCTTTCAAGGAGCTGACAACGAGGCAGACTCCAATGTCGATCCCCAACAGTTACGGACTTGGTCTGGCCGTCGGTTCCGACTGGTTCGGCCACGGCGGTGCTCACGCCACGAACATGCAGATTCGCCCCGCAAAGGGACTTGTCATGATCTGGATGGTCCAGCACGGCGGCTTTCCTGGCGAAGGCGGAAAAGCGCAAGGTGTTTACAAGAACTGGGCCATACAACGTTTCGGGAAGTGAAACTGGTGCTTGGACGCTTCGCCGCTGGTCGCTTGGAAATCGCCCGGGGCCGGGACGGATTCAGCCACAAGTCGGCCGACAGGTGACCCCTCTTGTTTTGCGCGCGCGCACGGTGTGGAATTGACGTCTCATATGTAGTGAGACGCTCATGACAGATTCTGAAAAGACAATGATCCGAAG
>CAYSJO010000478.1:0-24834 GCA_964431285.1 uncultured Planctomycetaceae bacterium
ATGTACGGCGTCGGTGGCAAAGAGACAGACGGCTACGGTCGGCAATGTCTGCTGGCACGACGACTGGTTGAACGCGGCGTGCGCTTCATTCAGGTCTTCACATCGGGGCAGCGGTGGGACAACCACAGCAGCATCGGCTCGACGATACCGGCCGCATGTCGCCAGACTGATCTGCCCATCGCCGGACTGTTGACCGATCTGAAGCAACGCGGCCTGATGGATGACGTGATGGTGCTGTGGGGCGGTGAGTTTGGTCGCCTGCCGGTGGCTCAGATGAGACCGGGCAGCAATCCGAAGAACGCCGGCCGCGATCACGGACCAACAGGCTTCAGCGTGTGGTTTGCCGGTGCCGGAGTGAAAGGAGGAACCGTCTACGGTTCCACCGACGAAATCGGCTGGCGAGCCGCGGACAATCGCGTCAGCGTGAACGACTGGCACGCCACAATCCTGCACGCCCTGGGCCTGCATCACGAGCAGTTGTTCTTCGACACTCACGGCCTGAAAGAACGCCTGACCGGCGTCGAGCAGGTCCGCATCGTTGACGAAGTATTCGCGTGATTCCGTAGCCAAATCCTGCTGCCGTTCACCATTTCGCCGGAATCATGGCGGTGAAGTCAGACGCTTCTGCATCCGTCGAAATGCACTGTTAGCGGGCATGCAGCTCGAGTCTATGACACGGTTCTTCCCATCAAGGGTCACACCACCTGCCACCGCATATCCGTCCAGACCAGGACGCGTCCCTTCCGATTCAGAATTGGCAATTCCAGGACTGGCGGCCCGAAGAGTTATTCGACCTGCCCGCGCGTCATCCCACTGGATACGTGACCCAGGCGAGCCTTCAAGTCCGGTCCACCCGCAAGGAAGAAGACGGCTGATGCTGCGAGGGGAATGGCAACCAGAAGGACGCCCGTCAACAGACGCCGGCTGAAGCGTGTCACAGGAACGTCCCTTGAAATGCCGGATACGGGATCGCGATTCTGACTCAGGTTGGCGACATTGTGCGGGTCGCCACCCTTCATTGCGAGCCCTGTCGACGCCGACCGAACGGAAGACCGGGTGCGATGGCACTTGCGTGACGTGCCTGAGGCTGCTCGAAGCACCAGTGAGTGAACGCCTCGTGAACTCGCTTGCGCTTCGGGGTTGCAGGAGTGCGATCGTCCTGAGCGTCAGTCCTTCGACACTTCAATTCCTGTGTATCGAATCGGGAGCGATACCAAGTTTGTGTCGGATGCAACCGCGCGGGGCAACTGGATCTTCTCAAAGCACTCGCGCAGCTCCTCAGTGCGACGGCGTGCGATCTGCTCCGCTGTTCGCTGGTGCACTGACAGAGTTCCGCCAGGTCCGTCGTCATACATAAACGTGGGTACGACGACTTCGCCCCGCACGTATTCAAATTTGATGTGGATATCCCGGGAGGTCTCACGATTCCGTCCATCGAATTCTTCGGAAGGGATTTCAATGTAGGTCATGCGGACAATCGTCGCGGCATCGTCTGACACTGGCTGTCCGAGCTTTTCGTAGTGCGAGTTGAGATACGAGGCCAATCCCGTGGTGAAGTTATCAGGCACATTGTCGTCGACGACCTGCACGCGAGCTTTTACTTTGAGCGGTTCGCCAGGCTCGAGCCTTACACCGTCCCCGTTGGGGCACGCCTCCAGGATTCCGTTGATGCGGTCCCAGGGAATTCGAACGGGGCTCCACGAACTCTCGGCCTGTCCAGTCAGTCGCTCGTGCGGAACGAGAACCCAGTTCTGATTGATCAGTCGTGGATCAGCCCTGGAACCGAACTTCTGGTCGATTCGCCAGACTGGCTGCGCAAGTTCGCGGTGCAGAAGCACATCGCCGATCAGCCAGCCGGACCCGTCGGGAAGCCATTGTACGGGTGTGTTGATCGTCACAAACCGGGACCAGGGTTCCGGCGCCAGGAAGTTGAAAATGACGCCCCCCTGACTGTTCCAGCATGTGAAGCTCTTTTGTCCGAACCAGTTGAAGGCCGCGATCATGGACGTGTCTGCCGAGAACGCGAACGACGAATAGCTGATCAGTGACTTTTGTTCGGTCTGGGGGGAAGCGAGCGAGGCCACGATCTCTCCCGACTTGATCGCATAAATCGGCATCGAGAAGGCGTCGTTCGAGACCAGAAAGCGACCGTCCAGACTGACGGCCGCGTTTTTGCCTGAAACTTGAAACTGTTGCGTGGCCTGTCCGGTCTTGAGGTTCCAGACGACGGCGTTCTGGTCGCCGCCTATCTGATAGATCACGAGAATCTCGTTGGGTTTTGTAAACAGAACCTGACCAGCGGCCGGAGTTCCATCGGACGATGTCGCGTCAAAGACCAGCCGATACATCAAATCTCCGCTCTCGACGGCAATCACGTCTAGCTCAGCGGCATGTTCGTCCGGCTTTTCCGGAGACCGCGTGAGCAACCATTGCCCGTCCGGACTGAGCTCGATGTCAGCTTGCCGCGAGCGTTGCGTTGAACGGGTGTGTTCCGTCCTGAGCGGACACGCAGGTTGCCGAACTTCCGCTTTGCTTCAACAGCCTGCGACTGCTCGATTGGAGTCTTCCGGGGCCACGTTTTGCTGTCTCCATCCGTCGATCGTGGCTGCGTATTGCTGGTCTCGGGTCGAGGTGGCTGTTGATTCCGATCCGCCGTCGCGACGGGCTGGTTTGTGCGGCCCGCATTCACGACAGCGTTTGGCGCGCCTTCGGATTCCGGCCGAGCCGCGCTGGCGTTTGCATCAGCCAGAAGCGGCGTGGGTTCGGTGTTCAACTGTGGTGATGCGGTCGAAGGAGCGCTGACCCGCGAGTTGTTTGGCAGTCGCCTGAGCGTGAACACACTCGACTCAAGAGTTGCCAGCCGGGCCGAGGGGAACGGCTGATTGGCTCCCATCGCAACATCAATCCGGTTGATGCCATCGTAGGTCACATAGTCCGTGTAATAGCGGAGCCTCTGGCTTCCCAGCGGAGCCATGAAGAACGAACCACCCTGCATGTCCCAGCGGACCCGGGTGAATGTCACTCCATCGATTGTTCCGTATTCGACAGTACCACCGTCCAGCACGTACGGGCCATCGCCCTCCGGCCTGTTGGATCGAAAGCTCTCCCGCGTTGTGTGAATCTCCGGCACTGTGTGTCCAAGTCGTGCGATCAATGGATTCGACGCGATAGAGAGCATCAGCACATGCCCGTTTCCTTCCCAGTGCCACTCTCTCTTTGTGCCTTTGTCTTCGAGTCCAACAAAACGCATACCCGCCGGAGGGCGGATGCCGTACTGCAGAACAGCGATTTCCGGTTCCAGCGAACTGGGGTCAGCGGGCGACGTCCAACCCGTCCCGGTTCCTGACAAGGCGGAGTCGACCGAGAAATACGCCACCGCGTAAATGCATAGAATGGCCATGGCAGTCGGGACATGACGAACAATCTCGGGGTTGATCGTGGGCGAGTCGTTGCGAGCGCCCGCATGCTGGCGTTTCCTTCCCGGCGATGCGCCGATTTGTCGGCCAGGTGGTTCGTAATCCTCATAGTCGTCGTACTTGCCTGCCGCTTCGTAGTCGTCATCGAGGAAGTCGTCGTCGTCGATGATTTCGGCGGCTTGCGGTCGCGGCGGCCGGCGGAGTCGCGACGGAGTCTGACTTGCCTCCCTTCGGCGTTTCTCAACAGGTCTGGCCTGCTTGCGTTGCGGGCGCTCTGGTGTCGCGGCACTACGGGCACGCGGCGTGTCGGTCTTGTCCGGTTCCTTCAGTTCGGGAACGGTGTTGGATGTCCCGCATTCACGACACTTGAACGTGGCGCCCGCACGTGAGTCCGATACTCGATACTGTTCGCCGCACTGACTGCAATTGACTTCAATCGGCATGGATTCCTCGCACGAAAGGAAGGCCCGTAATCCTGCCCGAGGGAATTCACCTGTGCGTTATTGCAGTGCCTGCGCGATCTCATTCCATCGCGTTGCGTCAGCAATCCTGAAAACGCCCAGCATAGCTGATCCGCAAGGTCGGTCATTGTTGTCGTGCCTGCTAGGGCTCGCTAATCTCTCGCCTCACTTCGGGTCAGAACACTCCGGCAGCGGCCTCATCCGCCTTGCCACGGCCCGTTATCTGAAGTCAATTCAGTTCGTTACGACGATTCAGGAATCAGCCAGTCTGGCTCCCGAATCCAGTTCCGCCCGCTCGCGGAATCCTGTTCGCGGTAGCGCTCATTGCCGCAGAACGCATTCACCGTGTGCAACGTTCGGAAAACGAGTGTCCGTGTCCGCCTTAGTCAGGGCACCGGACGGTTCCGGTCGTCGCCACCGTAGATCGCCATTTCAAAGGTGGCGATTTTGTACCGTCGCAAGTTGGGTCACCGACCCGACCGATCAAATGGTTGGGACAGAGTCCCAACGACTTAACCTGTATGGAGACTCGACGACTATGAACTGTTTAAGCGGGCTATTACTGAGTGCCCTGTTGGGCGCTGGGGTGGAACTTGGACCAGAGGCCACCAATCAATCGAAAAGCGACGACGTGACGCTGGCAGGACAGCCGCTGAATCTGGCGGATGCGTTCAAATCTGATGCGAAACCGAAGTCTGAGGTTCGGAAGAAGCCGACGCCGCTCAAGCGTCGTGTGCTGGTCTTCAAAGCATCGTGGTGCGGAACGTGTGTTCTGCTTGAGCGGGAATGGTCTGGCGTGCGGCGCAAGAAGCTGCGTGTGGGAACGTCTCGCACAGATCATTTCCAGTTGATCGATGTGGACCGCTATCCCGCACTGATGCAGAAGCACCGAGTCACGCTGTTGCCGACGGTCATTCTGATGGAGGGTGACCGCGAACTGGCTCGGCACAATTATCTGAATGCTCGTCAATTGACCGACCTGTATCAGAAAAAGTAGCCGCTCACATTCGCGGTAACCTCAAGAGCAAACGGCAGTTCCGCAGTCACAGGTACTGATGGGAGTGAGTTGAAAGTGCGCGTGGGCAGGGATAGGATTGCTACCCATTCCTCAGTGGCTCGTCCCCATTCTCTGGTCGTATTACGGCAGACTCCTGCCGCTCCAAACACGATCAGCCCTCCTCAGACACCATATCCGCGCAAGGTTTTTGCAGATGTCGAAAGACTCACGGGATACACCAGCGGCGACCGAATCATTCAATCTCGACAAGCTGAAAGAGCTGATCGAGTTGATGGAAAAACATGACCTGACCGAGGTCAATCTGCGTCAGGGCGGAGAACAATGGCGTCTGCGCCGGGGCGGACACGAAGCTGTTCAGGTGCCTGTTGCATATACGGCTCCGCAGGCGGCGCCCCCAGTGTCTGCAGCGCCTGCCGCAGAGACACCAGCGGCTGCGGCTCCCGCAACTAGTCTGGTCGAAATCAAGAGTCCGATTGTCGGGACGTTTTATTCCTCTCCCAGCCCCGACGATCCGGCCTTTGTCCAGGTGGGAGCCACGGTCGGACACGAGACGGTGGTATGCATCGTTGAAGCCATGAAGGTCTTCAACCAGATCACCGCTGACACCAGCGGGACAATCGCTGAGATTCTGGTCGAGAATGGCGACCCGATCGAATCTGGACAGCCGCTGTTCCGCGTCCGTCCGAACTGACGGTCGGCGTATCTGCATTCTCCTGTCACCGCGAGCACCGTAACGCTGCCTCCGGTTTTCGAAGCGAACCTGTCCCATGTTTGAACGCATTCTCGTAGCCAACCGCGGAGAGATCGCTCTGCGAGTCATTCGTGCCTGCCACGAACTTGGCATTCGCAGCATCGCCGTATTCAGTGAGGCCGATCGCGATTCGCATTATCTCGACCTGGCTGATGAGAAGTACTGCATCGGCCCGGCGCAGTCGACGGACAGTTATCTCTTTTACAACAACATCATTGCCGCTGCGGAACTGAGCAACGCCCAGGCCGTTCACCCGGGATATGGATTCCTGGCCGAGAACGCCGAGTTCGCGAGCATCTGTCGCGAATGTGAAATCGAGTTCATCGGCCCGGCGCACGAATCCATGTCCAAACTGGGCGACAAGGTCGAGGCCCGGCAGATGGCGACGGCTGCGGGAGTGAGCGTTGTACCAGGCAGCGACGGACTCATTGATGACCCGGCGGAAGCAGTCAGCACGTCCAACGAGATCGGCTATCCCGTTCTGATCAAGGCGACGGCGGGCGGCGGCGGCAAAGGGATGCGTGTTGCCCGTAACGAGGAAGACCTCCGTTCCGGCCTGAAGAATGCATCCGCCGAAGCAGAAAAAGCCTTCAAGAACGCGGGCGTCTATCTGGAAAAGTACGTCGAGAATCCGCGGCACATCGAAGTCCAGATTCTCGCAGACCAGCATGGAAACGCGGTACATCTCTGGGAACGCGACTGCTCGACACAACGCAAGCATCAGAAGCTGATTGAGGAATCGCCTGCTCCGAATTTCCCGGAAGATGTGCGACAGGACATCTGTAAGTCTGCTTTGCAGCTTGTTCAATCCGCCGGTTACTACAACGCGGGAACGGTCGAGTTCATCGTCGACAAGGACAACAACTTCTACTTCATCGAAGTGAACGCTCGGATTCAGGTCGAGCACCCTGTCTCTGAGCAGGTCTCGGGCATCGATCTGATCGAGCAGCAGATTCGCGTCGCGTCTGGTGAAGAGCTGGCTTTCAAGCAGGCAGACATACCACGGCTAGGTTCCTCGATTGAAGTGCGGATCAATGCGGAGGATCCGGCGCACGACTTCCGCGGAAGCCCGGGCACGATTACGAAATTGCGAGTGCCAGGTGGCCGTGGCGTCCGTTTCGACTCGCACGTTCACGAAGGCTATCGGATCAGCCCTTACTATGACTCGATGGTTGGCAAGCTGATCGTCCACCGCCCCACGAGACCAGAGGCGATCGCCTGTATGCTGCGTGGTCTGGACGAGTTCGTCATTGAGGGTGTTGCGACGACGATTCCGCTGCTCAAGCAGATTCTTCGCGATCCAACCTTCGCCGAGGGCAACGTCGACACCCGCTGGCTTGAGCGGACGATGGATGAACTGATGCCGTCGAGTTAGTCATAGCTTGCGATCGCGTGACGCCAAACGACGCCAGGTACTGGTGTCCCAAATAGAATTCGATTTACGCAGGGCCGGTTCCTACCGGCCGTTCCGCGTTGATCGTGGCCGGTGGGAACCGGCCCTACAGGCTGGCTACAGCGACCAACAGACAGGAGTCAGATTTAATGAGCGAAACCGCACCTCTCAGTTCACCCGCTGCGGATGCTCACGGATTCAAGCGAGTCGCCGTGCTGTTTTCGGGCGGACCGGCACCAGCGGCAAATGCAGTCATCTCGACGTGTGCCGCTTCATTCCGGCGGAGCGGCATTGAAGTCGTGGGTGTGCTGCACGGCTATCGCCACCTGATGGACTACTCGGCCGAGCAGGGTCTTGAGCAGGGTCGTGATTACGTACTGCTCGACAATCAAAGTCTGAAGCGAACACGAAATCAGCGGGGCATCATCATCGGCACGGCGCGAGCCAATCCGGGAAAGCTGATTCAGTCGCCTGCCGATCTGCAGGACCTGGACAAAACGGCTCCGATGAAGACTGTGCACGAAGCACTGACTTCTCTGGATGTCGATGCCCTGATTTCAATCGGCGGCGACGACACGCTGAAAACAGCGAACAAGTTCAAGCTGTTCCAGGACACGCTGCCGGCGGACGCTAAGAAGATGCCGGTGGTCCACATCCCGAAGACTATCGACAACGACTATCACGGGATCGACTTCACGTTCGGGTACTTCACTGCAGTGGAAGTCCTGGCCAACGAACTGAAGAACCTGATCGCAGACGCCGAGGCCAGCGAAAGTTATTTTGTGGCCGAACTGATGGGTCGCAGCGCTGGCTGGCTCGCTTATGGAGCGGCGATCGCCAGCGAAGCCAGTCTGGTGATCAGTGTAGAGGACATTAGCGGAGAACTGGCTAGCGAAGAACAGATAACGAATTCCAAGACTGGTGCGACGGAAACACGCCGCATCATGAACATCGAGGGGGTCGTCAAGCGCATCGTCCGCACGCTGACCGTTCGCGAACAGCAGGGGAAACGGTTTGGCACGATCATTCTGGCCGAAGGCCTGGCCGAGCTGATGCCGTCCAGTCAACTCGAAGGCGTGCCGCGAGATGATCACGGGCATATCTCCGTAGCCCATGTCGACCTCGGAAAACAGATCGCGAAACTGGTTGCCGCGGAATACGAGAGTCAGACGGGGAACAAGCGAAAGATCACGGGGCTGCAGCTGGGATACGAGTCCCGCTGTGCTCCACCAACGGCCTTCGATGTCATGCTGGGAAGCCAACTGGGCGTCGGCGCATACCGCGCGATCGTGGAGCAGGGGCTGAACGGTGTGATGGTGTCGATCGTCGGCCAGCTCGATCTGCGATATGTCCCGTTTGAGGAACTGGTGAATCCGGACGACCTGGTCACGGAGGTTCGGTTTATCCAGCCCGGCTGCGACTTTCACACACTGGCCAGGTTTCTGGAAACGAATGTGGAGTGATCGTGCCCGCCTGTGCGGAGCATCCACGACAGACCGCTGCTGAGGATTGTGACGGTCTTTCGTGTGACTCCCCGAAGCGGGAAAACACGCCTACACGGCAGGCCCGTAATTCTGGCCGCAAGTCGAAGTTTTCCGGGCCACACGACCGGTTGCGGCTTATCACCCGAACAGGAATCGACGAAACGGAATCGAAGTGGTGGGATGTTTCGCTCTGCGGCGCGTCATACCCCATACTCTATTACGTCGTTTTCAGCGGCGACTTGCCAAAGCCCCCGAGCCACAGCTACGGAGCATGACAGTCGATGGCGGATCAAGATCAGACACCGAAACCGGAACGTTCCGATAAAGAAGCACCAGGTCCAGGCAAAAAGCGTCCGGAATCGCCCAATTCCAACCGGATGATTCTGGGTCTGCTGTTTGCCGCCACGATCATGCTGGTCTTCTACCCGATGATGACCGGGCAGAGTCGGGTCAAGACGCTCAAATACAGTGAGTTTCGCAGCGGCATCGTGAGCGAGCCGAGCGAGTGGAATTCGACCAACGTACATGAACTGGTCGTGGGCGAGACATCGCTCCTGTTTCAGGATCAACCGGCCCCGGAAGATGGCGAAACACAGGAAGTTAAACCAACAGTCTATCGTGTCGAGATCGCCTCCATGGGTGACGCGGAACGGAAGGCGTTTACGGACCTGCTCCTGGAAAAGGAGATCCACTTCGGACACGACGGTGCGCCGTCCGACTGGCAGTCCACAGCTTTCATGCTGATTCTTGCCTTTCCGCTCGTCCTGCTGCTGATCCTGATGATCCGTCGAATGGGCGGAGCAGGCTCGGCACTATCCTTTGGTCGCAGCCGCGGGAAGGTCTACGCTCAGGAAGACATGGACGTCAGGTTTGACGAAGTCGCCGGCATCGACGAAGCGGTCGATGAACTGAAAGAGGTCGTCGACTTCCTGAAATCTCCGGGCAAGTATCAGGCATTGGGCGGACGAATTCCCAAGGGAGTTCTGCTGGTCGGAGTGCCCGGCACCGGCAAGACACTGCTGGCCAAGGCGGTGGCCGGCGAAGCTGGTGTGCCGTTCGTCAGCCTGTCGGGTTCGGACTTTGTGGAGATGTTCGTCGGCGTGGGAGCAGCCCGCGTCCGCGACATGTTCCAGCAGGCCGCACAACGATCTCCATGCATCATCTTCATCGACGAACTCGACGCGCTCGGCAAAGCTCGCGGTGTCGGTATGCCAGGCGGTCACGACGAACGCGAGCAGACGCTTAACGCACTGCTGGTCGAGATGGACGGCTTCGGTTCCGATCAGAGCGTCATTGTGATGGCCGCCACGAATCGCATCGACGTGCTCGACCCGGCGTTACTGCGTCCAGGGCGTTTCGATCGTCACGTCATCGTCGATCGACCGGATATCCGCGGTCGCGAGCAAATCCTCAGAGTCCATGCTGGCAAAGTGAAGATTGATGAGACGGTCGACCTGGCCCGCATCGCCAAATTGACGGTCGGATTTGTGGGTGCTGATCTGGCGAATCTGGTCAACGAAGCTGCTCTGCTGGCAGCACGGTACGAGCGTAAAGCCGTCACCATGCAGGATTTCGACGAGGGTATTGACCGAGTCGTGGCGGGACTGGAAAAGCAGTCCCGGATTCTGGATGACGAGGAAAAACGACGTACGGCATATCACGAATGCGGACACGCGCTCGTCGCATGCGTGCTTCCGCACACCGATCCGGTCCACAAGATCTCGATCATCCCACGTGGCATGGCATTGGGTTACGTCATGCCGGTACCGGAGAAAGACCGGACCAGTCAGACGAAAACCGAATTGACCAACCGAATCTGTTGCCTGATGGGTGGTACGGCCGCCGAGCAGATTATCTATGAAGAGACGTCGGTCGGAGCCCAGAACGACCTGCAACGTTCGACGGACATTGCACGTCGCATGGTCACAGAATTCGGCATGAGTGAATCTCTGGGTAAGGTCTACTACAGCGAACAGCGCACGTCGGTCTTCCTGGGAACTCACGGAGCCGCCGATACCGTCCACAGTGAGGAGACGACGCGGGAGATCGACATCGAGGTCAAGCAGATCATTGACCACTGCCACGCGACAGTGCTTGAGATTCTGCGTGACCGCCGCGCGTTGCTGGAACGCATGACGGACGAACTGATGGAAGTCGAAGTCATGAATTCCGATCACCTGAAGCGAATCATCGACGAAGAACACACGGGTCCACAGCTCGTGCCGGGGACTTACGCCAAACCGATTCCCGCCGCTCCTGCCGAAGACAGTGATTCTCCGGGCACATCTGGTGCGACTGGCGAGGTGGCCGACGGAGGTTAGGCTTCGCCAATCCTCTGTTGACTCGGCGGGTGCCACTGGCTCTGCCTGTGCCGTACACGACGATGGCATCGCATGAAGGCGCTGGCAAAGCCAGTGGCACCCATTGAAATCATGTGGGTCAAAATCTGCGGCATCTGTGACCGAACAACGGCTGACCAGGTTGTCGACCTGCGTCCGGATGCCATCGGTCTGAATTTCTACGCTCAGACGCCACGCCGCGTCGAAACGCTGAAGGCCGCTCAGATCGTTGGCTCGCTGCCTGAGTCGGTCGAACCAGTCGGGCTGTTCGTCAATCACTCGCTGGCAGATGTCATCGACACGACGGAACAGTGCTCGATCACAACAGTGCAGTTGCACGGCGATGAAACGCCCGAATTCCTGGCCGAACTGAAAAGTCGATGTCCCAACCTGAAAATGCTTCGAGCGTTTCGGGTCGGAAATGAAGGCTGCCGGGAAGTAGCCGAATATCTTGCCGAATGTCGGAAACTGGGCGTGTGTCTGGCCGGTTGCCTGATCGACTCACGGGTGACTGGCAGTTACGGCGGAACGGGGCACACAGCCCCTTGGGATCTGCTCGCGGATCAGTATGATTCCGCCCGCTGGCCCCGGCTGATCCTCGCCGGGGGGGTGACTCCGGATAACGTGGCCGAGGCGATTCAGGTGACCGCCCCTTACGGCGTGGACGTTGCAAGCGGCGTCGAATCGGCGAAGGCAGTGAAAGACCTGGAACTCGTTAAACGGTTTATCGCGGCCGCGCGCCTCGAATCGACCGCTGCGAAAAGGACTCCCTCAGATGGCTGAAGTACAACCCTTTCAGTCATGGCGCTACGACGTCGGCCAGGTTGGTGACCTCTCGGATGTGGTTGCCCCACCCTATGACGTGATTGATGCGGCCTTCCAGACAGACCTCTACAAGAAGCACCCGTGCAACTGCGTCCGGCTGATCTTGAATCGGGATGAGCCTGATGATTCCAGTGTGGACGACCGCTACGCGCGCGCATCGAAGTACTTCCGTCAGTGGCAACAGGACGGCGTGCTGATTCGTGAACACGAAAACTCTCTGTATGTGTACCACCAGGAATTCGAGTGGGAGGGTACGAAATACGTGCGACGTGGGTTCCTCGGTCGGCTGAGACTGGAAGAATTCGGTCAGGGCAACGTGTTCCCTCATGAGCAGACGATGCCCGGTCCCAAGAAGGACCGGCTGGCATTGATGACGGCCTGCGGCTCGAATCTCTCACCAATTTTTGGCTTGTATCCGGATGCGGAAAACGCTGCACAGTCGCTTCTGGAAGATGCCACGATCAGCCTGACACCGCTGGTGGCAACGGATCATCTGGGCGTCACGCATCGCATGTGGCCGGTCAACGATCAGACTGTCATTGCCCAGGTCCAGGAGATTCTCAGCGAAAAGCCGATCTTCATTGCCGATGGTCACCATCGTTACGAAACGTCCTGCAACTACAAACAGGTCCAGCAGGAAGCCGACACGCTGACCGACAGCTCGGCCGCGAACTACACACTGATGTACTTCAACGGCATGGACGACCGCGGCCTTACGATCCTGCCGACGCACCGGTTGATCACCGGATTTCCCGAATTGACGGCCGACGATATTCGCTCGGCGTTCGCCGATCATTTTTCCATCGAGGAAGCCGCCAGCGCCGCAGCGGCGTGGGAAACAATGGACCTCGAAGGCGATCAGAAGGTGTTCGGCATCGGCACGCCAGCTGATGGCAAGTGGCTGTTGATCCGAGCCACCGACACGAGTCCGATGCAGGAACTTGCGGCTGATCAAAGCGACGCGTGGCGAGGCCTGGGAGTCAGCGTGTTACACCGATTGATCGTCGACCATCTTCTTGTTGGAGCGCATGCGGGCTCAGAGCCGAAATTCAAATTCGTGCATCTGATGGACGAAGTCACGGACGCCATGGCCGACAAATCGTGTCAGCTTGCGATCCTGGTGATGCCCGCTCAGATGGAACATGTCCAGGCCATCTCCGCCGAGCTGGAACGTATGCCACCGAAGAGCACGTTCTTCTATCCCAAGCTGCTCTCGGGTCTGGTCTTCAATCCGCTGGCCTGAGACCGATTCCCTTCAGTCGTTCGAACTGCTGACCTTCTCGCGTCGGAGAATGACCGTAGCCTGCGTGCCCATAAAGAGCAGGTTGCCCACGCTATTCGTACTGGCGCTCACGACGTCCCATCCATCTTCGGCCAGCTTGTTGAGTTTCTTTTCAAAACTCCCGCGACCGATCTGGTCTCTGACTTCCTGCGACGCCCAGGGCATCAGAGCGGATCCGGTCGGTGAGCCGCACAGCACCTTGTATTCGTAGTTGGGCATGGCGACATCCTTGCAATTGAGATCGCAATTATTTGGACAGCGCCAATTCGTACCAAAGTGGCGCGTCCAATCAGGGAGAGCCATCAATAGTAGTAGTAGTGCATGAACACGGCCGCCGAGCACAGCAGGCTGGCCCAGAAGCGCTCGTCACGCACCAGATCCACTGTCGCGCCGTCGGCATCTCCATCAACCTTCATGCGGTTGCTCTGGATGTGAAGATTGAAGATCACCAGCGTCCAGGCGGCTCCGGCACATGCGGCCATTCCTGGGGAGAGAAAGTTCTTCACCATGGCGATCCCCAGGAGGGCGAAGATGGCGAGTGAGAACACGATCTTCGTGACAAGTCGCTTCAGGTCTGCTGGAGAGTGACCACCCAGGTCGGTCCATGTCAGACGGCCTTTCTCGGCGTCTGGCTGAGTCGCCAGGCTCACAACGACGTGGATCACTCCAGACAGCAGCAGCACGAAGACGACACGGTGGAAGAAGTTGAGTTTTTCGCCCAGTACATCGGCAATCTGAGGACTTGATCCGAGATAGTTGTTGTAGAGGAACTCGGCCAGCCATGAGAAAAATATGCCGCTGAGAATGGTCGCAAATGCTCCGGCTGCCGTACCGCGAGGCCAGAACATGCCGAGAAAGAATGCCACCAGAAGACCCGGTGTCAGGTAGTTCTGATAGTTGGCAATCTGCAGAAAGAAATTCGCTTCCGAATTCGGATCCATGATGAACAGCGCGAGCAGCGTCGCCAGAAGTACGAAGCCGACGATCGACAGTCGGCCCACGGCGATCATCTCCCGATCGGACGCGTTCGGTTTGATGTACTGCTTGTAGAGGTCGAACGTCACGATCGTGGCCGCTGAATTCATCATCGAGTCGATCGACGACAGGATGGCTCCGATCAGACCGGCGGCAATCAGACCGATGAATCCGATGCCGACAGGAATCACCAGCTTGACGATTTCTGGAAAAGCAGCGTCTGGATCAACGGTCTGGTTGGGGAGTTCCTGTTTGAAGACGTGAAACGCGGCGACACCCGTACCGATTGCGAAAAACGGGATCAGCAGTTTCAGAAATCCGGCGGCGATGATTCCCAGGCGCGCATCACTGTCAGACCGTGCTCCCAGTGCTCGCTGGACGATGAACTGATTCGTCCCCCAGTAAAAACAGTGCATGGCCATCAGGCCGGTAAACACTCCTGTCCACGGAAGCTGCGGATGGCTGGGCGGCAGGTACAGATGCATCTTCTGATCTTCGACTGCGCGAGCTGCGTCCAGTGCCATCATTTCGCCCCAGCCGCCGATCTTCGAGAACGTCAGAATCGCAATCAGTATCCCGGCCGCAAGTAGCAGCATCGACTGCATGAAGTCCGTCCAGACAACCGCCTTCAGTCCTCCGAAAATTGTGTACGCAGCCGAAATGAACGCCAGCGCGATGACGAATACCGCGTACCAGCTCCATTTGACGTTGACCTTGGTCGGGACCTCTTCCGTGACGCCCGCATCCGGTTCTCCCTGAGCGGCTTCGACATCAACGACGGTCTCAACGAAGTCGCCACCCAGCAGAGTGCAGATCGTCCGGGCTCCGATATACAGCCCCGGGACCATCTGCACGACGGCCATGATGATCACCATGATGATCGCGTAGGCGACACGGCTGCGTTCGTCATATCGCCGGCCCAGGTACTCAGACAGCGTGTAGACCTTCAGCTTTCGATAGACCGGCAGAAATCCGAAGCACAGCACCATCAGCCCCAGAATGGCTCCTAGTTCGAAGTGGCTCTGAGCGAATCCAATGCTGAATCCAACGCCCATCATGCCAACCATATGGTTGGCGCTGACATTGCTGCCGTAGATCGATCCGGCAACTCCCCACCACGGGATTTTTCGCCCGGCAAGAAAGTAATCTTCAGATGTGTCCTCTTCACGTCCGGCAATCAGCCCAACGACCATGACCCCGATTAACGCGACGAAGAACAGTACATAGTCAAGAGGCGTGAAAACGTCGTCCATGCGGTCGGATCCCGGATCGAGTTGGGGTGGTCGTGATCGGGCGAGAATAGGCCACTCGCATGTGACCCAACAACTCACCCGAAATGGCCGAAATAACCGGATTGACAACCACTGCGGCGCTGCGGGTGACTTTCGTCGTAGTCTCAGGAAATGCGACGCTGGATTTGAATCAGTTCGCCGCCGCCGGTAACGGTATCTCCAATTGAGACGAAATGCCGGGGACCGGCAACCCGCGGTTGCGGAGAGCCGACTCGGCGGTCGCTCGGCGTTCCGGCAGAGACTTCAGGATCGAGCGCGATGAGCTGGTTCAGATTCCAGGCCGCTGCGTACCAGTCTCGAGTCTTCTCGGCTTCGGCGGCTCGATGCCTGTAAGTCTCCGATCCGTCGCGACTGGAAGCAGGCAGGTCACGCTGTTGGCCGCGGAACGGGACACCATCGATGGTGTCCCACAGCCTCACTCTGCGATCCATGCCCGCAGAGGCGAGCTGCGTCCCGTCCGGGCTGAACGCCACGCTGAGGACACCTTTGGTGTGCCCTTCGAGCGTAAGGGTCGGCTGGCCTGTGGCCGCGTCCCATACCCTCACGGTTCCATCCGACCTGCTCGCAGAGGCCAGCCGAGTTCCGTCCGGGCTGAACACCACACTGGCGACGCGGCCAATGTGTCCCCGGAGCGTAAGCGTCTCCTGCCATGTGGTCGTGTCCCACAATTTGATTGTCGGGACGCGACTCCCGGTCGCCAGTCGCGTCCCGTCGGGACTGAATGCCACGCCCTCGACACCGCCGTCGTGTCCCTTGAGCGTAAGCGCCTCCTGGCCTGTCGCCGTGTCCCACAGTTTGATTGTCTTGTCACGACTCGCAGACGCCAGACGCGTTCCGTCGGGGCTGAATGCGACGCTCTCATCGCTCGCAGAGACCAGCCGTGTCCCATCCGGGCTGAACGCCACGCTCGTGACCCCATAGGAGTGTCCTTTGAGTGTGAGCGTCTGCTGACCTGTAGCCGCGTTCCAGACCTTCACTGTCTGGTCCGAGCTGCCACTGGCCAGCCTGGTTCCGTCCGGACTGAACACCACGCTCATGACGTCGCGAGAGTGCCCGCTGAGTGGCGTCTCCTGTCCTGTGGTTGCGTTCCACACCCTGAGATGTCCCTGAGTGCCCGCGATGGCCAGTCGGTTTCCGTCCGCGCTGAATGCCACACTGTTGACAGCGAATTTAGGTATGAACGTGAACCGTTCCTGACCAGTGTCGACGTCCCATACCTTCACAGTCGCACGGCTCCCGGTGCTCCCGGTGGCCAGCCTGGCCCCGTCCGGGCTGAATGCGACACTGGTGATCGTGCCTGTGTGCCCTCTGAGCGTACGCACCTTCTGACCGGTAACCGCATTCCACACCTGCACGATCGAGTCACTTCCCACTGAAGCCAGTCTGGTTCCGTCTGGGCTGAACACCACGCTCGCGACCCGGTTGGGTCCTTTGAGCGTGCGCATTTCCTCACGTGTAGCCGCATCCCACAGCTTCACCGTCCTGTCCCAGCTCGCGGAGGCCAGTCGTGTCCCGTCCGGGCTGAATGCCAGACACTGGACCTTGTCGGTGTGCCCATTCAGTGTGAGCAGTTCACTGCGGGTGAGCCGATTCCAGTAACGCCACTCGAGACCTCTGAGATCCTCGCGGTCGCCGTACTTTCCAAGTAGTTCAGTGAAGCGGTTGATTGTGGCGCTGTCCCAAAGGCTGCGCATGAGCAACATGTCTGAGTAATACTCGTTTCGCTCGGCGACCTGCAGATTCCGTCGCGCCTCTTCTGCACTCACTATTGCGGCGTTGACCTCGCGATCCGCTCGTGACGCATTTTTTCTGGCTTCGGCGGCGGCGGTGTCCGCCAGAGTCCGTTGCCGGGCTTCTTCCTGTTGCGCTGCCAGGGCTTCCTTCTACGCACTCAGCGCCTCGTTTCGTTCGGAACTGATCCAGACGAATGAGATCACAACCGTCACGGCAACGGTTCCGATCAGACCGTACGAAATCTGCTGGGCCCGTTTGAGGCGTTGTGCCCTCTGCTGTTTCAACTGCTGCTCTTCCGCGATCTCGTCGAACAGCTCCAGACGCAGTTCCGTGTGAGCCGGATCGTCCTCCTGCAGCACCGCGGCGCACAAATCGTATTCCCCCTTGGCCATGGCGCTTTCGGCGTAGGACAGCCTCGCTTTGGAAAGGCCCGCCTTCGCCGCTGCGTTGCCCGGCCACAGTTCACACGCCTGCTCGAATGCAAACACTGTCCGTGCATAGGTGTCGTAGTCGTCATCGATGCAGGCTTTCTTCAGCTCCTCCTGTCCGTGATCCGTGAGAGTGATGCTTTCCAGGTGATCGAAGTATTCTTTGACCGCCGCCGAAAACTCACCGACGGTCTGGTAACGATCATCTGGTGCTTTCGACATCGCTTTCAAAGCGATGTCCATCAGCAAGCGCGCCATCGGGAACGTGTCGGGTTTCGGACTGTCCGGTGCCGGAACAGCGAGTCCCCAGTCCATCACCAGAACCTCGCCGAACTCGCCCAGCATGATGTTGGCCGGTTTCAGGTCCCGATGAATGATTCCCCGCGAATGGGCCAGCGCAACCGCGTCGGCAACGTCGGTGAGAATATCCAGATTCTCACGCACGGAGTTCTCGCTCATGCGATCGGCCCATTCGACGCCGTGCACCTGTTTCATCACATAGAAGGGCGTCTTCGCGTCCTCGAGACCGAGATCGTAAATCGGCACGATATTGGGATGATCCAGCTCGCCGGTGATCATCGCTTCGGCCACGAACGCATTGCGCGAACTTTCACGACGAGCGGCCCGGGACTTCAGAACCTTGATCGCCACGTCGCGATCGATCGAATTCTGCCTCGCGGCATAAACCGCCCCATGCCGCCTTCGCCGAGCTTCTTTTCCTGGACATAGTCGGGGTTCTCAACATCGACGGCCCCTTCCCGGCTAACCTCGCGTGTCTTCAGAGAAAAGTCGAACCTCCGAGTCTTTGTCGGCTCGGGCTCGCCCTTGATCGTCATTTGGGGTGCGGTGTTGTCAGCGAGCGATGCGCCCCACTGCTGATCAATCGTCCGTTCAACATCGCTGGCAGCCGTGTGGTGGACGTCATGACCGGAAGCCGGCGCATCCGCGATTATCATCTCTGGGTCTGGAACACCGACTGTCATCTCTGGATCCGGATCATCGATCGTGATATCCGGGTCAGGATCATCGATTGTCTGGTCAGGATCTGCAGATTGGAGTGCTCCCCGCTGATCGTCCACCGTCTGTTCCGGATCACGGGAAGCGTTCGATGATGCAGTGTGATCACACTCGAGGGTCGCTTCCGGATCTGTACCTTCGTGCATACGTGCGTCATCCTGACTCGTATCGACGATTGTCTCTTGGGACTTCTCGGCCGTCTCGCCTCTGTTCCGTTTCACGGTCGCCTCACCGGGATCGTCATCCGAAGGCAAACTCTGACTCATTACTTTTGCTCCCAAGCGTTCCAGTGGTCATGAGATAAACTCAATGCTGACTTACACCTTCCCTGTAATCCAGCCATAGGCCGTATTCACAATACCGGGTGTCGAAGACGTCGATCGCAGATTGTCGGCTTCGATTCACGGAGACCGCATCTCCATGGGCAGTACTGGTACACGACACTTGTGAGTTCGTCGTGGAATCGTGCTAAACTGAAACTCACGGAATTGACCTACCCGCCGCCTGCTCGTTCCTACCATTGGCGGCTCTCAACCTCCCAACGCGTCTGCCACTCACGATATGCGACGTAACTCCAACCTGCTGATTGAACCACCGGCCAGCGCGACCGGAGATATTGCGTTTAATCTGATCGTGTTTTTCCTGGTGTGTGCCTCGGTCCAACCTGACAGTGGGCGCAAGCAGACTCTGCCCAAAGCTGAAGAAACCGAGGAGCAGAAGGAAGAATCCGAAAACATCGAAGTTCAGATCAAGCGACAGGCTGTGATCGTCAATGGTGATGCCGTGCGGGACGAAGAATTCTTCGTACGCATCAAGGCGAAGCTGGACGCCAAGCCAAATCCGGATGAAAAGGTCGTCGTCGTCAAGAGTGACAAGGACGCGCCCTATCACTACTGGATCCTGGTCACGACGCAGATCGAGGAGGCTGGCGGAATAGTCACGCTCCAACTGGAAGAAGAGCAGACTGTTGTGGTTCCCTGACGAAGTTCATTGCCTGACAGAGCGATCATGAAGCTGAAGCGCAAACGATCTCGAGCGGAAGTCCCCAGCATGGCGATGGGGGATATTGCGTTCAATCTGCTGATCTTCTTCGTCATCCTGGCCCGCGCTCAGGACGACAGTCATCTGCAGTGGGAACCGGCTAAGGCGAAGGACCTGGAAAGCGCGGGTCACGCGACAGTCAGCATCGTGCTCGACAAAGACAACAAGCTGTATTTGAACGGCCAGGAAATCGGAGTATCCTCGCTGGCCGGCCAGGTCAGTGAGATGCTGGGAGACACACCGGCCGGTGAGCGTGTCGTGCTGTTGAAGTGTCATCAGGAATTGCTCGCTCAACGATTTGAACCAGTTATTGAAGCCATCAGTGAAGCTGGCGGCGATCTCGTCCACATTGTCGAAGAAGACAGGGACCAATAGACATGGACCAGACACGAGAACACCTCGAAAAATCGGGCGAACCTGTTGTGACGGGTGACATGCAGCGTCTGAAGTCGGACGCGTCGGCTTCTGTGGATGAACTCCGGGAATTCGTCGCCGGCCTGAAAGGCCGCAGCCCGCAGGAAGTGCTGGGAATCGTGACCGGCAACAGCCTGATTCAGGGCACCATTCAAGCGACCGTCCTGTGCGTCGTGGTCCTGGCGGCGGCAACAGTCGGACCGTGGATGCTGGCTGGTGAAGATGCCGGGACCGCGCAGGCTGCTGCAGCTGATGCTGAAGCTCCGGCCGATGCGGTAGAAGAACCGGCTGCGGATGCGGCCGACACAGCGGTCGCTGCAACGGATGACACCGCAACGGGAACCGGGGCGGTTGACCCGACGAGTGCTGCGGCGGCGATGGGGATTGACGAAGTGAAGAGTGCCGACCCCGACGCGAATCCGCTCGACGCCAACCTGGACAACCTGCTCGACGCCTTGGACTAAGCCTGTTCCGGTAAGCCGAATGCGGCACGAACCCCGCATCGGCCAGCAGGCCGTCCCCGATGAAGAAATTCACGCGATCCAGCATCGGATGCAGGGTCGCCGTGTCTTGGCTGTTGGCAAATACGTCCCACGCCAGAATCATTGGACTGTTCACGTCCGGCACGGTCAGCACGTTGTACAGCGGACGGAATATCTTGAATTTGTCCCGTCCCACAACAGCTTCCGGATCGCTGACGCTGATCACCACCTTGTCCCTGGCCCGGCGATCGGAGGGCCGCCGCCGGGCGTTGGCGCCAGCCGTTCGGCCCGGGCTCTGTGGTAACGTTCCCGCTGCAGCCAGCGACCGGCAGGAGGCCATCCCCCCCTTTTTTTCGTCAGCGGCTGCTGCTGTTCGTCGCTCTGGCAGGCGGCGTCCAGTTCGGACACGCGACGCTCCAGCCGTCTGAAAGTGATCCGAGTGATCCGATAGGGAATTCTTGAAATGAGGCTGTAGACCTCCGGCGGAATTCGAGAGAATCCGGATGTCAGATTATCGTCACACGAACTCACCCGAGTTCAGGCACTTCCACAGGGAGATTCCAATGCCCCATCGCCTGCCGCGTCGCGAGTTCCTGGGTGCGAGTGCTGCCTTCGCCGCATTCAACATTCTTCCGTCGAACGCCCAGGCTTTCTCTCCCAACAGTCGACTGCGTACCGCGCACGTCGGTGTCGGTGGAATGGGCGACGCGGATTTGCGATCAGTGTCGTCGCATTCGGCGGTTGAGGTCGCGGGCCTGTGTGACGTCGATTCAAAGACGTTGAAGGGGGCCAGCGAGAAGTTCCCGGAAGCGCGAACATTCAGCGACTATCGAGAGATGATTACCCAGTTGGGCGACACGATCGATGCTGTGATTGTGTCGACACCGGACCACACACATGCGCCCGCTGCTCTGACGGCGATGAATCACGGCAAGCCGGTCTACTGCCAGAAGCCGCTGACGCATGAAGTCTTCGAGGCGCGTCAAATGCGCCTTGTGTCCGATAAGAAAGGTGTGGTGACACAGATGGGAGTGCAGGGGCATTCCGGGATGCCATACCGCCGCGCAACCCAGATGATCCAGAGTGGGGTGATTGGCAAAGTCAGTCGCGTACTGGCGTGGTCGCACAAGAACTGGGGCTACGACGGGCCTGCCTTCACGGACTTCGATGACGTTCCCGAACAACTCAACTGGGATTTGTGGATCGGCACAGCCGAAATGCGTCAGTTCAAAGCCAGTGTCTATCACCCGCGGAACTGGCGAAAGCAGGTCGATTTCGGCACGGGAACTCTCGGTGATATGGGTGTGCACATTTTCGATACGCCCTATCGAGCATTGGAACTCACATTTCCGAAGTGGGCAAAGACAACCTGCCGGACGCCAACCGGTGTCGGTCATCCAGAGAAGAACATCGTCGAGTACGAGTTTCCCGGAACAAAGTACACGACCGGCTCGATGAGTTGGATCTGGTACGACGGCGACGATGCTCCGCCTCCGACTGACGGTCTCGGTCTGCCTGATGGACTGGAACTGCCGAAACAGGGATCACTGTTTGTTGGTGAAGGCGGAACGATGCTGCTGCCACATGTGGCCGAACCACAGCTCTTTCCTGAAGAGAAATTCAAGGACGCACCACGGCCGGAACTGGAACCGCTGGACCATTGGCATCAATGGGTCGATGCCTGTCTTGGCAAGACGAAAACGAGTGCTCACTTTGGATACGCCGGACGCCTAACTGAAGCTCTGTTACTGGGCGTGGTGGCCAACCGATTCCCCGGTGAGAAACTGATGTGGGACGCGGAGCACTTGCGCGTCACGAACAATGACGCAGCCAGTAAGCTCCTGAGACGCACGCCACGCAACGGATTTGAAGTCGCGGGGCTTTGAAATCGCGTCGCCATCAGCGGTACTTATCGATGTCGAAATCTCGGATCACAAACAGGTCCCAGTCGGTTGTTGATCCCGCGTGAAGCTTAGTGACGAACAGCTCACCGGTCGATTCCACGTATCGCGGTGCTCGCCCCACCAATGGCTTTCCGTCGATGTTGACCGAGCGAACGTTACGAAACCGGCTATCGTCGGCAGGCCGAGTGGCAATCATCACCTCACTGTCTGGACCTGCGCCGTGGCAGAACAGCAGCGTCAATCCGTCATCCGTAAGCATGGGCCACGTCAAAGGCTTACTAAGTTGCGGCGCCGTCCCGAAGGGCAGACGGCCAGGAGATGACCAGGCGGCTTCCAGTCCGGCTCGCTTCGAAATTACGAATTCCGTGCGGGAACTGCGAGGAGATGACCCACCGGGGTACGAGTTCTGATCGTCGGTCCGTTGAAAAACCAGAGTAAGACCATTGCTCGACAGCCACGGCGCCTGAGCGGATCGACTTCCGGCAAATCGAACGATCGCCTGAAAATTATCCAGCGGAGCCTGGCGAAAACCCCGGCGGCTGGATTCGGCCAGTTCGGATGGTCTTTCGTATCCCATCAGGGCGACGGCAACAGTCTCATCGCCGGACAGTGCGATGTGTCGTGCGCGTGTTTCGAATACCGGCTGACCGAACTGATGCGCAATCGTGATTCGGCTGGCTTTCCAGATGCCGCTCTTAGGGATGCCCTCACGCGTGAAGTAAATCGTCAATCCGTTGGGATTCAGCCAGCAGTAGCCGTCCGTACCCGACGAATTCAACTCGCGTACGGGCTGGAGTGCGAGTCCGTCACCGTTGACGGGCTTTGCCTGGTTCTCGGGTGCTTGTTCAATCAGAACCCATTCGGTCAGGTTCGGACTGCCGTTCAACGCGTTTTCGGAACTGTCGACCAGTTTGTTGCCGCTGCCTTCGTCGCAGTGAAACAAAGCCACGGTGTATTCGTCAGCTCTGTGCTGCGTCGGCACGTTGAATGGCTCGTCATAGCGAATGGCATTTGAAATCCGCATCTCGTCAAGCAGACCTCGAAATGGCATCTCGCCACCAAAATCGAGACCGATTCGCAACAGCCCCTCGCGTGACGACAGTGGGTCAGGCAGAAACTGCCACGCGCGCTCGTCCTGGCCATCGACGTAGATCTTCAAAGTCTGAAGATTCCAATCGGCTGTAACGTGATGCTCTTCGTCGATGAGGTGTGCGGTACGCGTCAGGGCCTCAACAGTGCTGCCGGCAGCGTTCCGCAACCAGCATCCCAGGGTCCACGTTCCACCGTTGCTTTTGATAAACAGGTGAGCAACCTGGGAGAACTGGAGGATTGTCGCCCGCGAACCCGCTTCAATCCTCTCAGGTGTGATGCGTGCCTCGATCGTTAACGGCGACTGGCCGTGCAGATGAAATCTGTTGACCTCAGCGACTGCACTGTCCGCAGCGAATTTCAGAGCAAAATTACCCACGACTCCCTGTGGACGCGGAGCTACGGATCCGTCGTTTCGTGGAGCAATGCCGTCGCCAGGCTGCTCTGCGTCACCACCCAGGCCGGGCGGGGTGACGTCAGACGGACCCTTCCCGAGACTCATTGCCAGAATCAGACAGAGGATTGCTGAGAGTCCGGCGAAATAAACCCGCGGGACTCCCCAGCTGGAGGCGAACAGCCATGGCACGATGGGCTTGAGTGATCGGCGAGGTTTCGGCTGACTCTGGACGCCTTCATCGGATGCCCGGACTCGGCGCAACGTGGGCTTCGCCTGCTTCGTGGGACTCTCGCTGGTCTTGCGTTTCGCCAATTTCTTACGTCGCTTCCCTGCGGGCCGTCGTTGCGAGCCTTCGCGTAGCCGTCGTATTTCCTTCTCGCGAAGTGACGTATCTGCCGTCTTGAATTCTTCTGTCACCGGGTGTTCGGCCTCCGGCTGGTCACGTCGGTGAGCTCGAGCAGTCGGTTTTGGTTTCATCGCAACAGCGGGTTGCGGTGAGTCGGACGGTCGGGCGGAATCGTCCTCTGCCGACGCGAATACGATTGATGATCCTTCCGGAGTGCCAAGCGTCTGCTCGAGCATCTCCATAACGTCGAGTGCGGCAGCAGCCAGATTCAAACAGCTGAGATCACCGATCAGTTGCCGCATTGACGCGGGACGGTCCGCCTGCGTCTTGGCCAGCATACGCGCCAGGATGTTGTCAACTTCCTTTGGGATCTCGGGACGAACGACCCGTAATCTGGGGATGTCCTCCTCACGATGAGCCAGCAGCCGCCGCATAATCGTGTCACGCACATAAGGAGGATTTCCAGTCAGCAGGTAGTACAGTGTGCAGCCCAGACCATAGATGTCCGACCGCTGATCGGCAGTGCGCGCGTCGAGTGCCTGTTCCGGGGCCATGTAATCGACCGTTCCCATCACGCTACCCGTGTTGGTCAAGTCCGCATGGCCACCTAGTGGACCGTCATGTCACAATTTTCTGTAGGCTGTGGTCCCGTACCTGATCAAGGATGATCACATGGCGGTCAAGTACATCATCACGCTCACGGAAGAGGAGCTGTAACAGGTCGAAGCGGTTGCTCGTGGAAAGAA
>CAYSJO010000479.1:0-5456 GCA_964431285.1 uncultured Planctomycetaceae bacterium
GAAGGTCCAGCGATTCGATGTCCGTGCGCAGACCAATCTACTTCTGGCGTGTGATGGTGATCGGTGTGTTGAATACGCCGACGGCTACCACGTCCTTCTTATCGTCTTGTGACGTAATGTCCGCGACAACTTTCGCGATCAGCGTCTGATTCAGTTGTCTGCTCCCAAACGCATGGTTTACTCGGACAAGTTTCTTCTCACCGCCCCATTTCAGCACAGTAACTTCCGACTGTTCGGAAATGGCGTAGTCCGGCGGTCCGTCCGTGCCGTCGAAAACTGTCAACGGTACGTGCGTGATCTTCTGATTCTTTGCCAGGCGGCGAAGCTCTTCCTCGGCCGAGTTCACATTCTCGGCCAACAGCACGACAAAGGCGGCGAGCTTCTGTTTCTCGCCATCCTCGACGATGCTGTCAATCCGTTTGACCAGACTGGCCAACTCATCCGTGATCCTGCGAGTGAAATCGCAAATCACCGGACGCTCGCCATATCGTCAGCGATAACAGAGCGTGATGCCCTTGTGTGGACCAGTGACGTCCTTGACCTCGAAGGGAGTTGCAAGGTCGCCGAGTTGCAAACCGGAAACCAACTCGTCGCAGTGGACGGTCCCCATGCAGATGCCGAAGAAGACAAGAGGTAGCAGTGCTGCAGCTTTCATAATTCTCTCGCAGTCTGAAACGTGCGCAACGTGCGATATGTCAGCCGGGATGGGCGAACTCGATACAAAAGGCAGAAGGCGATCCACAGTCAACGGGCCTGTTGAACCAGAGTCGCATGGAAAGCCAACGCTTGCCATTGTCGTCTTTCGCACGCAGAAAGACGACAATCCGTCCTGTCGCCGCCAGATGCTCCATCCGCGCAGAGGGGAAGTGATGTTTCGAAATACAGTGTTGTTGTTTGTGCTGACGGTCGCGACTCCTGTGCTGGACGCTGCCGACTGGCCGGCGTGGCGTGGCCCGACCGGACAGGGCTTCAGCGAGGAACAGGATGCTCTGTTGGACTGGAGTGATTCCGAAAACGTGAAATGGAAGATCCCGTTGGAATAATGATCGATTTTTCCGACCATCGACTCACAGTCCGCGGAATCAAGCAGATGGCCGACGGTGCCCTCGGTTCACACGGGGCCTGGCTGCTCGAACTGTATCGTGATCTGCCCACAAGCACTGGGCTGAGCGTCAAGCCGATGGAGTCAATCAAAGAGATAGCGCTACTGGCCATCGAACATGACTATCAGCTTTGCGCGCACGCGATCGGGGACCGGGCGAATCGAGAAGTGCTGGACTTGTATGAGATGGTCTTTCGCAGTTTTTCGAACAGGCAGGACCTTCGCTGGCGAATTGAACATGCGCAGCACTTGCACCCGGCCGACATCCCCCGGTTCGCGGAACTGAGCGTGGTCGCTTCGATGCAGGCGAATCACTGCAGGTCTGACGCGCCGTTCGTCGTCGCACGGCTGGGGAATGATCGCGCCCGGTCGGGCGCGTATGCGTGGCGAAGTCTGCTCGATCGAGGCGCGATCGTGACCAATGGCACGGGCGAGATTCTCGACACGCGTGTGATACACACAATCCTGGGGGGCAGACTGGTCTATTCGCGTCCGACCGGCAGAATCACCCCACCGGCATCGGTCGGCTCAAGCTTCTGCGAAAGTGACGGAGAGTCGCCCGGGAGATAAGATTGTGGCAGGCACGACATCGAGCGTCGCTGTCTCATTCACAGCCCAGGTAACATCACCACGCCTTGAATCAGCAGGTCTTCACATGCTGGACATTCCGTTGAGGTCGTGTGTCTTTCTCCCGTTAGTCGTATTGAGTTCAGTCGTCTGCGGGCAGGAGAAGTCAAGGGCGCCAGAGACAACGAACGATGTGCATGCAGCGGCCGAGCATCGAGGTCCGGAGTGCGTGCAGACGGATCGCTTTTTCGCCGACGAGGTGTGGGCGAAGGTGGGCGAACGGACTTGCTTGAAGTGTCATAATGCCAAAGGTGACGCGTCGGAGAGTGACTTCCTGTTACAGGATACGGCTCGTGATCGAAAGACGCGTGATGCGGCACTGCGTCACAATCGCCTGGCATTTCAGAAAGTGGCGATTGCGACGGAAGGAGGCCAATCGCGACTGCTGCTCAAGATTGCCGGTGATCTTGACCATGGCGGTGGAGAAGTGCTCAAGGCAGACTCGACTGGCTTTCAGATACTCAAGCGATTCGTACGCCGGGCAAGTGGCAAGCCGGACGATGGTCCGGCGGTTGCTGACTACGACGTGCCGCCTTTCTTTGACGGGATCGAAATGCTGTCACCTCGGCGATTACTGCGGCGAGTCACGCTGTCGCTGGCTGGTCGACTGCCGACCGAAGATGAACTTGCCACAGTCGAGCAGGATGGCCTGAAGGCGATCGATGTGGCACTTGATACTGTGATGCGGGAAGACGCATTTTACGAACGGCTCCAGGAAGCGTTCAACGATATCCTGCTGACGCGTGGCTACGACGGTAATGGCGAAGAAGCTCTCTCGTACGATCACTTCAAGTCGAGGCTCTGGTACCAGCAGCGTGATCCGAGAAAGATCGCCGGCGGCGACAAGAAGCTGCCCTACTCTCATCCGAAGATGATCGCGTACACAAAACTGATTGCCGACTATCGCGAGGGACTGCTTCGCGAACCGCTCGAACTGATCAACTACATCGTCCGAAATGAACGTCCCTTTTCCGAGATCGTGACGGCAGATTACACGATGGTCTCGCCGTATACGGCACGGGGCTATGGCGTTTTCGAGGAACTGAAGGACCAGTTTGACGATTCGGATGACCCGTACGAGTTCATACCCACGAAGATCCCGGCGCTACGGTCCCGTAACGGTCGGCAGAAGCAGGAGTCGGAAACGGGGTTCTATCCTCACGCGGGACTGCTGAGTTCCTTTCAGTACCTGAAGCGGTATCCAACCACCGAAACTAATCGCAATAGGCTCAGAGTGCGGATGTACTTCGAGCACTTCCTGGGTATCGACATTATGCAGTTGGCGCCCCGAGTGAATGATGCGGCAGCCATCACGACAAAGTACGAGATACCCACGATGCAGGCCGCTGATTGCGTTGTTTGTCACAAAGTGATCGATCCAATTGCCGGCCTCTATCAGGACTTCTATGCGTTGGATGGAAAGGGGATCTACGGGCCTCGCAAAGATGGCTGGTACGAGGACATGTTTTCGGCGGGATTCGAAACCGAGGATTTGCCAGACGAGGAGCAATGGCGATCTTTGCAGTGGCTGGGAGAACGGACCGTGCGCGACCCTCGCTTCGCTACGGCAATGGTCGAACATGTGTGGCGCTTCCTTTCCGGCCGCAAGCCGCTCCTTCCGCCTCAGGACATCGACGATCCGATGTTTGCCGCCAGACGTCGGGCGTATCGAGAGCAACGCGATGAGATCGAACAGATTGCCAGCCGTTTCATCGATGCGGACTACAACCTCAAGGTCGTCTTCAAAGAACTCGTGCAGTCACAGTTCTATCGCGTCGATGGACTGGCCGCGGCGGTGAAAGAACCTCGACGCATGGCGGAACTGGACGATCTCGGAGTGGTCCGCCTGCTGAGTCCCGAGCAACTCGAGCGAAAGATAGTCGCCGTGTTCGGGCAAAGCTGGGGCGGTTTGAAAAAGGACTACACCAAAATCGACATCCTCTACGGTGGTATCGATTCGAAACAAATCACAGAGCGCATGGCGACGCCCAGCGGCGCGATGGGTGCCATTCAACGGATCATGGCTAACGAGGTCGCCTGCACTAATGTGGCACTCGACTTTTCACGAGAACCCGAACAGCGTCATTTGTTCCCGAACATCGAACCGACCGTCGTGCCATCTGATCCCGATGCCAACAGGAAAATTCGGCAGGCGATTGTGTTTCTACACGACCGCATCCTGGGTGTGGAACATACGGCGGACGATCCGGAAGTCGAGCGGACATTCCAGTTGTTTGGGGGCATCATCGAGGATGCCAGGGCTCGTGAAGGAGTCAGCGGCGACGAAAGCTACTACTGTCGCGTTCAACGTGAGACGCGACTTGCCGACCCCAACTACACGTATCGCGCCTGGCGCGGCGTTGTCACCTATCTGCTAAGGCAGCAGGATTTTCTCTACGAGTAGACGATCATGCAACGACGATCCTTCCTGAAACTGTGCAGTTCGGCGGGACTCGGTTTCGCGGCTCCGGTTACGGTTCGACAGGCCTTGGCCGCTCCTCAGGGAAACGCGGGCCATGAACCCTACGACGGTCCGTACTTCCTGGTCTTCAATGCGTCTGGAGGCTGGGACACGACATATCTGATGGACCCGAAGGGGATTAACGGGATGAATCGCCTGTACGAGGAAGGCGACATTCTCACCAACGGAAATCTCCGCTACGCGCCGACGCAGAAACACATCGAAGGCGGGATGAGCAACGAGGATTTCTTTGCGAAGTACGCCAGGGAACTGCTGGTCCTCAACGGGATGGACTATTCCGTCAACAACCACTCACCCTGTTCTCGATACATGGCGACAGGGAAGCTCGACAGTCTGGCCTATCCAAACTTTGCGGCCCTGGTCGCCGCATGTCGCGGGGCTGATCAGCCGCTCGCATTTCTGACGTTCGGAAACTACTCGGGCACTGGCAATCTCGTGCCGATGTCCCGCGTGCCATACGCACACTCCCTGCAGAAGCTGGCCAATGCTGACGGTGTCAATGGCTCTCAGCGAAACACGTATCACGACGACTTCGTCCTTGAGCGGATCGAACGGACACTGCAGGAACAGTACGACACCCGAGTCGCGTCTGCTCGACTGCCGCGAATCGAACGCGCCCAGAATATGCTGTTTGCCGCCCAGGCGAATTCCAAAGCGCTCGAACGGGTCACTCCCTTCATTCCAAAAGAGTCACCGAAAGAGCGAGTGCCCCGTCAAGCCGACGTCGCGCTGGCTTCGTTCAAAGCAGGTGTCTGCGTTTCGGCGAACCTTTCGATCGGCCGGTTCGACAGTCACCGGAACAACGATGTGGATCAGATGAAACTGATTCCGGAGTTTCTGTCGGGCATCGATTACGCGCTACGGCGTGCGGAAGAACTGAAGATCCGCGACAAGCTGGTCGTCGTCGTCCAAAGCGAAATGGGCCGCACGCCGACTTACAACAACAATGACGGCAAGGACCACTGGTCGATCGGATCAATCATGTTCCTCGGTCCAGGCATCACAGGTAATCGCGTGATCGGTGAAACGGATGAAGAACAATTCATCGTTCCCGTGAATCCCGGAACGTTACAGCTCGACAAAGAAAACGGCATTCGCGTGCGCCCCGAGACGATTCACACAGCACTTCGTCAACTCGCGGGAATCGAACAGCACGAATTCGCAGACAGGTTTCCGTTGAAAGTTGCAGAGGCAGATCGACTGACCAACTTCTGGCAAGGCGGATAGTGAATTTTAGTCCACTTC
>CAYSJO010000480.1:0-15032 GCA_964431285.1 uncultured Planctomycetaceae bacterium
CCTCAGTGCAATCGGTGCGATTCTCGCCAGCCTTGATCTGTGGCTTGTTTGGTCGGACGGCTTGGGGGCGAGTTTTTCTCCTTGGGATTGTGGTTGTGCTGACCATCACAGCCGTTCCTAGCGGGATTGTATTTGTGATCAGCCGGGGCGTCGCTCGCCGGACGCTTGAGCTGTACCAGGAACTGAAATCGTCCGGCATGTCGAAGGACCGCAAGATGGAATAGTGTCAGGAGTCTGGCGCATCTTGGGACGCCGGGTGGCCCGGCCAGAATGGCTGGGTCGCGGAGCGACAAGAAGCCTCTTCATTCGTACGCAACACGAATCAGTCGTTGCCGCGACGCTCAACTGCAATCGGTCGGCCTACGCCGCAACATTGCGTTTTGACAGCCGATTGTGATGTACGCTGCACCTGCGTCAGTGGACCAGCATGAAGTCGCGGCTGTTGAGCAGGACCCACATCAGGTCCTGGGCGGCTTCATTCCGTTTGCCTTCGTAGTTCTGCACAAACGTGGCACCGAGTTTCGTTTCGTCGGGCGTTGCTTGCCTGGCGAGAGACCACAAGTACAACTGACCGATCAACTCTTCGTCGGACAGTTTCTGACCGGCGAGTTGGTTGGCTCGGCCGTTGGCGGCGGTCACTCGACTGAGGATCGATTTGCCGTTGATAAAGTGCAGGGCCTGAAGCATGTTTGCCCCATCGTCTCGCTCGCATTCGCAGGCTTCTGCGCGTCTCGGCTTTCCGAACAGCTTCAGGAACTCGTTATTCACATTTGCATCTGGAAGCTGTGCTGCCGTGAATCCGGCAGGCGCTCCGCGGAACGCTTCAGGGACACCCGTGGCCTGGACCAGCGTGTCCAGAAGCGCTTCGGCCGGGATACGACGCGGGATCGATCGTGAGAAGTTCAGGTCGTCGTGGCCGTTGGTTTCGTTCGGGATGCTCGTGCGCTGATACGTCTCGGACAGAACGATCTGACGCATCAGGTGCCGCACGTCGAACTTGTGATCCACAAAGTCCTTTGTCAGGGCATCCAGCAGCCGTGGATTGATCGGGGGATTCGTCGTTCGCAAATCATCGACGGGATCGATGATTCCGCGATGGAAAAAGTAGCTCCAGATGCGGTTTGTCATACTGCGGGCGAAGAGTGGGTTCTCTGGAGCGGTCAGCCACTTCGCATAGACCAGACGTCGATCAGTGCCGACTTCGATCTCTGGTTCGTCGGCACCAAGGAACCGCGACGGCTGTAACTGGTTTGTTCGCGGATTTCGCGAAAGTCCGGCTGGCAGATTGATCAGAACAGTTTTTGCGTTCGCCGTTCCCGGCAGACGGGCATCCGCCTTCGTTGCGACCTGGTTAAAGAAACTGTGCAGCCCGTAGTAGTCGCCTTGAGTCCAGTTCTCAAACGGGTGCGGATGGCATTTCGCGCACAGCATGCGGACACCACAGAAGACCTGGGTCGCTCGTTGCAGAGTTTCGTCCGTATCGACACTGACCGCGAAATAGGCGGACGCTGGATGATCGGTGAAGCCGCCGCTGCTGGTCAGGATCTCCCGCGCGAACTGGTCGAGAGGCATGTTCTGTGCCACTGCCGAACGAATCCACTCGCGAAACGCAAACACGGCCGGTTCGCTGAGACGCGTTCTTGAGTTCTGCAGCAGGTCGCCCCATTTGAGTGTCCACCAGTCAGTGAACTCGGGACGTTTCATCAACGTGTTGATGATCGTCGCCCGCTTGTTCGGACTCTGATCCGTCAGAAACGCGAGCACTTCCTCGGGTTTGGGCTGAAGCCCGATCAGGTCCAGCGAAATGCGTCGCAGGTAACCGGCACCATCAATGACATCGGACGGTTTGATCTTCAGCTCATTGAGTTTTTCGATGACGAACCGGTCAACCAGATGGTCCGGGACCGGCGTCGGCTGAAAGCCGGAATCGGGACTCAACACGATGATGTTGGCTGTCGCGAAGATGCGTTCGAATCGGGCGACGATCGCGGTTTCTCCGAGTTCCTCCGAAGTTACGAGACCAACGTCGTCCACACTGGCAACTCGCTGAGTGTTGGCTTCGAAGATGGCCAGACGTGTGACGTCTCGTTCTGTGCCGTCTGAATAACGCGCGATCAACTGCATCTGATGCTGCATACCCGGATTCAGGACAGCGTTCTCCGGAAAGATACGAGTTGATTCGAGGCGAACAGGGTCGTCCAGATTGCTGGGGGCTCCGTCTTTCACCCAGCCCAGGAGCAGTTCGTGAAGCAGGCTTCCGTGATCGAACCGAACTCCGCCCTGATGCGGCACGTCGCCAAGCGGTTTCGTCAGGAGCAGGCTGGCGGGCGGGTTATGGCGGTTGATGCGTCGTTCATAGAACTCGTCGGTCAGGGACGTGTAGTCGGGCGCAGCGTCTGAGCCTCGCAGAGAAAGCTTGAACCCGTTCTTGCCCAGCGAGTATCCGTGGCACGACCCCGCATTGCAGCCGCCTTTTGAGAGAACGGGCATCACGTCGTGGATAAAGCTATGCGGCCTCATTTGCTCAGGCACGTCGACGTCGACTTTGACGGTCGCAGTCCTGCCGGCAGCAGTGACGGTCACCGACGTTGACCCGGACATGACTGGCTGCACCCAGCCCAGCAAATCGACAGTCGCTACGGACTCGTCGGCAATCTTCCACGCGGCCTGCGAAGTCAGATCGACTGACAGACCATCCTGTGCGCGAGCGGTCACGATGATCGAGTGAGGCTGCAGACGATGTGTCAATCGGATCGTGGCCGGCTCGACGTGCAGATCGCCGACAACCTGAAACTCGTCCTCTGCGATGACAGTGTTCGCCTGCAGATTGAGCAACATCGCACTCGCGACCAGACCGAGAGCAATCAGTAATGACTTCCGCATGATTATTCCTTGTACCAAAACAGCAGTGTGTCTCAGACTTTCAGAATCATGACTACAGAATCATCAGCCGTTTATGATTGTGTCGCCATGATTCTGTAGTTCACCGCTCTGCCGTTTTGATGGCAGTTATGGGGCTTTTTTCGCCTTCGCAGTCAGTGCAATCGTCAGTGGAAGCTCTTTACTTCGAACGGCGATCGGAGCATTCGCCCTCATCTTTCCCGTCGCAAACAATCGAACGTTTGTCAGTTCGGCGGTTTTGAACGTGGCCGGAAAAGCAACTTCCAGTTTGAAGTCCGTCTGATCCGGTTTCACAACCACCTTCGGAACAGCAATTCCCGCAGGCAGTCCGGACAGCGTGACAGACACGTCCTGTTTCATCCCGGAAAGTCGCTCAACTTTGCCCGTGATCCCGATTTTCAAGCCGGCCTTTGGATCGATTTCTCCAGCGAACTGGTCGGACTCCGTTAGTGATACAACGATCGGTATCAGCGTCTTGAAGCGTCGTACGCTGGTATCACTGCGAGCGATGACCGTCCGCTTGTCCCGACTTAGCAGCTCGGCCCGCAATGCGACTTCATAACCAGGCTCGTTCAACTCGGCAGGAACGAAGATCGAAAACGTTGCGTCGTTCTTCGCCAGAGCTGCCGCGGACTTCGCGGCCCTTAATGCCGCGTTTAGTTTCGTCTCGGCATCTTTGACTTTGGCTGCGGCGTCTGCATCCGCTTTTTTGGCAGCGTCCGTCGCAGTCTTCAGAGCAACCATTGCGTCTGCAACAGCCTTCGCGCCAGCGGCGACTTCGTCTGACGCCTTCTTTGCGACTGCCATTGCCGCGGCGAGTGCCTTTGCTGTCGCCGCCTTGTGATCGGTAGCTGTTTTTACAAGTGCATTTGCATCGGCAACGATCTTTTCGGATTCGGCGATTTTTGCCGCATCCGCTTTATCAACTTTGGCCAGTGCGTCTGCAGCGGCACTTGCCTGTGTGGTTGCCGTCGCGACAGTTTTTTGAGCTGCGGCATCCGCATCGCCAGCCTGCTTGACAGCTGCAGTGGCCTGCGTTGCCTGATCCTTCATCGGTGTCAACTTAGCGGCCACGTCTTTGACGACGACATCCGCTGCGGCAACAGCTTTTCGACCAGTCTCCGCGACCGTTGTTTGACTCGTCTTAGCATCCGCCACGATTTTGTCTGCGGCCACTTTTGCGTTCCAGGCGTTCTGAGCGGCAGCGTCGACGGCGATCTCAATCGGTCGATTTGTTTCGGAACGCAGCGTGCGATTCGCGTCGATCTGGGTATTGTTCATCACTGGACGCTGGCTCGTTTCCAGAGTCAGTCTCACCGGTCCATCGAAGCCGGCGGGGCGGATGACGGAAACGGGCAGATCGAATTTGCTACCCAGAACAATCCGCGTGTCCGAACCGACTGTTCCCCAGTCCGCCTTGAATCCCGATGGAGATGGCGTCGCCACGGCCACGCCAAATTCCCCACTCAACCACGGCTGCATCTTGCCTAGCACGTGGGTCTTCACTGTCGCGACCCGTTCGACCGATCGACCGTCAATCTCGGCAACACCCCGAAGTTTCGTCAGCACATGAGCCTGGCCAAGACCGGCTCCGTGCAATGTCAGCAATGTGCCACTGGCACCAGCGGGAATCGTTCCACCCTGGACCTGAATCCCCTCGGGCAGCGCATCGAACTGAAGATCGATCCGGCCGTCGAATCCGTCGCGTTCAGCGATAACCGGCACAACAATCCGATCGCCTGCTGCCACCGTCTGACGCTGTTGCTCGATTCGAAGCTGGAAATCCGATGTCCCGCCGGAACCGGAAAGCCGTGTGATTGCCATGCGGTAAAGGCAACTCGGGCCACTGCGTCCGTTGGCGTCCTTCACCACGGCGAACACAGTTTTCACATTCGCCGGAACGGTGTAGTCGACCCGCGAATCTGGCGAACCGTTGGCATCGTCGTTGAGGGCGAGGCGACCACCCTTTTCGTTTTGCAGCTCCAGTATCGCATCGACCGGCGAGCCAAGCTGGGCGGCAAATACGTCGAATCGAAGCTTCACGCCCGGTTCAACATCCATCTGATACTTGTCCTGTTCACCCGATGCGAGGAATCGGCCGCTGACTGCTGAGGGAGTCGCGGGCAGCTTCTGCGGTGTGTCTGACGGTGCACTCTCGACGACTTCGGCATATGGGCTGAGCAGGACTGGAGGGCGAAGACCGGTGGCAGTTTTTGCATCCTGCCACGGGGTCGACAGGAAGAGATTTGCCGATGGTGTCGATGCATCGAAAGCCACCGTCTGGCCATCGGCACCGTCGCTGATCAGGGTCAGTTGTGCCTGACTGCCTCTTTGAACGGCTGGTGGGAAAACGAGGTCCGTGTACTGCCAGGAGCCGATCTTCAGCCGGAAGAAATTCGGGGCCGGAGCGGCGTACTGCAGATCGTGAAGTTCAATCGTGTAAGTGCCGTCGACTGGTGGCGTGAATTTCAGCCGAGCGTCGCCTCGCAGGACTGGTGACGGAAGCGTCCAGTCCAATTGCTGATCGTCGGAATTGAGAACATGGAGGACAGGACGCAACTTTCCGCCAAGACGCTGCGCTTCGACTTCGACGAGCAGCGGATGGCCCGCCCTGGCGGTAAAGGACGTCCGCAATCGGGCACTGCCTCCCACCGTCCCGTGCAGAGCGACCGGGATGTCTGCGACTTCAGCGGCGAAAGGAAGTTGAGGTAGACGATCCAAAGCGACCACGTCGGGCAGCGTGACGCCCTCACCACTGGCGAGCCACAGGTTGTAAAGGCCCGGCTCGGCACTCCCATCCAGCGTGACCTCAAACTCAACCTGAGTTGCCTTCGCTCCTGGTTTGACCACCTGTTTGGCGATCGGCACTGACAGAATGAGCTGTGGTTCGGGAAGCAGCCCTGTCCCGTTAATTCGGATGGTCGTCGTTCCGTCGATCTGGAGACCACGAACGCTGACCGCGCTGATTTCCGGCGCCGCATGGGCGTGCAGACTCACAAGCAGGATGGCCAGAGCGCACGCGGCTGGTCGTAGAACGGTACAGGAAAGTCTCGACATGCTCGCTTCAAATCGGTTGCTGGAAAGTCAGGACCGCTCAGAACAATTCTGGAATCGGTTCGGCGTCGATGAGGCGAATCGGGCGGCTGCCGGGGCCAGGCATCATGGTCGTTTCCAGATCGATACCCATGCCCTTGTAGATGGATGCGATGACTTCCGGTGGTTTGATCGGACGGTCGTGCGGCGCGGCTCCGATGCGGTCTGTCGAACCGATGACCTGGCCACCCTTAATGCTGCCTCCACACAGGAAATTGGACCACGCTGGCGGATAGTGATCGCGACCGCCATTACCGTTGATTTTCGGCGTCCGGCCGAACTCGCTCAGTACAGCGACAACGGTTTCTTCCAGCAGGCCACGATCTTCCAGATCGTCAATCAACCCGGTGAAGGCCTGGTCAAGTTGCGGGCACAGCAGGTACTCGTAGTCCTTGTATGTGTTGTTCAGGCTGCCGCCGTTGGAGTGCATGTCCCAGCAGGAAATATTGAACACTGTGTCGAAGTGATTGACGGTGACGTATCGGGTCCCTCGTTCAATCAACCGTCGCGCCATCAGGCAGCTTTGGCCCAGTGCGTTACGTCCGTAGCGATCTCGAATCTTGTCGTCTTCCTTGTTGAGATCGAATGACCCCTTGGCCTCGGGAGAGGTCAACAGATTGAAGGCGCGGCTGTACGCCGTGTCACGTTCCAGCGTCGTGCTGGTTTCAGTCCGTCTTTGGAGTTCGTCGACCTGTTTGAGGAGGTTTTGCCGAGCACTGATGCGCAGCTCTGTCTGTCCCTTGGCTGGCGTTAAATTCGCCACCTTGAACTCGGCTCGCGCCGGGTCGGCACCAAGGAAGAAGGGTTCATAACCACTGCCCAGGTATCGAGCTTCCTGACCATTGATCGAAGGGCCGCCCGTGTTACCAATCTTTCCGGGCAGGATGACCGAAGGCGGGAGATTGCTTTTCGGTCCGAAGACTCGCG
The DNA here is from genome assembly GCA_964431285.1 of uncultured Planctomycetaceae bacterium. Lineage (GTDB taxonomy): Bacteria > Planctomycetota > Planctomycetia > Planctomycetales > Planctomycetaceae > CAUZFZ01. Next base: position 6,922 of record CAYSJO010000480.1, read on the forward strand.
ACACAACCGAGCCGACGTGCGGCTGCTGGTTGTCGCCGATTGCGTCCTTGCCGGTCATCATCCAGCGCGAACCGTTGGAGTGAGCGGTGCCGGTCTTGTGGTGCAGACTGCGGATCAGGGCGAGCTTGTCCATGCGCTGGGCCAGCATGGGAAAGTGCTCGCAGATGTCCGCGCCTTCGACGTTCGTCTGAATCGGCTTGAACTGTCCCCGGACATCGTCGGGCGCCTCAGGTTTCATATCGAACGTGTCGAGATGCCCTGGTGATCCGACCAGAAAGATCGTGATGCAATTGCGAATCTTCGATTTTGAGTAGTCGACGGCTCCAGCCGCCTGAAGCTGCATGAGAGTGGGAAGCGTCAAACCTCCGACTCCGGCGGCTCCGGCCTGAAGAAAACTGCGGCGGTTGATTCCACTGCAGTCCGGCACTCGTTCGTTTCCTACGTGCAGCATATCTGATCGCTCCTGCAAGCCGGTTTTGTTGAACAGGCAGCCACCGGTGGGTTGAAACCGGGCTCCTGCATCTCGAACGACGGGTCAAATCGAATAACTGACACTGTTCGAGATATCGATGAACTTGCTCTGCGTGAAGTTGGCTTTGGGGCCCTTGCCATCCTTCTTGAAGTTCACGTACTTGAAGAGCTGTAGAACAATCTCGTATTTGCCGGGCGTCGTATCGGAATGCTCGTAGGTGGTTTCTGATCGCGCGGCCGCCGTCGCCACGACCTTGTCGTCGCGCTTTACCTGCCATTGCAGTTTCGAGCCCCAGTCATGCGTGACTTCGCCGCGTGTGACGCGTCGACCATCAAGCGAGATTTCCGCTTTCGGAGTTCCCTCGAAGACCTGTTCCATTCCGCCCTCACAACTGAATTCGGGAAATATGTCTCGGGAGTTGGCCCCAGAAAGTGGCGTCAACGCATAAACAGCATTGTATGCGTCCCGCGGCTGATCTGTGAATCAGGATTCCAGCAGTTCGCTCAGCGGACCGTGCTGATCAGCCGGGCGACCGAGTGCGAAGTCCGGCTGACCAAAGTGATCCTGCGGGAACCCGGCGATGTGACACAGCGTTGTCAGCCAGTTGCCGATCGTGTGGTGATGCCCTGCCGCCCCATAGGAGGGATACGACAGATACCGACCGTTTGATTTCAGTTTTCCGCCCAGGTTACCCAGCACAGCCATGGGCCATTCCGTCGCCGACGAATGGTGCTTGTCCGAGTTGTCACTGACATAAACGATGACCGTGTTGTCCAGCATGCAGCCGTCGGCTTCGGGAATGGCCTGCAGCTTTGCAGCCATATCGGCGATCAGGTCGAAATGGAATTTGCGGATGATGTTCCGGCAATCCTGCGATGAATGCACTCCGCTGCTGGCACCATGTCCGACCGAGTGAACTTTCGGAGTGATGCCGAGTCCCTGATACGAAGAGTTCAGGTCGTCGGTGTGGATCGTCACCACATTCGTGATGCCGCTGATCAGCGCCGCCGAAGCCATGTCGAAGTGCGCTTCGAGATGATGCGTCGTGTATCTGGACGTGTACTTGTCCGTCACTTCGGGAGCGTGTTTCTTCAGGACGTCCTGCATCGAGACCAGTTTCAGCCGCCGGTCTTTCAGCGCCTCGAAGCCGCTCAGATAGTGGTCGAGTTTTTCCTTGCCCTGACTCGGCAGGTTCTGTTTGAGCTTCCTGATGTCCTCAGCCATAGCGTCCAGGACGTTGCCCGTTCGCTGGTATTTTTTGCGGATGTCGCCGCCAGCGGCGATGCTGCCGAACAGGTTCTGGTAGGCCAGTTCCGGATTGCACTGAAATGGAAGCTGCCTGTTCTTTCCGGCCGCACTGATTGCGGGATACGCCGTCCCCTGACTTCCGTCGCCCATTTTCAATCCGACATGATTGAAGACGGACGGGAGCAGATTTGACAGATGCCCGTCGATTGTCGCCGCCGGTGGCTGACCCTGCAGCGTCGCTTTGTACGCTCCCAACGCTCCATAGAACGATGAGTGCCCGTAGTTGCACATCTTTCCGCTGAGGCCCTGCAGAATCGTCAGCCGATCCTTGAATGGCTCCAGCGAAGCCATGCTGTCCGCGAGTTTCCGTCCATCCAGCGGCTCATCAACGAGCGTGCCGCCACCGTGTTTCAACCCCTGTGGATTGATGAAGTCTGCCTGCAGGCCGCTGGCTTTGACGACGAACACAAACCGCTTTAGCAGTTTCCCCTCGGCGTCGTCCGCATCCAGTCGCGCGAAGTGATTCAGAAACGGCGAGAGGGCCATGCTGCCGGCGCCCAGCGTCATGCCTTTGAGAACAGAGCGACGAGTTGTCATCGATTGTGCTCGCGATGAGTTGTTAGTGGAGAATGCTGCATTGTGGCAAAGCACGCTGCAGTTCTTCGAAACCAGTTGCAGTCAGTTGCGGACAATCTTCCAGTGCCAGGTATTCGAGCGACTGAAGCGACTGCAGGTGCTTCAGTCCGGCGTCAGTGATCTGGCTGCAACCGCTCAAAGTCAGCTCAGTAAGCGCGGATAACTCTGTCAGATGAACGAGCCCGGCGTCCGTGATGTCCTTACTGTTATCCAAGTACAGGTTGACCAGCGACGTGTGATTCCTCAATTGAGCCAGGCCCACATCCCCAAGTTTCCGACAATCGGAAAGATTCAGTCGGGTTATCCCGGTCGCGCCGCGGAGGGCTTTCAGGCCTTCTCCGTGGATGCTGCGACAGTTCCACAGGTTGACTTCAACCAGTGACGTCATTCCCGCCAGGTGCTGCAGACCCTCGTCCGTGAAGTTGTCGTTGTCGCAAAGGTCCAGGTGCGTCAGCCCGGTCACGCCAGACAAATGGGCGAGGCCCTCGTCTGTTAACGCTCGTATGCTCCCCAGATTCAACGTCTGCAGCTTGTCCAGCTCTTTGAGCGATTCCAGACTGCGGTCCGTCAGAACGAGACATTGAAACAGATTCAGATTCCTAAGCGTGTGCTTTTGTTCGAGCTTGATTAATGCTTCGTCCTTGAGTCGTTTCGACTCATGCAAATCCAGTTCGGTCAGCCCCGGTGGCAGAATCAACGAGTCTCCCTCATGCCACCAGCAGAAAGCGATGTCCAGCGTGTCGAGTGATTTCAATCGCTGGAACAGCCGGTTAAAGCCCTTGTCCGTCAGTCGATGGCAGCCATAAAGCCGCAACGTCTTGAGGCTGGTGAGTTCTTCCAGATGAACCAGTCCGCGGTCGGTAATCCGGTCGCACCCATTCAGGTTCAGGTGCTCAAGTTTTGTGAGCCCTTTGATCCGTTCAAGACTCTTGTCCGTGAACGCTCCACGACTGCACGCGGCATTCAGGCTCGTCAAACCGGTCAGCAGCTCAAGTCCCTCACCCTTGAACGCGTTGTTGTCGCTGACGTTCAACGACCTCAGGTTCGGCAGGTCCTTCAAATGCTGCAGACCATTTGTGGCTGCTCCAATTCGCTCAAGCGAAAGTGACTCCAATGATGTCAGGCCCGCCAGATGCTTCAATCCGGCAGCCGTGATGCGACGACAGCTCGTCAGATCAAGTTCCTTCAGCGACGTCACTCCTTTGAGGTGCTCCAGCCCCTGATCCGAAATCGAAATGCGGTCGCAATTTGAGAGGTTCAGACCAACCAGGCCCTCCGTTTCAGCGACACGCTTCATATCGCTGTCCTGAAAGTCGACACCAACCGGCACGACATACACCGGCACATCCGCCCGCTCTACGACTGCGTCACCTTTCTGCAACAGCAGAACTTCTGCCAGAACAGGCCGCGCGACGACGCTCGCTCCCGCCATCGCAAACAGGCACAGCAGGAATCGCGCGCTTAGGATTCGATAACTGGGAATTCTCATTTGCGATACAGGAATGAGTCTGAGGTTAGCAGTGCGACGAGTGCTTCTTTGAAGCTGCCGTCGTTCTTCACGTAGGCGTTGTCCATTGTGATCAGTGTTTCCGAGTCACTTAGCAATTCGTTTCGTCCCATCCAGTAGCGGAAGATGTGCCGGATAAAGGACTGTCGCACTCGCGGTGAGTCCGCCAATCGCTCCATCATCTCGCGGATATTCGCTACGTCACCGTCGAGCCCTTCGACGTCGCTGTAGGCGACACCCCCACTCGTGTCGGTGGGCTTGCCTTTCTCGTGGATGCGAAATCGGCCAACGTGATTGAACGCCTCGAATGGCATGCCCAGCGGATTCATCTTTCTGTGACATCGCCAGCACGATTCTTCGCGAACCACGCTGAAACGTTCCCTCAGCGTCTTTGTTTCGTCATCGGGAATCTGAGCGTCAACCGTAATCGGCACGTCCATGATGTAGCCGGCGAGCAGTTTTTCTCGGATCCACTTGCCGCGGCGGACCGGGTCGTTGTCGAAGTTGCCGCTGTGAGCGACCAGCCAGCTCGGCTGAGTCAGAATGCCACAACGCTCTTCGGGGGAGACTTCAATTGGGGCGTTGCGCGGGTGCTCGTGTTCAAACGGGTTGAGGTTGTAGCTCTGCGAGTCATGAGTCGCCGCGTATTTCGCTCGATTCCCTTTTCGTTTGATCTGGTCCTCTTTGTTCGAGCCGTCCCAGTATGACACGAACACTTTGTTCGTCGTCAGCAGTTCTTTCAGCACGTTCTTGTCTTCTTCCAGAATGTGCAGGATCAGCGCGTCGGTGTCGTACATCAGGCGCACGGCCGTGTGATTGTGGAAGTGAGCGAACTCCTTCTCTTTCGCGAACTTGTCGACGTCTTTGAAAACAGTCTGCGCTTTGTGGTAACCGAAGAACTCACGAAAGAACTGCAGAATGCGCGGGTTCTTTGTCGACGAGATTGGACTGTTGTGATTCGGATTCAGATTTCCGGGACGGCCGCCCAGAAATTGCCGCACCGCTTTCTCGACGTCGTCACGGCTTTTCAAGCCGCCGGCTTTCATCTGCTCAGCCAGCCAGCCGTTTCGGGCGTAACTCGCGCCGTTCTGTTCGGTCATCGCTTTGCGAATCAGCGGCTCACTGTTTTTCCGGTAGGCCTGTTCGCTTTCGAATTCGTAGACTCCGAACGCGGGTGTGTTCTGGAACGCGTACTGAACGGCGTAAACAAGCTCGTGCGGTGAGAGCATTCGTCGTCCATGCTCGTCGACTTCGCCGAGTCCCATTTCCATGCGATAGACAAACTCTGGCGAGATCGTGATATAGATCAGCACGGCCTGCAGAGCCATGGTGTTTCCAAGTTCGGCGTTCTTCTGAAAAACGTTCTGCCAGTAATGTTCGACGTCTGCCTCTGTCGGCTCACGCCGCAGGAAGAGATCAAAGGCGATTCGCAACGCTTCGTGAAAATCGCCTGGACTAACCGAGCCTTCCGTTTCCATGACTCGCTTGAAGGCCACAGGAATCCGCCCTCGTCGTTCGAGACTGATTGTCTCGACCCCACCGACAAATCCGCCGTGATTGTTGCCGTGGCGGCTGTCCTTGCTCTTCACTTCCGTGACGATGGTCACCTTCGTGCCGAGAGTGAGGGTCTCCGACATCGTCTCGGCATTGATCAGTAGTGCTTCCAGTGAAGACTGATCGGCCACGATGGTGGCGTAGTCGGTGAAGCCGGACGCGTGATGAACATACTCGTAGAATGGATTGGCAAACCGCTCGTCCGCGAAGTACCGACCGGAGATCGCCTTACCCTTTTGCGGCCCTCGCCGGACTGTGTACAGATCGCCCTTCCGCTCCGTGCCGCCGATCTTGACCGAGAACCAGTGCCTCCGGCCGTAGTGCCTGCCCCAGATGCGGCGATAAATATCCGGTCGCTGGCGCCAGAGACGAGCCGGTGTGTAGGGCTTGTCCTGAATCTCTCCGCTGAAGAGCAAATCATGATCAACGAAGTTGCCGTATTCGGGCAGCATCATTTTGTCGTCGAGATTCAGTCCACGACCGAAGCGAGTCAGCTCGACTTCGACCTGCTCCACGAACGGTGAACGCACGTCGCTGGCGGGCTGTTCGTCGCTTTCGACGGGTGGCATCTCCTTGAACAACACTTGTTCGAGGATGCGCTGCCAGACCTTCGAATTGTCGATGTTCTCCACATTGAATGAGAGCTCGTCGAATCTCAGTCCGGCTTCCTGAGCATCAGGCCCGTGGCACGAGACGCAGTACTTCGCGAGGAATGCTGACGTCGGGCCCCTGAATGTGCCGGCCGATTCTGTGGGCTTTGCACTGTCCGCGAACACTGGTCGCAGCAGGACGAGCGCAACGGCCAATCCGGAAAACAACGTTGAGGAGGACACTGAGAGATACTTGAGCATGGCGCGGCACATTCGAATCGATGGGTGAACAGTCGCAGGCAGCCAGAATATCCACCCGGCTGCTGTAACACACGTGTGACATCAGATCGCCGGGATCCGGCGGATTCATCTCGACCGACACGCAGTTCATGTGGGAACCTCTGGCGGGCATGGAAGCCCGCCTGTTCACGGAGCAATGGAATGCGCATTCTTCTTGCGGCAGTGTTAATAGCCTCTCCAGCGATCGCGTCTGCGGCTCATCCGCTGACGACGTTGCTCAAGTCGCTGCCTGAAGTTGAATCGGTTACGGAGCACCCTGGTGATTCGGACCAGGTCGTCATTCACCTGCGCGACTGGCATTACGTCGATTTTGAAACGTTCACTGCCGATCTGCGTGATTCGGATCCGGACATTTCCAACAGCGATCTGAAGCGAGCCTATCGGGACCATTTGCGGCTTGTCCTTGCCGTTCAGGCGGAACAACGGCGACTGATCCGGCGACTGATGCGAGCGGGAGTTCGCACTGTCTATCTCGAGGGACTGACTCCCGGAATCGAGCCTGTGTTTCCCGTCATCTGCCGTGCGGTCTGCAGCGGTGAGGAGCCGTCGATGCAGGACTTGTTTGAACTACCCAACCCGCTCGCCATGCGATCGGCCGGACAACTGCTGGCCGAGGGAGAAACGCTGACGATCCGAGCCGTGGATTCCGACAAGACGTTGGCCGAGTGCAATCCAATCGATGATTCGGGCCGGTTCCGCGAAGTCGCTCTCGAGACGATTGAGCGACGCGAAGATCACATGGTGCGCACAGTGGCGACGTCTAAAAAAGAGCCCGTGCTGCTGCTGCTGGGGGGCGGCCACGACCTGTCAAACAACGTGACACGCGTCGAGGGCGATGTGCCCGGACTGATCGTTGTCACAACTCGCCAGTACGCTACCGCTTCCGCCCGGTCAAAGGACTGAGTGAGGCTGCAGTGACGTCGCTTGGCGGCTTGTCGGGGGCGTCGTCCGGACGGTAGATCCAGCGGGGTTCGCCCTGAGCCCGCACTTCCCGTTCATTCTGCTTAACTGCATCGCCGGGACGCCAGTATTTCTGAATGAGCGTCTTGCGCCAGACCACCACTGTGTCGTCCGCCTTTTCCGGAGGCACGGTGTAATACCACTGGCTTGTATCGGCGTTTGCCGGAGGGACAGCGTCTTCTTTAAACAGGTCACCAACCACAGCGGCCGCTTGCCAGTTCGTCTCGAAGTCGCCATTCCAGACCTGGTCACTGACGCGAAGCTCACCCGCATCAGCCAGAACCTGCAGGTCCGCATAAGCCACGGGGCCCTTGACCAGCTTGTAACCGTTGGAGAATCCAGACAGGAACAGCGTGAAGTAGTCAGTCTCGGGATTCACGTTGCGAAACATCGCGATGCCGTAAATCGCCGGAGGGTCTGTCGCGTCTGCGGCAACGGTTGGGGGAATCCGTTGCACGGCTGTGACCGAATTGACGAGCACGCGGATGCGCTCCCGCTTCTCAATGGCCGCCTGTGCTTCCGGGATAATGGAATCTGGAACGGCGAGTCGTACGCCATTGTCATTCGACACGAGAGTGATCTGTGGAATGAACAGATCGGGGACCGGGTCTTTGTCGTAGTCATTGACCGGCACGGTGTCCGACGTGTCCTCTTTTCGTTCGATTTCCCGATTCACCGCGCGATACGTGAGATAATAGATCAGCTCCTTCTTTTTCATTTGTGTGCGCGGATCGGTCACGTCGAGTTCGATCATGCGCAGAGATCGAAACTGAAGTTCGAAAACCCACAGATCGTTCTGAGCCTGACGATCCTCACCGCTGGCAAAAGGGGCGGCCAGGTAGTC
>CAYSJO010000481.1:0-15840 GCA_964431285.1 uncultured Planctomycetaceae bacterium
CAACCCCCCCCTCCCCTTTCCTGTTTTTTTATTTGTTGTTGTTTTTAAACCCCCTCTTCCCCCCCTTTCCTCTCTATACCTAAACACCCCCCCCCCCCCCCTTTTTTTTGCCCCCCCCCCCCCCCCCCCCCGTGTGTGTCGACTGAATCGGTCGGTTCGAGCCGTCCTGCGGACCAAGTCCCATGGCCGGCGCTGCATAGCTGGTTGCATCACGGAAGTAGATCGGGTACCGGACTGTGGTGATATTCCACTTCTGGTAATTCGTGCAGAACCAGGTACCGTCTCCTGGTATTCCCGGTCCAGTCGTTCCAACCCAGGCACCGTGTGAATTCGAGCTCCGCAAATCCACCAGGCGCCCGTCCCGCGTGTGTGAATACTGCGACTGCTCGGCCACCATCATCGTGTTCGTCGAACCATCCTTGATATCGCTGATGCTGATGCTGTCGTTGGGAATCAGGACACCGGAACTGGACATGATGCCCTTGTAGGTCGGCTCAGACTTTGGATTGGCTTTCCCATTTTGCGTCGCGGCTCCCGAAATCCCCACGTAGTTGGTCATCAGAACTCCGCTGGGGGCAACTTGCTTGTTTCCTGTGAGTTCATCCATTGTCGACGACGGGCAGATGTAGACGGGCACACGAAATCCGTCGAACAGTTGTCCATTTGGGTTACGCGGGTCGTCCATGTTGCCGACCCCCCGGGCGCGTTTTCGTCGATCTGTGCAAACAGATTTCCCTGCTCGACGCCGGGCAGCAGTGCTACCAGGAACGACTGACCGAGATCGTTTCTCCGAGCGGTTCCCGCAGTGACACTATGCATCGCTCCAATGGGGAACGAACGCCACGTTCCGTGATAATTATGGAGTGCCAGCCCCATCTGTTTGAGGTGGTTCACGCACTGCGCCTGGCGGGCCGCCTCTCGGGCGCTCTGTACGGCCGGCATCAGCAGGGCCACGAGAATCCCAATGATCGCGATCACAACCAGCAGTTCCACAAGAGTGAATCCACGACGTCGCAATGCGCGACGGCGAATTGCAAACAACTGGTGGGCTGAACTGATTGGGGACTTTGGCCCGTCACAATGCATACGAATCTCCTCGAATTCGAGTGCGAGTCAGAGCCAGCAGTACATCAAAACCACGACATCATTTCAACACGAGGCCGATAGGCCCGGTCTAAATTGATGCCAGATGCACGAATCTGACCGCTCATGCTCGTAGTCTTGAGGTCATCGCCAGTTGTGCCTGTACCTTCCAACCGATTACGTCTTGCACCCCATTTCGACGTCGCACAAAAAAACGCGACAGTCCGAAAACTCGGACTGCCGCGGATGGTTTTCAATCGTCTCTGGTAACGCGCGCCGCCAGGTCGATCGCCGAATTATGTGCGGCGAACGCGACGACGGACGTCCGTTTCCAGCACGCCAAATGCCTGCTCGTGACGCTGCAGAGCCATCGACAAGGCACTCAGCAGTCGCTTGGCAGTGAAGTGATTCATGATGATCCGCTGCCCGACCGGAACCGTGACTTCGCCGGTGGCGTAGGGGTTCGGGTTCAGACCGAGGTCCAGAATCAGTTCTTCCGGTGTGCTGGACACGCGGCAGAAGTTGGCGTAGCCGGCGTTAACGCTGCTGTCGTCAACTGTCAGCGTCTGCTGCTGGCCTTCGGCCGCCGGGGCACCCTCAACCGGCGCTTCCACCGTTGCCGTTGCACCAGTGTCTTCAGTGGTCTCGGTCGTCTGTTCGTCTTTCTTGGCCACGTGCTTTGCTCCCTGTTTCTCACATGCTCGTGCAGAGCTGAAATCGGCTCCGCCGTCCGGTCACAGATGACACACTGCAACGAACCTCAGACAACGGTGCGGGAAAACTAACCTCGGTCCTTGAAACGGATCAACACCAGATTAGAGGACTTTTCGCCCTTCGTGAATCGTGTCTCTCCTTCTCCGTAAGCTGGGGAAGACGGGGTAACAATCCGGCCGGCTTGTTGTCCCATTCACCTACTCAGCTATCCACATGGACGTCTTAAATACGCCACGGTTCCCAGTGAGTTGAACAGGATTCTCCAGATTAGGCGGATGCTGCCCGGATCATGCGGCGCAATCCGACACCGACGGCCAGCACGGAATCAACCAATCAGCGCCTTGCCGATGCAGGATCAAAATCTGACAACTTTGAGCGAATAGTCTGCGAGGTCCGGCGAATTCCAGTCAGTTGGTGGGACAACTGTCGATGACCTGTGAACAGAAATGCAGTCAATCACCTCGCCAGATCATCTCAGCTCGCGTATTCTGTAACCGAGACCGATTCGAAGGAGTTCCTCAATGGACAAGCCGATTCCCGTTCCGTCGGCCACGCGACTGAGAATGTCTTTGGCTGCCTGCGCTCTGGTCGTCGCCAGTTCAGCCGCTGACCCATCAGCTCAGGCAGCAGGTGGTGCATGTGCCGCCGTGACCGCGGCCGCGAGGGTGTCACAGGCAGACCTGCTTCGTAAGATCGAGGCGTATTGCACTCGGAGCTGGCAGAATGCAGGCATCGCCCGGCAGGACTGGTCGGACTGCACCAACGACGTGTTTGTCCGTGTGCTGCAACGACTGGGACAGGAGGGCCTGCAGCGCGCGATCGAAGACCGAGAATCTGAACATCGCAGAGAGCTGAATCGGGCGATCTGGACGATGGCTCAACGCTGGCGTCGTTCGCCGCGTCTGTCGCCGCTTGCAAGTGATGACGCTGGTCCAAACGAACACGATCCATGGCCGGCAAAAATGGAGACGCTGTCACAAGTCCGATCGGCAATCGACTCTGACGACACGCGACTGAGTCCGACGCAACGGGATATTGTCACCCGCTGGTCCGATGGCGAATCCATCAGTTCAATCGCCGACACTCTGGAGCTCAGCCCGGCCCGCGTCAGTGACGAGAAATACAAGGCGATTCAGAAGCTGCGGCGACACTTCGGCTGCGATACGACTGCCTGATAAAATCCGGCCGCTAATGTCCGTCCTACGAGCACCGCGAACAGTCGGGAATCAATGAACTCGTCGCCTTTCCGAAACCGCCTGCGTTGAAGGCCCTCGCAGACGAAACCGCATTTTTCGAGCACACGGGCCGAAGCCACATTGCCGTCAAAGACGTAGGCCGAGATGCGCACGACGTCCCATTGCTCCACGACGTATCGGCACGCTGCAGCAACAACAGCGGTCATGATGCTTCGACCCCAGAACGGTTTGCTGAGCCAGTATCCAAGTTCCAGTTGATGACCCCGTTCAATTCTCTCGAATTCGAATCCGCCCGTCCATCGAATGGCGAATCGCAAGGTGCCCCGGACAACCGTGTTCGTCGTATGCCTGCTGAGCCAGAGTCAGAAAGTGGTCAAAATCTGCTGGGCTGTACGGATGCGGGACATGTCGCATCCGGCGTTCGATGTCCGGGTCATTGAGCAACTCGACGCAGCGGTCACGGTCTGCTGCGACCGGAGGAGACAGCCAGAGTTGATCGTCTACCCGAATTGTCGGTTCGTTTGACATGTTTCACGCCACCGGAGTCGTGTCGGAAACAGACATCCGGGTCTGGTTCGAAGTCGGACGGCAACAATCGAGAGTCAGCACTCGGCCTCAGTCGTCGAAGATACTCTCGCTCTCGGGTGAGGACACCCGCTTGATGAGCGTGACTTCGTTGCCGGTGGCATTAAAGATGACTTCATCCATGAAGGACCTCATCAGCAACACTCCGCGTCCGCTGGGACGTTCCAGAAAATCCGGTTCAGTCGCATCCGGCAGCGTCGCCGGGTCAAAGCCGGGCCCCTCGTCACGCACGATGAACCGTGCCTCATTCCCGTTCAGACGTACGTCCACGTGCAGCCATCGCCGCATGTAAGGAACCAGACCAGCACGTTCTCTCGCAAGATTCTCGTAGGCAAGATTGTCTTCGTTGCGCAGGTCGGAGCAGACCTCCAGATTCCCGTGGTACATGCCATTCAGAAGAGCTTCTTCCAGGGCGATGCCGATGCGCAGTCGATCGTTTTCGGGGAAGGCTCTCATCGCGCCGAGCATCTCTCGGATTCGCTGTACCATCGCGTGAACAAGTGCCGTGTCGTTGGGCAATTCGTAGGTCGTCTCCGATTTGACGATCCGAGCCTGGAGGCGTGTCTGGCCATGATCGACACTCGTCGCTTCGAAAACACGCTCCAGTGTGGAAATCAGGTCGTCGCCAACGCGGTGTTTCGTGACATAACTGGCCGCGCCACGACGCAGTGCTTCAACCGCCAGTTCTTCGCTGCCCTGAGCAGTCATCAGGACGACCGGGATCAGTGGAAAGTCCGCCTTGATGGCTTCCACCAGTTCGAGCCCGTTCAACTCAGGCATATGCAGGTCTGTCAGAACGACGTCCGGAATATCCAGTTCGATACGCTGCAACCCGTCGCGGCCATCCTCGGCATAGACGACTTCGTACTCACCCGAGCGGGTAAGGAGTCCACCCACGAGTCGACGGTCGACCTGAGAGTCGTCAACGACAAGTGCGGTCCGCATATGAAGTGTGCCTGCGGAAGAAAGACATGGAGAGCGCGATCAGCGGTTAACACGATGATAGTCAGCCGGGAATCTGTCCGGTATCCACGAATGATTGAAACTGCTCCTCAACAATGCGTGTGGCTTCTTCAAGTTCCGGCAAGCGAGACTGAACATCGTCCAGACGGCTTTCCCGGCTCGCCACTTCGCATTCGTAGGCCAGATCGTAGGCGTCGTCGATTCCGAATGTCCGAAAGCTGGCCTTGATTGTGTGGGCCATCCGCTGTGACGTCTTCTGATCCCCGTCAGCAAGAGCTTTCCGGAGGCCGTCGAGCACAATTTGAGATTCTTCCTTGAATGCGGCAATGACATCGCGCAGCAGGTCGAGGTCTCCCTGCACAATCTTCACTGAAACCGGCCAGTCCACGGAGTAGGGAATCGGAGCAGCCGTCGACGGTTCAGTTCCGCTAACGTCGCCCGAAGATTCGAGCACGTCCTTTGAAACAAAGACCTGCCCCGCCATCGCTTCCAGCAACTGCCACGAGCGAACGGGCTTGGAAACATAGTCATCCATACCCGCTTCGAGACATCGCTCTCGGTCACCCTTCATCGCGTGCGCCGTCATGGCAATGATCGGCAAGTGCCCGCCAGACTTCTGTTCCGACTCGCGAATGCGGCGCGTGGCCTCGAGCCCGTCCATCTCCGGCATTTGAACGTCCATCAACGCGAGCTGAAATTCCCGCTGATCCACCAGTTCCAGTGCCTCAACACCATTGTTCGCGACAGTGACGTCGTGGCCCCACCTGTTCAGCAATGCCAGAGCCAGGCGTTGATTCACGATGCTGTCTTCGACCAGCAGAATTCTCAGCTTCGGGAGTTGCACGTCACTTTCCGAGGCTGCACTCGCGCCGACCGACTCCTTGACTCCGTTGATTCCCAAAGCAGCAACAATCGCATCGTGCAATTCAGATTGTTTCACCGGCTTGTGCAGATAAGAACTGACTCCCAGGTCTCGACTGCGTTGAGCTTCGCCCGGTCGTTCCGCAGAAGTCAGCATGAGAATGACAGCGTCCGCAAGGTGTTCGTCGTCCCGCAACGCGGCGACAAGATCGAATCCATCGCGACCAGGCATATTGACATCACTCACGACCAGTTCAATGGGCGCATTGGATTCTCGGGCGGCTCGCAACTGCTCAAGTGCCGTATCGACTCCGGCAACGGTTGTGACATCCATCTGCCAGTTGGACAGCATCTCATCGAGAATCATGCGGTTGGTAGCGTTGTCGTCCACGACCAGGACGCGACTGCCCTGCACGATCCGAGGTTGCGGCTTCTCCACCGGTTCGTCAGACACTGTAAACCGCGCCGTGAAGTGAAATGTACTTCCGCTGCCCAGATCACTCTCTGCCCAGATGGCGCCCTGCATCATTGCGACCAGTCGCGAGCAGATCGTGAGTCCCAGTCCGGTTCCGCCGTACCTTCGCGTCGTCGACGTGTCGGCCTGCTCAAAAGCCTGAAAGACCGTACGCAGCTTAGGAGGCGCAATTCCGATGCCGGTGTCGGTTACAGCAAAGTGCAGCAGGACGCGATGATCGCTCTGGTCTTCGACGTCCACGTGCAGGACGACCTCGCCGAGCTCCGTAAACTTAATGGCATTGCCAACCAGATTGACGATGATCTGTCGCAAACGGGATCCGTCTCCAATCAGATCGTCGGGCACGGTAGGATCGATGTGACATGCCAGTTCGAGTTCCTCACGCTGCGCTCTCACTGCGAGTGACTTCAGCGTGTCACCCAGAGTGTCGCGCAGGTGGAAGGGCGTTGTGTCCAGTTCGAATTTTCCGGCTTCGATTTTGGAGAAGTCCAGAATGTCGTTGATCAGTTCCAGCAGCGACTCGCCCGAATCGTGCACCATGGTCAGATACTCACGCTGCGACGGGGCGAGTTCCTGATCAAGGACCAGTTCGGTCATGCCAAGTACGGCATTCATGGGAGTGCGAATCTCGTGGCTCATGTTGGCCAGGAAATCGCTCTTCGCCCGATTCGCAGCTTCGGCGGCATCTCTGGACTCACGCAATTGTCGCTCGGCTTCTTTGCGATTCGTAATGTCATGCACGAACGCGCTGAAGATGTACGAGTCGCCCTGGCGAATCGGTGAGATCGTGATTTCGATCGGAAACTCGCGACCGGTGCGGTGCAGTGCGACGCGTTCGAGTCGCCGTTTGAGCATGTCGCTCTTACCCGTACGCAGAAAACGCTGCAGGTCTGCGTCGAAGTGCTCACGGTCCGTCTCGGGGAGGAGTAGATCAGGAACGGACTGACCGAGCGCTTCCTCGCGGCGCCATCCGAACGTGAGTTCGGCCTGAGGATTCCAGTCGATGATGGTGAATTCGTCATCCATCGCGATGAACGCGTCCAATGCCGTATTGACGATCAGCCGGTTGAGCCGTTCGCTGCGTCGAAGCGCGATCTCAGCTTCTTTTCGTTCCGTGATGTCGCGGGAAATGCCGAACGTGCCGACGACGTTCTGTTCATTGTCAAACATCGGCAGCTTGCTGGTTGACACCCAGGTCGTATGACCGTCCGGCCAGGTTTCTCGTTCTTCCTTCTCGAGGATCGGCTCCCCGGTCTCCATCAGACGCTGCTCGTCCTCTAGCGCTGGAACTGCGTGTTCTTCGGCAAAGAAATCGTGATCCGTCTTGCCAACAATGTCATCCGGATTATCCAGCCCGACCCAGTTGGCCATCGCATGGCTGACACGCAGAAATCGGCTGTCTCGATCCTTGAAATACACGTTGTCGGGCAGACTCTTGAGCAGCGAATGCAGCAGATACCGCTCGCGTTCCAGGTCGCGCAACAGAGCCTGACGCTCCATCGCGTAACGAATCGAGTGCTCCAGTCGAGTGACGTCGTAGACATCTTTCGCGATGTAATCCGTAGCGCCGGATTCGAGTGCCCTTTGATCAATCGTCGGATCGGCCTGGCCCGTGAGAATGATGACTGGGGTGCGAGAGCCCGCCTCACGTGCCTTGCCAAGAACCTCAATTCCATCGTCCGGACCCAGACGGTAGTCCAGTAGGTAGAGGTCATGCTGGCCGCTCAGAATTCCGGCGAGTCCATCAGCCGCCTCGCTGGCCCAATCGAGTTCGACCGGTCGCCCACTGATCGAGGTCAGGAGTTCACGCGTGATGACGAATGTGTGTTCGTCGTCATCGATCAGCAGGATGCGCAGGGGCGAAGACATCAACTGTCCCGTGTCAGCAAGCAAAGACGGCGGGTGAACGGGCAGATTATCAGACCAGACGGTAGAAGTTGATAGCCGTCTGCCTGTGCATGCCTGCCGTCTACGATCACGCCTGCTTTGCCACGGGAATCGATGTGGGATCATCTGGACTGCGGAACCAGCGGGAAGGCATCACACCGAGACCAATCAGTGCCAGCTGACTCAGCCAGAATATCCATAGGGCGAACCAGACGCCTTCGGTAAACCCGTAGGCATGCAGTCCGACGCTCAGTTCGTTCACACCGAACCACGACCACGCGGTGATCATGTTTCCGCCCAGCGCCAACACCGCCAGTCCCCGGTCGCGAACCAGTTTGTCCCAGCGAGCATGCAACAGCAAAGCGTTCCAGACAACGATCATCAGCGCACCGTTCTCTTTGGGATCCCAGCCCCAGAATCGTCCCCACGAATCGTCCGCCCAAAGTCCTCCGAGTACAGTGCCGACAAAGCTGAAGAAGATTCCGAAGCAGATCGTTCCGTAGATCATCCTGGGCATCGCATCCAGACACGCCGTGTTCCGGACGACAGCCCGATCCCCCACCATGCGAAACGCCGGCCGCAGCGAATCCAGCAGGATGTACAGAATCCCAATCGCACCGGCGAGGAATGTCGTCGAATAACCCAGCGTGATGCACACGACATGTGTCGCCAGCCAGAACTGTGTGTCGAGCACGGCCTGCAGGACCTTGAAGGTGTCTCCGTCGCCCGACAGCAGGAACGAGATGCCCAAGGTAATCGCACCCAGCGCACTGCCGATGATATTGCCCAGGCCGATCCGATAAATCGACTCGTAGATCATGCCAAGAACCACGCATCCCCAGCCGATGAACACCGCCGACGAATACAGATTCGTAACGGGTGGTCGGCCGGAAATGTAAATGCGGGCCCCCAAAGCGAATGTGTGAACCAGAAGTGTCACAGCGATGATCAGAAATGAGGTGCGATTCAGCGGGCGAGACCAGCCAAGCAATGCGGCAACGCCAAACACAAACGCAAACAGATAGCTGAATGCCGAGTAGTAGAAGGGCGCGAATTCATTGAAGTAAGTTTCAAACCCACACTTGGCAGGATTCAAATCCTTCGGGGTATTGTCCCGCAGCCAGGAGTGATACTCGGCGACCTTCGAATTAAACGTCTCGGCATCTTCCGTCTCGTGGGCTTCCAGGATTTCCACCATAAGCCGCACAGATGGATGCTCACCCTGCCCGAACATCCGCGACACAGACAGCGTTACAAATCCGCGGGTGAATGTCTGCCATTCGGCATTGACGCCACCGGCTTCCTCTATGCCCTCGTCAGCTTCTTCCTCGACTTTGGGATCAGGCGGAACTGCCAGCGGCGGTTGTCGGCGGTCCAGCGACTGCAACCGGGAAATGATCTGCTGAATCTGCGACGGCTCGATCTCGATCGCCGCAAATGACGAGAAGAGCAGGTCGTACAGGCCGACTTTCGATTCCAGTTCGATCAGCTTGCGTTCAAAGGCCGTCCGCTCTTTGCCGTCCTTGCGTCGCGCCTTTTCCACGTCCTGGCCAACATTGCTGACATTCTCCAGTAATTCGTCGAGCGAGTAGAGGTGCTTCTTGCGTCGCGGAAGATCCAGTCGCTTCAGTAGTTCCGGATGATCAGCGCGGAAGACGCGATGCTCGCGTGCTCTGTCAGATCCGGAAATGACGTCCAGCAGCCACAGCACGGCGGGTTGTTTTTCGCCGTTGCGATCTGTAAACACCTCCCGATTTGAGAGAACACGCAGGCTGTTCCGCGCCAGCGTATCAAACGGTTTGACACGTCCTTCATATACCAGTGGGAGTTTGCCAAACTGATAGAGATCCGGTGCATCATCAGCCACTGACGGGACTCGAGCCTTACTCAATAACCATCCACATACCAGAAGCGTTATGAGGAAAGGAATTATGTAAGCTACCCGGCTCTCATTTTCCGGTTTGGCGTCGGTCCACATCCTCGCTTCTGCAGGGCGACGACCAAGGAATCGCAACAATACTATCCAGAAATGGGCCATCATGCCCGTGCCGACAATCATGCAGGCGACGTAGGGGATCATCCAGCCGGTGTTACTGACAACACTCAGCGTGGTCTTTTCTTTCTCACCCGTGCTTGGGTTCGCGGGGTGGTAATTCGTCTGATAAAAGGTTTCACCAGCGTATCGCAGCGGATTGTTCATCCAGATGTCACGTTCAAAATCAATGTTGTCGGCTGGATCAACAACGCGGACTTCTGAGCGATAGTCGCGGGCTGTGTTCGTGCCTACATAGTCAGTCTTGCTGACATCGAACAGATGTACGGAGTACGACTTGTAATACCGTCGGAATCGCAGATCGACGTCCCATGTTGTGCCATTGTGTTCAACTTTGTTGGTCTGATACTCCGGCTTCATCAGTAGTTGGAAAAAGACGTTGGTCAGAAACGTTCCGACTTCATTCTTCGATTCTTTGTCGATCAGGCGGACGTAGCAGGAAGTGACGTCAACGGCCCCACCGGTATCCGTTCCGGCGCCCGGGCGGGTCTCGGCAGCGATCATGTTCACTCCCGCACCCAGCGTTGCCGGGTTCTGCGCAAAGACATGATCAATCACATTGCCCAGTGTGGCGAGTTCCTTGCGCAGCTTCGGTGTAAACTTCGTCTGAAACTCGAGTTCGAGGTTGTCGAATACTTGATTGACCTTTTCCTCGTCCGGCTGCAGCGTGGCAATTTTTGATGCATCGTTTGTCTGAACCGGCGGCACTCCCAGTTCTGCTGCAATGCTGAACCGCAATTGTGTTCGGTTCTGAGGATTCGAGTTCTGGAGAAACCGGACGATCTCGACATCGAACGGAAGTTCTTCGTGACTGATGACGCGATCTGCGCTCCCACCGGCTTTGAGTGATTGCTGAATCAGGTCGCGGGAGATGACAATCTCGTCGTCGTACTCGTCGTTCGACCGGTCGGGCAGGACAAGTTCGTATTCACGAATGTCCTGTCCATAGTTACCGGCCTGTCCTTCCTCGATGGTCATCTGCTGTTCGACGTGTGTTGTGGTGACGACAATCTCGTTGATCATGACCAGCGCGATTCCACCATGCAGCAACACGACTCCGCAGCGTTTCTTAAACAGCATGACGCAGCCGGCCAGCAGCACGAGCGCGGCCAGTTCGCCTTTGACCAGCTGCCAGAGAATTCGCATGGATGAGTCGTCAAAACGACCGTCCGATTTGAAACACAGGTACATGGTCGCGCCCGCAAGCGCGGTGGCTGTTCCGACGAGGATGGGTAACTGTGCCTTCTTCGATTGGAATGCTTCCACAACACCCCAGACATTCATCAACAGAAGTGTTGCAGACAGAGCCTGGAGTGCGGTCCAGAGAGTGTCCCAACAGATACTGGCGTCCTGCACGCTGGCGTCGCTGTGTCCGCTTTCCAGGACCAGCCACGTGCTGAGAATTCCAATCACCAGTGTGACCAGCCCAGCAGCTAGGCGAGTGCCTTTGGCCTGAATGCTGAACTTCAATCCATGCGCTGCCAGCAGGTTGACGGCCATGAGTGTGCCAATCAGGAAC
Organism: uncultured Planctomycetaceae bacterium; assembly: GCA_964431285.1. GTDB lineage: Bacteria > Planctomycetota > Planctomycetia > Planctomycetales > Planctomycetaceae > CAUZFZ01. The sequence goes on from CAYSJO010000481.1 coordinate 11,337, forward strand.
CCGCCAGGAAACCAGATGCCGACGCGATCCCAGAACTCACCACTGACATCCACATACGGAGCAAACAGCGGATGCCAGACACGCACAGGCATCCAGAAGACCCAGCAGCGGAAGTAGTCACGAACGACGTCCCAGATGTCGGCTTCGACCTGCGCCAACGTGCCGACCATGATCAGCACAATGGACAGAGCGAACAGGACGACCGTCAGCTTGAGCGACGCCAGCGGCAGCAGGACTGGCCGTAACTGTCGGTAAAGTGATGGCGCGTTGGGCTGGTCAATATCGAATGTTTCGCCGGAGGGGCTGGCACTGGCCATGTCATCCTCTGTTCTATCATGGCGGGAAGTGATTCCCGAACTCATTGGAACGACTGCGACTTACTTGAACTTCACGGACTCAAGGAACTTCCGAAAGTTGCCGGACTCTGCCTTCGCGATTTCGGCAGGTGCCTTCAACGTGAAGAACCAGCCGGTGCCACCTCTGACAACGATGGCCGCCAGAATGGCCTTCTCAGGTCCAATCATTTCGGCGAGATGACCTTCCAAGCCGCCGATGGTCACTGTCTCGATGCTATCCATCAGTGCGTCACCGCTAAGCGGTTCCAGCTTCACCTGTCCCCGCCAGCGCGTGACGTTAGGCGCGACGTCCGAACCACCGGCACCCAGCGTCGAGATGTACATTTCTGCGGAACTGTCACCGCTGAGAGCCCAGGAGATTTTGCGGAACGAGCTGGCACTGGGCTTAGGTGTCCATGTGCCGGGCACGTCAAAGGTCATCTCGGGAATGCTGGTGACGGCCTTCGCACCAGAGGCTGCAGGTGGTTTCGAGCCAGTGGTTGGTGGATGTCCCGGTGGGAGGCCTGGGCCTGCCGGTTTGCGCCCCGAGCTCCCCATCATCGGCGCTGATTTGCCGGATGAAATCGTGCCTTCAATGCTGACGGACGTCACCTTCTGCCCATTCGGAAGCTCGAACTGCTGAATGTCGTCGGATTCTTCTAGTGCTGCGCTGAATTCGTCAGCGGACTGAGCATCCAGGCCGAGTTGACCTCGCCAGCGGTTGATGTTTGCGAGGACATACTCAACGGATGTGGGGTCTTCAGCGGGGAGCGGAATGACCGAGCACTCCAGTTTCGTATCGCCCGAACCCATGCGAAACGTAGCAGCTCGCATGCCCGCACCGAGTTGCTCCGACCAGCCCTCCGGAACTTTCCAGGCCAGCCGATCACCATCGACTGTTATCGACTGCAGTAGTCCATTGAAGTTGTCCTGCTGATTTGCGACCGCTTCGCTGGCTCCAAGAATCTTGAAGAACCAGCCCTTCTGTCCAAGGGGGACAATCGCCGCAAGCATGCGGCCGGGTACGGGTTCCGATGGGCCCGCGCTGGTGCTGCCCGGAGTGGTTTCCGGGACCGTTGGGCCGACCTCGACTGTCGGTTGTTTGGGAACTCTCTGCCGTGTCACACCAGGAGCATCAATGCAGCCGCACGCACACGCCAATACAGCAACAAACATCATCCGTACAAAACTTGACACGGAAGGCTCCTTTAATTGTCCGGGTATGTTGTCAGACGCGTGGAATCGTGTCGCAGAGGGCGACTTCCGAGTAACAAAGGCGGACTGTCGAGGGAATCGACAGCGGAACAGGAGGGCACGGACCCTGGTGTGATCCTCAAATGTGACAGAAGTGCTGTCTCGGTTTGAAGTTACACCAATCACAGGCTCCGTGAAGAACGGCGGGGCAACTATATCTACTCAACAAGCCAGTGAAAAGGACATGTTGAAACGGGACGATCGTACGGATTCTGACGGGATTTGGGTCAATCTGACTCTGGTTTTGCGGCCCGTTCCGAATTGATGGGCCAGGGGCAGCCGGATCGTGGCAGAATCCCGTTTCACCGAACAGGCGTATTGAAACGTAGAGCTATAGTTGGCAGGTTCGGCATCCGGATGGCCGACGCCGTGTGGACTCCGCAATTCTTCGCCTGCCATGTAGATAAGGCGAGTTTTGGTCGCACGTCAGGTTTCGGCGACAATCGGAATTCCGCAGCCGAATCAGAATCACCAGCCCGTGGCCGGGCCTCTGACATGGACGGAAAGGCTCAAGCCGAGGACCGTCGTCATGTCCAGAAAAGACTCGCTGCTGCGACTTTATCAGAGGCTGAACGCTCGCCGGGACACCTTGCGCGACAAACTCTCGCTGGGCAGCGAACCGGATCGCGTGGACGTTGGTGATCTGGGTGACGTGGCCCACGACGGTGCCACCACAGAATTCAACTCGCAGCTCGCCTCGATTGAGACCCGCGAACTGCGACTGGTCGAACGAGCAATACAATTGCTCCGTGACGGCCGGTATGGTGTGTGCGAAGGTTGTACACAGTCGATTCCGATCGCTCGTCTGCAGGCACTGCCCTACACAGTTCTGTGTGTCGAGTGCCAGCGGACTGAAGAAGAGCAAGGGCCGGTCGATCCGGAAGACGTCGACTGGGACAAAGCGTGTGATTACGAAGTCCGCTTCAGCGAACGCGAGGTCTCAATCGACGATCTGCGGTTTGAATAGCTCACTTGCTGACCAACCGGCGTTATGCTGGTCCGGTTGTCTGGAGACAGCCTGAACTCACTCCCCACCAGGACGTTCCCGGAACGAGAATGGAATCGACGGCCGGTGCAGGAGGTTGCTTCCGTGAAGACGCACACCGCATTGTTCGCGACATTGACGCTGGTAATTGGTATCGGAATCGGTGCCGCACTCAATGCCTGGTCGTTGATTACACCAGCCGAAGCCGAATCGCTCACAGGCAGCGAGACACGCGACATTTACCGCGAACTTGACGCTGCCGGTTCACCTCTAAGCGAGACCAGTCGTGTGCTGGGCAGAATCGCTCGGGTTGTGATGCCCAGTGTGGTGCACATCAACAGCGTACGGCAGGTGCCCTCGCGCGGTCGTGTTGAAGAAACGGGCTCGGGTGTCGTCATCACCAGCCAGAAGCGCCCCGGCACGTACGTCATCACAAACCGGCATGTCATTTTTGACGCGCTGCCGGAACTCGACTCGATCGCAATTCAAACCGACGATGGCCGTGTACTCCACCCGATTCGAGTCTGGGAAGACCGTTACAGTGACATCGCCGTCATGGAGGTCAACGGAAGTAACCTGCCCGCTCTGCGATGGGGAGATTCCGATCAGCTTGACATCGGCTACATCGTGCTCGCGTGCGGCAGCCCGTTCGGTTTAAGCCGGTCCATCACAATGGGAATCATCAGTGCTCGCAGCCGCAGCTCCGTGGGAGTGGGCAACCGTTCCGGAGTCCTCAATCAGGACTTCCTGCAGACGGACGCGGCCATCAATCCTGGGAACAGCGGTGGACCGCTGATCGATCTGCAGGGCCGGCTAACCGGCATCAATACGGCAATTGCGTCAACGCACGGTGGTAACGAGGGGATCGGGTTCAGCATTCCAAGCAACCTGGTCCGCCATGTTGTCAGTCACCTGCTTGAGTACGGTGAAGTCCGACGGGCCTATCTGGGGGTCAAACTCGATTCGGAATTCGACTTCGACACTGCCGAGCAGTTGCGGCTAACGCGGCTCCGAGGAGCCCGAGTTCTGGAAGTTTATCCGAAGACACCGGCGGCGTTGGCCGAACTGAAGTTCAATGATGTGATCCTGAAGTTCAATGGCCGCGAAGTCCTCGACGAAAGCCATCTGATCAATCTGGTGAGTCTCTCGCCCGTCGGCCGAAAGCTGGAAGTGGTTGTGTGGCGGAACGGTGGCCGAGTGACGCTCAAAGTCGACCTGACTGACCGCCCCAATCGCGAATAAGGATGCGGGCGTGGCTCCGCGGTGACTGTCGCCAACGCGCCAGTTTTGATGCCGACAACGCTTTGATCACTGGAACTCCGTCCGGTAAGCTCGCTTGTATTCATTCAGCACTTTGAGTGCGGCGAGCCATGTCCGACCATCCAGCCATCGGGATCGATCTTGGGACAACGTTCTCGGCGATCGCCCACCTGGACAGTGACGGGCGGCCGTGGACGATTCTCAATGCCGAGGGTGATCTGACCACACCCAGCGTGGCCTTCTTTGATCGGACGGGCGCGATCGTCGGCAGGGAGGCGGTGTCAGCAGGTGAATACGAGCCGGACCGAGTCGCACGATTTGCGAAACGGGACATGGGCGAATCGTCATTCAGTCGCCCCGTTCGTAACCAGAATCTTCCGGCCGAGGTGATCCAGGCGGTCATCCTGAACAAGTTGAAAGAGGATGCGGAACGCAAGCTCGGTCCCATCTCGAAAGCGGTCATCACCGTCCCCGCGTACTTCAATGAGCCTCGCCGCAAAGCGACCCAGGACGCCGGACGGCTGGCAGGCCTTGAAGTGCTGGACATCATCAACGAACCAACAGCCGCGGCTATCTGTTACGGCGTGCAGCAGGGATTCCTGACTCGGGAGGGTGTCAGCAGTGAGCTCGAACGGATTCTCATTTACGATCTTGGCGGTGGCACATTCGA
>CAYSJO010000482.1:0-2970 GCA_964431285.1 uncultured Planctomycetaceae bacterium
TGAGGTGCATGTTGGCGGTGAGGTTGTGGGGCGTGGAGTCCTGGGAGGTCACCGCAAGATCGACTGGGTGCTTGATGCGGCCGAACTGTGGCAGCGGCCGAAAGTCACCATGTGCAATGTTGGTGAGACTGATCCGACACTCGGCACTTTGTTGTTGAAGCAACTGGAGAGAGACAGTGGGCTTGCTTCGCGAATTGACGAGCCTGCCGACTGACTCGAATACCCCTCTCTCCCTGGGAAAAGGGATTTATCTGAAGACCAATTCTGAAATGCATTAACACAATGTCAGGAGCATGGCCCGGAGAAACTCATGATGAGATTCGTTTCTGTCAGGATCGCCATTGTACTGTGCATTGGTCTGCGTGCTGATAAGGATCAACATGAAGTCGACTCGCTGAGCCTTGTTAGAAAATCTTTCTGACAAGCGTCTCCAAAAGTGAAAGGAGATGACTCAGTTTTCCCCAGGAAGACGGTCTTCCCGCATGGGTCGGGGCGGAATACACAATAGAGTGAACAGGATTCCCAGTGTGAGAATCCCACCGCAGACCGCGAAGCTCAGTTTGAAACCCAGCGCCTGGCTCGTCTGCTCAAAGGCCGTGAATTCGTTTTCCTGGATGGTGTCGACAATCCATCCAAACAGGACTCCGGCCTGACCGACCGGACCCATCGCCAGATTCATCATTACCTGGCCGCGTTTCATTTCAGATTGGCGGCAGGCGGACAGCATGTAGTTCGGAGCGTAGACACCGATCAGTTCGCCGGCGCCAAAGATCCCAAAGGCAAGCAGATACCACTTCCCTGATGCGAACATTGCCCACGCCAGCGCCGCCACGTAAAGACCAGCGGTGACCAGAACTCCCGAACGTGGATTTGTTCTGACCAGCAGCCAGCCCAGTGCCGTTCCGGCGAGTGCCTTGAATGTGAACCGCAACAGGTTCTGGTAACCCGCGTATTCCATTGGATCCACGCCCAGCACGTCCTTCGAATACAGACTCATGTTGGAAGGGATCGTGTTTCCGACGTAGAAGATCACGGTCATAATCGCGACCAGCCGCAGCAGTCGGATCGACAGCAGATCGCGAAAATGTACGGCGAACAGCACTGTGGACAGCATCATGCAACCGATTGAGAAAGGCATCAGCTGATAGAGCGCGAACACCATGGCAGCGACACCCGCGAGGATTCCCAGTCCCAGATCAATCACTTCCGAAAAAGGACGCCGCTCGGGCTCTTCCATTGGGACTGTGATTTCGAAGCGAGTCGACAGGAAGGAAGCGAGTCCCATGGCCGGAGCGACCAGGGCGAACAACAATGCGTAGTTGTGTAGTGAACCGATTGGCTCGACCTGCAGCTTGAGTGGTCCGAGCTCAAAGTGTCCGGCCAGAATCAACTGTGAGACCAGTGCACTGACGGCTGCCAGAACCGGTCCGGCTCCGTAGGCGAGCCCCAGCGCCACGCCGCGTTTTGATTCGTCGGTCGTGCGGCCGAGAACTTCCCACAGGAAGGCGATCGCGGTGGGGATGGTCGCTCCGGTAATCCCGCTCTGCAGAATCACCACCACGATCTTCACGTGATTCGAAACGGGCAGGATCAAAACAGCCGCCGTGAGTCCTGCCGTGATTGCTGCCAGACCGTAACACGACACGAGCACAGGCTTCAGCTGACTCACCTTTGGGAAAGCCCATGCGGCAAGGGCTGCCAGAGTGGCCATCACAAAGAAGGACGCACCGGGCAGATTTGCCAGCAGCGCATTGGCATCGAGTTTCGCGAGCAGTGACGCCTGTGTAATACCGACATAGATCACAGGTGCCGCGAGATACTGTAAACCGACAATCGCGGCGAACAGGATCAGATTTCGCTGGGAATGCGAGCCGCTCATGAGCTGGCCTTGCCGAGCGGCAAGTCGATCGATCGGCCGGCTTCTGCGGACCGCAGGCACGCTTCGCAGATTTCAACTGCGGCCCGGCCTTCCCGTCCACCGATCGCAGGTGGGCGTCCCTCGCGGATACTGTCGATGAATCCCTGGACCACTCGAAAGTGAGGCTCCAGGCGGACCGGATTAGTGGGATCGTTCGCCCAGTCGAATTTCTCGGGGATAAGGACGTCTTCCCATGACTCGCCCTTGCCCATACGAAGGAAGTCGAAATTCTCCAGGTCCAGCATCGCGTCACGACCGATGACTTCAAACCGCACTTCCGTGCTGGGAATGCTGGGTGTCGGCAGTTCTGAGGTGATCCACATATGGCCCATCACACCGTCTTCGAACTGCAACTGAGCCATCACGCTCTGTGCCGGCGCATCGATATCGCTGAAGGTCGTTGCCTGGGCGAAGACGCGGATGACGTCTTTTCCCGTCAGCCAGCGGATGAAGTCCGCGTTGTGTGACGCCATCCCCATGAACAGCCCGCCGCTGTTCGGGTCGTACATCCATTTCCGCTCGGCAAAGATGTCGCGGGTCAGTGAGATGGGAAATGCCGAAACAGTGCGCATCATCCGGATCGGGCCGATGGTTCCGTCATCGATGAGCTGCTTTGCTTTGCGCGTGATCGTGCGAAACCGCTCAGTCTTGACCACTCCCAGGTTAACGCCGGCCTGATCACAAAGGCGAATCATTTCGTCGCATTCGGTCACTGTGGGCGCCATGGGCTTTTCCACGAGAACATGTTTGCCCGCTGCGGCCGCCCGTGCCGTGATTTCCAATCGGTATTGATCCGGTGTTGCCAGAATCACCGCGTCGATATCCGACCGAGCCAGCATGGCATCGACGGATTCGTCGGCATTCACTTCAAAGTTGGAAGCAAGCTCTCCCGCGCGCGAGCCGCCCGTGATACCACCAAGGTGGGCACCATCGACATGAGCTTTCAGGCAATGGCCATAGGTCAGGCCCATGAAGCCGCTTCCAATCATTCCGACGCCGATGCTTTTCATGTTTCTAATTCCAGTGAATCTTCAGGCGGGTCCATCGGATTC
>CAYSJO010000483.1:0-6695 GCA_964431285.1 uncultured Planctomycetaceae bacterium
CCAGGTAGCCGGACCGCTGTCGCGTTTCTTCGGTCGGCTGCGAGGCAGCCGGAACCCCAATGACGAACGTCCGAAGCATGTTGAGCGGATGTCACCGGCAGATCGCGCTGCTCAGCAGAGGTTGCATCAGGGCCAGACTCCCGAGCGGGAATACTTGCCCCAGAATCCGAAACCGATCGCGCCAATCGGGATCATCCCGCCAGCACCGGCAGCGGCCGTGAAACCTGTGGCACCGGCCATCGACAAACCCGTAATCGAAGAACCGGCGCTACTGACTTCGGAAACACCCGAAACTACTCCGGCAAAGGCAGTCCCCGAACTTGTTTCGCCGAATGCCGTTACCGAACTCGCTCCGTCAAAGGCTGATCCGGAACTGGCTCCGCCGAAACTGCCGGAATTCTCTCCAGCAGTCGAACTTCCGAAGGAGAATGCTCCGAAACTGGCTGACACTCCTGCGGTGGGTCCGGCCGACGCCCCGATAGCAACCCCGGCTGACACCCCGAAAGCAGCCCCGCTGGTTGGGCAGGATCCGTTCGAGGATGCTTTGAACAAAGCCTTCCCCGAAGGCTCGGAAGCCGAAAAGGCCACTCCGATGCCAATGCCGAAAGACGAGCTGCAGGCAACGGAACCGTCAGAAGCACCTGAAGCGGCGGTCACACCAGAAGTGGCGTCCGACGAAGTTCCGCTCCTGCCCGAACCGAAGGAGTTCTCAGGAGCGGCTGATGCGAAACCGACGTCGGATCAGCTTCTCGAAATCAAAGCGGCCGAGAAACCCGCTCCGAAAGATGAGCATGAAGAGAAGCTGAAAAAAATTGCCCAGCGGACCGAGCTGATGGGCCTGAAGGGCTTCTGCCCGGTCGTACTGCGGGACGAACGGGACCTGTGTGACGCTTCCCCGATGTTCAGCAGTGAATTCGAGGGGCAGAAATACAACTTCTCGTCGGACGAATCCCGCAAGAAGTTCGAAGCAAACCCCGCAGCCTACGCTCCGGCAGCCGGTGGCAAGGACGTTGTGCTGCTAACCGATGATAAGAGCGACGCCGAAGGTACACTGGACAACGCCGTCTGGTTCAAGGATCGGCTGTATCTCTTCAGTTCGAAGGACTCGCTTGAGATGTTCGTCATCTCACCGGCGAAATACTCGATCCAGGACAGCAAAGAGTAGTCTGAACTCGATTCGATCAAAACGCCCTCGCCAGAGACTCTCTGGCGGGGGCGTTTTTGCGTTTATGGATGTCGCCATACGACATTCATCACGCAGTCACGGCCTGGGTCGCTTCAACGAGTTCGTGCACCTCGTCCAGAATTGCGGCCTCACCACTTTCGACACTTGTGTCTGTGTCTGGTTTGTCCAGATCGAGTTTGTTGAGCCACGGCGCAAAAGTGGTCATCCTGGCAACTCCGTTAACTGTGTCTTCCAACGACTTTTTGTCAGCCAGTGACAACGCGGAGACAGTCATTAGAAAAGTCTGTGAGTCCATCCACAGTAAGAGATGACAACAGCCATTTCTTCCGCTGCCCTGGATCGATCCCGAAAACCATATTGCCACGTCAAACCGCATCCGTAGCGACTCCAGCAAGTTGCGGTGCCGCCCGCGAAAACGGTTCTCCGAGTTGACTCGGAAGCGACCGGAAAGCGCGCGTCGGTCGCGATCACCGCATGCACGAAGCGAATCCAGGTTGTATCATTTTGACTGTGTACGGAGGGTAACTGTTGCCCGGTCTTCACCCGGGCCAGCAATACGCTTGTACGCCGACAAGCTGTACTTTGAAGCGACCGACCGCGACCGCTTCCTGGCCTGCTGATCGTGCTGCCGTACAAATAGGCCGGTCTGAACGGCACATTGACAAGACCGGCCACGTCATGGAGTTTGTCTCAGCAACGCCGACCGCGAAACCGTCTCAATCTTGTCAATACGGCCAGGCCGCTTTCGAAGGGGCTGATCCTGGTTCACGACGGAACTCGAAATCCAACCAGCATCAGAGAACGCGGGTCGTCGAGAAAATGACGGGGCAAGCATCGGCGCAATGTCGACAAGGTCGAAGCCCATTTCAGAGAGCATCGGCAGGACAAAATACCCGACGACGAACCAGACGACGTTGTTATCCGCTCGCGAGGATTGCCATGCGGTGGACTGCACTCGAAAGGCATCCACGTTCGTGATCGTTATATTTGGAAACAACGGCTTCAGGACGACTTCGACCGGCGGGATATCACGCGCCGAGACCTTCGGTGACCACTCGACTCCGGCACCGTTTTCCTGCAACACGGTGTGTCTTAAGTAGTCCACGGCCCATGGAGCGACGCTCATCCAAAGCCGCAAGGACCCTCGCGGATCACTCCAGGACAATGCCGTAAACCGATCAAAGACACGCTTGCGGGCTTCATCGCCCAGACTTCCCGCGTCCCAGACAGGTAACTTGCCCTGAGACCGGAGAATAAATGTCTCAACGGTTTGTGGCTGCCAGCCGATGACCATCCATCCATCACAGATCGTAATGCCTGGAGTCAGGGGCAGACTGTCGGACGTGCCAATGTAGAAAGGGCAGCCATGGCGCATGTGTTTGACGATTTCACCGATGTCGGCCGCATCATTGTTCACCTGATCCATCCACTGATCGAGGCCTGCCTCAAGCGCTTTCGGATCGTTGACTGACACGGCAACGGTTGAACGGCCCCAACCAAGCAGTTCCTGTCGGGTATCGTTGAACGTACAGACGACGTTACCCAGAGGTTTGAAGACTTTCGACCGAACGTCCAATACACCGGATTCAATCGTCGCACGCTTCGCCTTGATCCATTGAGCCCTGTTCGATTCGGGCAGCATCAGCACGAGCCGATCGATGGTCGAGAGGACTTCTCCGTACGCGGCGTGAAGGTCCAGCGAACGGATGTGGAATGACGTCACGCCGGCAGGCAGCGGAGGCAGGTCGTTCAACGAGACCAGAGTGTGATCATAGAGTTTCATTAATCCTGTCCGCGGCCCGTTGGTCGCAACTGTGGTGCGCGTCACAAGATGCTTGCGCTGATAGCCGGTTTGCCAGGTCAAGGAATCAACCTGCTGAAGCCCGAGCCTGCGAATCAGATCGGTGACTGTTGCTTCGGCTGCGAGTGTCGGGTCTTCCTCGGCCGCGGCAAGTTGAATCGGGCTGGGCGTCACTTCAATCGGCAGTGGAAGCAGTTTGCCGTAGTGGTCGAGCAGTTTGCGCGTATTCACCCAGACGCGATTCGTCTCGGCAAACTCGGACTCCGGCTGAGGCAGGACACGCTTCCAGACCTCTGAGTTGACCAGTTGCGCCTCCGGTTTCCCGGCAGCTTCAAGTACGGCTTCGATCTCCGGCAAGCCGACGAAGAGGACCAGGTCTTCGCCTTCGCTCCACCACGCGAACGTCAGGAAGTCACCGTCGGTGTCCTGTTGAATCCGGTAGATTGTTCGTTGACCGCTTTCGACTGTTTCAATCCAGGTCTTGTCTTTGTCGTCAGACGTCAGGTTCTCGACTTCGATCAACTCGCGAAACAAATCCGTAAGCGGATCAAGAAAATCCCGGCCTTTATGGACGACCAGCGTGCCGTACGGACCGACCGCTTCATCCCCGTCAGGAACGCTGATCGCCAGCGTTCCACCGAACCTGGCAATGAACGCAGCAGCAAGCCCGATGTCGCCCAGCGAGATGGGCTCCGAGTCACCGAGGTCCATCGACTCGGGGATCTGATCCCACGGCAGGCCGGCCAGGAATCGATTGGCCACTGATGCCAGACCGGTCTGATGAAACGCTTGGAATGAGGCCGTCTTTTCGAACGCGCCTTGCGTCGTCTCGCTGCCGGACAGATTCAGAACGAAAACCGCCTCATTCGTGACAAGTTCATCGATCGTGTCCGCGTGCGCCAGACCCGTGCTCACAGCACTCAGCACAACCGCGGTCAGAAACAGCCGGCCCGTTCGCTGATCCGTGTGCATCGATACCATCCTCAGCCTGAAGGATACGAGCCTGACGAAACTTCTGTCGTCAGGCATTGACGAACCCGTATCGTGGACGCCGCACCACGCAGCAGCAACCCTGGCAGCGGCACGGATCGACCAGCATCTCAGGTAGCACTCCAGCGGAATTACTATTCCATAGATTCAGGTTTGATCAACCGCGCGTCATCAAGATAGTGGCGCGAACGGGACCACGCGGCGCGGTCAACGAGCAGATGCATGATCTCCTCAAGCATCGTTCTGGACGTATTGTGCTGGAGTGCATCCATCCCGGCGGCTCTGACTGGAACGTCGCTCCACGATGGCGACGCGTTCAGCTTCGATGCCGCGAGGCTCTTCCCATCTGGCCGGTCCGCTTCCGGTGACGACGAGGCCGTATTACATGGTCGATGCCCCTGAACAGGAGAGTTGAATCTCCACACAGAGACTGCCAGCGCCGGCGCCTCATGATGTTCAGACCTGACCTGACGATTCCTGAAATTGGGAACGACTCGCAGAGTCCGACGATTGTGATTCCCTCGACGCATGTTGAGGCGACATCAAACGCAGCTGTGGGCGGAAACACCGCGGACGGCAGCAGGCTGCCTCGAATCCAGGAATCGGGGGCGGACCGACCGCAGTTGGGAGATCCGGAAGATCCGCCGTCGCGTTTCGCGAGACCATGAACCACATCGCAGCTCAGGTGCAGCTCCGGCGAAACCACATTGACGTTCACACAACGGTCGGTCGTGACGACTCCCTTTTCTGAAACGGGATACGAAAAATTGCAGACGAAACCCCCTTCTTTGAATCCGACTCGGGTCTACATTCCGCACCTCGCCGCCGTCGCTTCAGACGGAATCGCGGCCGCAACGCTGCCTGGTCAGTCTTCGGCATCTTTGGACTGATCGTGCTCTGCATGGTCATCTACCACAACTGCCGGATCGACGTTGGCACTGGTGAGATGGCAGTTCTCACTCGAAAAACCGGTGTCGACCTGAGCAACACAGACGAGATTTCACCTTCGCTCCGACACAAGGGAGTGCAAAGCGTCGTGCTCACCGAGGGGCGCTATTTCCAGAATCCGTTTGAGGAAGGGCCGCAGTTTTTCAATCCCTGGGACTGGGACGTCATTCCGCAAACGGTGATTCCGCAGGGCAAGATGGGAGTCATGGTCGCTCTCACGGGCGAAGATCTCGATTACGGTCAGTTCCTCGGTGAGGTCGGTGCCGATGGCACTCCGCTGAAGAAGGGCATCATCCCTGCTGTTCTCAACCCGGGACGTTACGCGATCAACCCTTATCTTTTTGACGTGCAGGTTCACGAACCGGTCACGATCGAAGCGGGCTTCCGCGGCGTTGTGACGAACCTGTCCGGGCCCGTCCCCGAAGATCCCAACCGACTGCTGGCCAAGGAAGGGCAGCGTGGTGTTCAGGAAACGCTGCTCAGCGATGGGACTCACTATGTGAATCCGTATGTTCGACGGGTCAGCAAAGTGGACTGTCGCAGTCAGCGTTTCAACCTGGCAATCAAGAAGGACATGGGCTTCCCGTCGAAGGACGGATTCTGGGTCTCGCTGGATGGTCGAATTCAGTTTCGCGTCAACCCGGAGAAGGCCGCGGAGGTCTACGTGATATACAACAAATCCGAAAACGGCGACGCGATTGACGAGGAGATCATCCGCAAGGTGATCATGCCCAACGCTCGCAGCTTCTGTCGCCTGGAGGGCTCGAACAAACTTGGCAAAGAGTTCATCGAAGGCGAAACGCGTATGGTCTTCGAAAAGAACTTTCAGCAGGCGATGGTGACCGCCTGCGAGCCGCTGGGTATTGAAATCCAGGAAGCGCTGATTACTCAGATTCGTCCACCTGAGCAGATCGCGCAGCCGATCATGGAACGCGAGAATGCCCGGCTGGACGAACAGAAGTACGAGTCGCAGATAGCTCAGCAGGAAGTGGAACAGTCACTCGCCGAACAGAACGCTTTGGTCAAACAGAAGCCGGCTCTGATCGATGTCGAACGCAAGATCGTTCGCCTAGTGACTGAAGCGCAACAGGAACAGGACGTCGCGGTCACGAAAGAGAACGAACACCTGAAAGTTGCCAGACTGAAGCTCGAAGCGGCAAAAGATCAGGCAGAAGCGATTCTCGCACGTGGGCGCACCACGGCTGATGTCATTGGCTACGAGAACATGGCGGACGCAGCCGGATGGAAGCGAACCGTTGAGGCGTTCGACGGCGACGGACTCGAGTACGCCAGGTTCGTGTTCTACCAGAAGCTGGCGCCGGCTTATCGCAGCATCATGACCAACACGGCCGACAGTCCGATTATGCGGATGTTTGAATTGATGGGACAGAAGCCCGTGGCGCCCGTTCGCAAGCTGGATCAGCGAGCCGTCAGCACAGACGCGGCAGCAGTCACAGCACCAGCCACCACCAGAGTTTCGGGACCACCCGAGTAACACTCAACGCTGCATTCCTTTTTGTAACAAGACCAGACACCAACACATCATTCGGAGATAACGGAAATGTCACTCAAACAACGCATCCCCGGTGGACCGTGGTCCCTGTTGGCTGTGGGAATCGTCTTCCTCAGCCTAGTGGACCGTCATGTCACAATTTTCTGTAGGCTGTGGTCCCGTACCTGATCAAGGATGATCACATGGCGGTCAAGTACATCATCACGCTCACGGAAGAGGAGCTGTAACAGGTCGAAGCGGTTGCTCGTGGAAAGAAG
>CAYSJO010000484.1:0-13604 GCA_964431285.1 uncultured Planctomycetaceae bacterium
ACAATCGCGCGGGCATACCACACATGGAGACATCTTCCCGATTCATGGTGCGAAAATGATGCCCATTAATGGCCGTGGTGGAAGTCGCGCGTTCCCAACGGAAGAACGCTCAAAGCCGAGCCCGGAGTGGAACCACTACCGCATTGAGTGCTGGCAGGGCCAAATCTCGCTGGCGGTTAATGGCAAGGTTGTCACACGAGGCAAGAAGTGCAGTCCGAGCAAAGGATACATCTGCCTGGAATCAGAAGGGGGCATCGTCCACTACCGGAATCTGAAGATCAAAGAGTTGGAGGACACGTCCGTCAAAGAGGAGCACGTCGCGATTGCGGATCGCGGCTACCACAGTATCTACTCTGGAGTCGACCTGTCCGGCTGGAAGACGGCCGCTAAGGACAAGTGGAAAGTGAACGACTGGGTGTTGTCGTATACCGGAGCCGACGTAGTCGATCCGGCGCTTGCCACCGAAGAGGTCTACAGTGATTTCGGCTTTGTCTTCGACGTGCGTCTTAAAGGGAATTCTCGTCTGCCTGTCGTCCAGTTGCGTGGCCCGCAGGGCATTGGAATCGGCCTTGATCCGGATAATCCTGTATTCGCTGAGAAATTCAGCAGCAATGGCTGGAACCGATTCGAAGGAATGCTGAAAAACAACCGACTGGAACTGAGTCTGAATGGAACGACCGTCATCGAGCGTGACTACGACGACGCCCCCGAACGTGGCGCGCTGAGACTCCTGCCCGAAGGGCCAGTCGACTTTGCGAATCTCTACATTCGCGACTTGCCGTGACGGCCGTACGGGCGACTTGCCTGAAGGTCTTTACTGGATCAGCCACGCGCCGGGGTTTGCGATCGCACTGCACAACTCCTGAAGGAATCGGGCTGCAGACGCGCCGTCTGTGACGCGATGATCGAACGTTAGACTCAGCGGCAACTGATCACGCGGGACGATGTGGTCGTCGTCCAGCACCACCGCTTTGCGGCGAATCGCGCCCAGGCCGAGGATGGCTGTTTCCGGCGTGTTGATAATGGGGGTGAATGTTTCGACGCCGTACTGGCCGAGATTTGTGAGCGTGAAGGTTCCACCTTTCAGCTCGTCCGCGGTGCATGATCGCTGTCGCGCCCGTTCAATCAGGTTGCGTGACTTCGTTGCCAGATCCAGCATCGCAAGTTGATCCACATTGCGTATGACCGGCACGATCAGGCCGGCCTCGGTATCAACGGCCAGTCCAATGTGAATGCCGGTCGCATCCACCAGACCGTCTTCGCTCCACTGACAGTTCATGACGGGAAACTGTCTAAGCGTAATTGCCGTCAGTTTCGCGATGATGTCGTGGTAGGCCGGAATCAGTTGCTGACAGCTCGCCTTGTACTGCTCAAGCAGATCGACAAGGTGAGTGGCGTCAACTCGCGTAGTCAATGTGACCGGTGCCGTGTTTCGGACACTCGCCAGCATTCTTTCCGCAATGATGCGCCGGGTTGCTCCAATGCGAGTGTCTGTTGCCGAACGTTGCTCGCCAGACTGAAGCGATGAAGCCGCACGGATGTCGCATTCGCGTATTCGGCCCGTTCGCCCGCTGCCGTTCAAGCCAGACCAGTCAACTCCCAGTTCACGCGCGACCCTTGCAGCGCGTGGTGAGATGGCGGGCAGACCGTTCCCCTTTCTCCGTGCTGCTTTAACCTCATCTCCCTTCGGACCAGTGCCGCTCGTCCCAGTGGAAGCAATCTGTCCCTCAACCGTTGAGGAGACGGAAGCATCGCTGGCGGCTTCCATCGCAGAGTCTGTGGGCAGTTGTTCTCCCTCCTCCAACAGGTAAGCGAGCAAAGTACCCACGCTGACCGTATCACCCTCGCGCGGCCCGTCGGACAGAATCTTCAGGATACCCGCATCCACCGACTCGACTTCCTGTAGAGCCTTCTCGCTCTCCAGCGTGAAGATCGCGTCACCCGCCTCGACGAATTCGCCGTCAGCCTTAAGCCATTCGCCGAACGTACCTTCATCCATGCTCCAGCCGAGTCGAGGGATTGTAATTTTTACAGCCATTGTTCCTGTCCACGAAAAGCACGAAAGGACACGAAAACCAACGTAGCGTTAGCGGACAAGCCGCTCATATTCGACCTTCGGGTGTCTTCCGAAGTTGACGAGCAGCCCCAGTCTGAATTCAGTTGCTTTGAGATAGTTGAGGACCTGTGCCCGATGCTCGCCACACAGTTCACTCACAGATTTGATCTCCAGGATCATCGCACCGAAACAGACAAAGTCCGGCCTGAAGTGATGATCAAGACGCTGCCCCTTGTAACTCATGGGAACCTCTGGTTGTGCCTGACACGGAATCCCACGCAAGCTGAGCTCTTTTTCCAGACATTCCTGATAAATGGGTTCTGTGAACCCGCTGCCGACAGTTTTGTAGACCTCAAAGCACGCTCCCATCACCGCGTAGCTTTTTTCACGTAGGATGATCTCCATGATTCGTTTCTCGAGTTGCTTGTCCACGAAAGGCACGAAAAGCCACGAAAAGGTGAGGCATCGAAAGCGACCTCACCAGAATCGTGCCCCGCCTTTATTATTTTGCAACATTGATCGCTCAGCCGGACATCCTGTCCCCACCGCACTTTCGTGTTTTTTCGTGCCTTTCGTGGACTATTCTTCAAGTAACTCTCGTATCGCCCGCGCGATATCAGATACCTGGGGCACCACCGCCTCTTCCAGAGTCGGTGCGTATGGCGTTGGAGTAAACGCTCCGTTGAGGCGTTTGATCGGAGCGTCCAGTTCGTCGAATCCGCAATCAGAGATCTGCGCCGCGATTTCTGACGCAACACTGCACGGTTCAAATGCCTCGTCAACGATCAGGAGCCGACCGGTCTTTGCCACTGACGAAAGGATTGTCTCTGTATCCAGCGGTGAGACAGTTCGTGGATCAACAACTTCGACTGAAACTCCGTCGGCTGCCAGTTGCTCGGCTGCTTCGATCGACCTTTGAACCATCAGTGACAGCGCAACGACAGTGATATCAGTGCCGTCTCGAACGACTGAGGCTTGTCCAAACTCAATTTCGTAGGGCTCGTCAGGCACCGACCCCTTAACCGCCAGCAATTCCCGGTGTTCAAGAAACAGGACCGGATCCTGGCAGCGCAGGGCTCGGTGCAGCAGGCCTTTGGCATCGTAGGGAGACGAGGGCATAACAACGCGGAGGCCAGGAATGTGTGAATAGATCGAGTGGTAACTTCCCGAATGATGTGTCGCAGCTGAGTGTCCAATTCCAATACAGCCGCGATACAGAGCTGGCATCTTCAGTCGACCACTCGACATGTACTGCATCTTGGCGACCTGGTTGATCATCTCGCCGAAGGCATCGTTAATGAAATCGATAAACATGAAGTCGATCACGGGTCGCGTACCAGTCATGGCAGCACCGCAACTCAAACCGACAAAGCCACGCTCGCAAATTGGTGTGTCGCACAGACGCTCTGCTCCATACTTGTCGTAAAGACCAACGGTCGTTGCAAAGTTTCCACCTCGTGCTCCGATCCCCTCGCCCATCACCCAGATTCCTGGATTTCTGGCCATTTCGAAATCAAGGGCTTCGTGGGTCGCGGCGACATATGTGGTGACTCGATCACCGGCTGCGGGAGACGTGGACAATGCCGGTTCACTGCCTTCGAAGTAGACATGAGTCGTGGCCGTCTCCGCGTCCGGCCAGTCAGCGTTCTCGGCCGACTTGCCTGCATCGACGACATGGGCCTTGATCTCGCTTTCGACGTCCGCGAGTTCCTGTTCGCTGACCACACCGTCTTCAACAAGCCGGTCACCCAGCCGTTTGATGGGACAGCGTTCCCTCCACTCGGCCACGTCTTCGCGTGTGCGGTAGGTGTAATCGCCCATACCTTCCGCGTGAGCTCGCGTACGGTAAGTCTTGCATTCAATCAGTGTTGCTCCGCCGCCGGTGCGAGCCCGTTCAACTGCCTCACGCGCGGTTTCGTAAACGGCCAGCACGTCGTTCCCGTCGACTTCGTGGCCGGGAAGACCATAGTTAGCAGCACGGCGTCCAACATCGGGAATGCCGCTGGAGTAACTGAAGGGCACTTCCGTAGCAAACCGGTTGTTTTCGCACACGAAAATGACGGGCAGGTTCCAGATGCTGGCCATGTTCAGGCCCTCATGGAATGCACCGTTATTGACCGCCCCATCGCCGAAGAACGCGACGGCGACATTATCTGTCTTCAGAATCTTGAAGCTGTAACCACCTCCGCACGCCTGCAGAATGCACGGGCCGACGATTCCACTCGTGCCCATCATTCCAATCTCTGGCGCAAACAGGTGCATGCTGCCGCCGCGTCCGAACGAGACCCCGGAGGCTCGACCGAACAACTCGGCGATCAGCTTCTCCGGCTCCAGCCCTTTCGCCAGAGCATGACCGTGTCCGCGGTGCGTACTGAAGGCGACGTCATCATCATTCAGGTGCGCACAGACGCCCGTCGCGATCGCTTCCTCGCCGACGTACGTGTGACAGGCACCCAGTACGAGGCCTCGCTGGTGGTATCTTGCGAGTTGCTCTTCCGTCTGTCGGATTGTCTGCATCGTGCGATACAGCGACAGGGCTGTGTCGCGGCTGAGACTTTGCTCGACTGCTGAAACTGACATTCGCCACCGTTTCCAATGCTGACTGGTGTCCACGAAAGGTAAAGTTAATCGATCAGTCCTGTTCTTCTTCACGGAACGATTGGACGAGACCGTCTTCATGACCAGGTGTGCCACCGGCGTTCATAGCAAGGTTGCCACCGTCCATGGGGATGATCGCTCCGGTGATCCACTCGGATGAATCGGAAGCCAGCAGCACGGCCAGCCCCTTGATGTCTTTTGGCGTGCCCATCCGACCGGCAGGAATGCCGCTCACGAACCGAGCCTCCAGGGTCGGGTCTTTTTTCATCCGGCTGATAAGACTGGGGTTGGTTACCTGAGCCGGCGTGACCGCATTGACCCGCACACCGCGCGAACTCCATTCCGTACTCAGCTCGCGAGTCATTTGCACAACGGCGCCCATCGCCATGCTATAGGCGATATGCCCTCGACCCATCGCCGTCGCGCTGGCCAGTGAGCCGATATTCATGATCGAACCACGTCCCTGAGCCAGCATGCGGCGACCGGCTTCCTGGCACATGGCAAAGCGACCGACGACCAGATTCTGCAACACCCGATGCAAGTCCTCAATCACCAGGTCCTCGGGCTTTGACAGATGTCCGTCGCCGGCAATATTTCCAAGGAAATCGACTCGTCCGAAGTCAGCGTCCACCTGCTGGAACAGTTCAGCAATGGCATCCGGATCCGAGACGTTGGTTCCGGCGACAAGGACTTTGCGACCGAGCGACCGAATCTCCTCGGCGGTCGCTTCGGCACCGTCGACATTCCGATCGACCAGAGCGACATCAGCGCCGCATTCTGCGACGGCGATCGCCGTCGTCTGTCCCATGCCTTGTGCGGCTCCGGAAACGACGGCAACCTTGCCCGAAAGGTCAAACATTGGATGAGTCACTTGAGTTTCCTTATCTCGAACCCGTCAGCAAAGGAAGAACCTTTACATAGAAGACGAGTAACGCCATGCCGAAATAAAAGACCCCACAGCAGCCGATACCAATCTGGTTGAACCACTTCGGTCGGAGCGGTTCCGGTAGCAGATTCCGATTCAGCCACAGAACGTGAAATGCGGTCAGGCCGAGGGCCACATTATTGAGGTTCGCGATGACCGTGACCATAAGTGTCGGTGCGTTGCCGAAGGTCAGGAAGATCGTAGCCGCTATGAATGACCAGACGACGTAGCAGCCGAGAATCATGTAGTAGACCCGTCTTGCATGGTGCGGCTGCATTCGGTCACGCACCTTCTGGTTCGACGACCAGATGATGTCCGTCCAGCGACGTGAGAAATCGTCGATGATTGCCATCTGGCTTGGTAGAAAGACCATCAGACCGACGAACAGTGTCACGGTCCACAGCAGCGCTCTGGTCGACTCCGCCAGTCCAGAGGCATGTCGAATCCCGTCAGCGGAAATCAACGGCTGAGAGTACGGCACGTCCCTTCCGAACATAGAAGAGCTGTCCGCGAATTCGATCGACAACAGCGCTGGCAATGCCATGCCCATGAAACAGCCCGGTGCCCAGATGAAGAACTGGTCGGTCAGGATGTACTTCCACCAGCCCTTCCATTTGCGCAGGTTGTCCTCGTTGATCAGGAACACTTTTCCGATGTGACTCAGAGAAATGTTGTGGCCACCCACGGCACTCGCGATAGCTCCGACCTGACTACCCATGCCCCAGCCCTTGTCACGGACAAAGTTGCTGTAGGTCGAGTTACTCAGACCGCCCCCACCTGCATATCCGGCAAACGCGCCGAGCACAGCAATGTTGGCCATTGCAATCACAGGCCATTCGCCGTGGTCGACAAAGTGGGTGAATGCATTAACCACCTTCTCGCCACCGTCACCATCCGCGACCGGGACGTTTCCAAACTTGACGAAGCCGCTGAAGACGTCAAACCAGCCCTGCCAACTCACAAAGAACAGGCCGATGAACAGGCAGAAGCCCAGCACAACGAAGACCTTGGCGGTCATCACAAGCTGCAGCATGTTGTAGACCTTCCCGCCAAGCAGGACTGGCAGGACTACGATCCCCAGGCAGATGTATGCGATTGTGTTAACCAGCCACGCATCATCTGTTGTTGGTGGCCGATCGAGGTACATCGAAGTAATCAGCACAGCAGCATTCGTCGACAGCCCCGGAATGAGTGCTCCGATGCTCAGCATCATGGCTATGCTGACCCAGAATCCCGGTCCCGGCTTTGTGCGCATAAAACCGGTGAAGACGGGCTCACCCGTGTAAAGCGCATAGCGACCACACTCGACGTTGTAGAAGACCTGGCAAAGAATCGCGACGGTCGCGATCCACATCAGTCCGCCGCCGTACTTTGCTGTAATCGCCGGACCAAACAGCCACTCTCCGCCACCGATCTGAATTCCGCACATCACGATTCCGGGCCCGATGAACCCGGCCAGATTCCGCAGTCCCATCGGCTTTGGCTCTGGCAGTTCAGCGACTTCCCATGTGGGGAGACAGGTCTTTGGGAGTTCGTTGCTCATGCAGGCAAAGCCAGGGTGAGTCCACGAAAAGCACGAATATCACGAAAAGCAGGGACGGGGCTTCGGTCGTCAGTAGAAGAGTACTGCTCGGCCAGGGCCACCGTGGCAGTCTCTGATTTTTATTGAGGCGAACATGAAGTAACCGCCCGCCGTCACCTTGTTGATGTTGGTTAGAAACTCCACACCGACCATTTCGTTGGAGCCGAGTGCCCAATAGGTCATGAGGGCTCGTTGCTGGTCGACTCCGCCGAGATCAGGCGCGTCAGTGGCAACGCAACGAATTCCCTTCCTTTTCAGGTAGACAATCGTGTCAGGTCCAGGGGCGGCCCAGCCTTCGCTGTTTCCGCTGAGTGGATCGGCCCACAAGCCGGTGTGATCCGGTTGTGGTTTGAAGTGTTTCTCGACATGGCCTGTGTGGAAGATGACGACGTCGCCCGACTGAAGTGCTCCCTGCTTCTTTTCGAAGGCTTCAATGTGTTCCGGTGTAATCTCCGGAGAATCGGGCCAGAACGTCTTGTCTGTGGTTCCAACAAGGGACGTGACGTCGATGACGCGAGCTCCGCCGCATGTCCAATCGAGTGGTACCTGCTCGGTCGTCATCGAGCTGAAACCTCGTTGGCCGAACTTCTGCTCATACTCGGCCAACCAGCCTCGGACCTCGGGTGCGTAGGTCACCTGAGTACCAGCGGGCGGCAACGTGTAGGACGGCGGAACGAGATTTGTTCCGGCCATGCTGTCCATCAAATGCGTGTGATGGTGGAGGTCAAGGTATTCCGAGTAGAGAAAGTCAATCTTGAGATACACCTGGCGATGGTTGCCCGTCCCGACTCCGGGTGAAGTGACCGGAAGGTTTGGAGACAGGGTCGGAGACAGATCGATGACACGCTTCGCCTTCGTGGATTCAATCAGACGCTGCGGCAGGTCGCCGCCTAAGATCGCGAGGGCTCGACATTCCGCATACGGGCCGTCTTTGTGCTTCGGACTGAGTTGTGTGTAGAACGCGCCGGTTGACGGCAGGGCTCCCAGATTTGTCGCGCCTTCCGTCCAGATCATTCCGTACTTGAGACCCGCATAATGTGTGGGCTCGGCAATATTCGGCAATGGCCCCATGCTGGCGCTGTCAGTACCCAGCGTCATCACTTTGCGGATTGCCAGAAACTCCATGCAGTCGGGGTCGGGATCGGGGTAGCCGGGGGTCTTTCGGTCCAATGCGTCGGCGATGTACCGCGTCCCTTCTGGAAACGGCAGGTAGTACTTGTCGGAGTAATCGCTGCGGAACAACACGACATCCCCGAACCTCAATTCGCGGTGCTTCTCTTCGAAGCGTCGGACGTGTTCGCGCTTCACCAGCGGACTGGTTCCATTCGGAGCCTCGTCAAGTAGATCGCGCACGTCGACAACGCAGGCTTCGCCACCAAACTGCCATGGCTCAATCCTGTCTGTGTACAGCAGACCCAGCGGACCCGACTTCGGCCTTTTCAGGTCGGGACGAGCAACCGAATGCGGCGGAACATCAAGCTGCGTGCCCGTATTACCGTCAATCAGGAGCACGTCGATGTTGTATGCGCTGTCCGGACCGATCGTCCGTTGATGCGTGATCTGGAATCTTGGAAACGGCGCCGATGGCCATGTCGCCGGATACTCGGGAGCGACCAGGAGCGAGCAGTCAATAAATCGAGTGTCGCCTCCGCTGGCGAGGCCGTATCCGAAGAAAGCCACCGCGATGGCCATCAGCCCGACGAAATTGTGTCGCATCGAGTGAGTCTCCCGTGGTCCGTTTGCTTCAACTTTGGCGGGGATCGGCGCTTCTGTGGAAGTGTCGAAGAATGTGGGCATTATCGGAAGTTCGCGGAGCGAATTAACTCAAACGTCCGTTCGCAGCCTTGAATCATGTACTCGAAGTCGTTCCCCGCCTGCAGCCATTGGACGCCGCACTCGATCAGGACGCGAGCGAACTCGGGATCAGCCCCAAGGCCCGATCCGACGAACCTGCCCGCGGCCCTGGCTTTAGAAGCGATTGTTGTCATGGCATCGATCACGTCTGGATGCGTGGTGTCTCCGAGTCGCCCCATCGAACCAGACAGGTCCTGCGGGCCGAGGACCAGAGAATCGAGGCCTTCGATTTTCAAGACATCATCGAGTTCCGAAAGCAGTTCGACGGTCTCGACCTGAGCGGCAACGAATACGTCACGATTTGCCTGTTGCAGGTACTCCTGCTGATCCAGTCGTCCATACTGCATTGGACGTCTGGGACCGAAGCCGCGTGTACCCATTGGTGGGTAACGGCACGCGGAAACGAAATCCGCGACTTCTGCCGCCGAGTACGAGCGGGGCAGGATGATGCCCTCCGCTCCAGAGTCGAGCACTCGCTTGACCCACGCGACGTCACCATCGGGGATTCGGACGATTGATGGCGCCCCACCGGCACGCGCAGCGATCAGGTGGCCAAGCATCGACTCGGTCGTTGTCGCATTGTGTTCCAGATCGATCCAGAAAAAATCGACCGACGGAGCAAGAGCCTCCGTCAACGACGGGTCGGTCACCGTGATACCTGCGCCTAGGCAGATGTCTCCGGACCGGAGTTTTTCACGCATACGGTTGATGTGTGTGCTGATCATGTTGAGGTGACTTTGCCGAATATTGCTCTGAGGATGATTTCAATCTGAATGGGTCGGGACGGCTCCGACTGCACGGTTGTAGGCCGGGATGACCTCGTCGGTCAGCAGTTCCAGGCTGCGAATCCAGGTGTCGCGGTCGTCCCAGTCGTGAGCGGTCACAACGAGGCTGCCAAACGGTCCGATTTCTTCACGCAGCCGACACAGCTCTGTGGTCACGTGGTCCGGATCGCCGGCGATGACGACCTGGTCCATGAAATAATCGAGTGAGCAGTCGGTGTCGGCCTGTTGTTCGTTCCTTTTCCATATCGCGACTCCGTTCGGTGCGGTGGCCTGCGTCAGGTCAAGGATGTACTGAATGCAGGAACCGAGTGAGTTTTCCCTGGCCAGACGTTTCGCGTCCTCGGTCGAGTCGGCCACGAAGACGTTGCGAGCCACGGACCAGTCGGATGGTTGGGCCGTTCGTCCCGCTGCGGTGGCTGCTGCGGAGTACGTCTGCCACTGTTCCTTCAGCGCGTCCCTGTGCAGCATATGGTGACTGACAAATCGGAAACCCCGCTCGGCCGCTTTCTGCAAACCGACCGACGCGCGACTGATGCTTGGTACGTAAATCGGAGGGTGCGGTCGCTGCAACGGCCTGTGGAGATGACCGACTCCGAACTCCGCATGAATATTGTCCTTCACGCAGACGTTCCAGAAATGCCCCTCAATTTCGATTGGCAGGTCGCCTTCCCACAGCCGCAGGATCATCTCGATCGCCTCGGCAACACGTGCCCCCGATTCGCTCGGTTGGGCACCAAAGGCTTCCATGTCGGTGGGGATAGCTCCCGGTCCGAAGCAGACATTCAGCCGGCCGTGCGACATATGATCGAGAAATGCCAGCCGACCGGCGACATGCATCGGGTGGTGATACTGCAGACACACGGGTGCCGGCCCGATTCGTATCCGCTCAGTCATCCCCAGCACCTTCGCCAGGAAGATCTCTGGCATGACGATGTTCTCGACACTCGATGAGTGGTGTTCGCCCACCCATAGATCATCAAATCCGAGTTCCTCGCACTTCACCGCAAGTTCAAGGTCCTCATCGATGCACTGCGCAAGTGGCTTCCTGGGATCGTGAATCGGCATTACGAACATGCCCAGTCGCAGGGGCTCCGTGTTACCCATCAGTCGCCTCCAGAAAACAAAACCCAGTCGACGTCGTTTGCCGATGATCGCCTTGTTCGCACATCCTGATCGCCAGCCGTGCGGCGCATCACGTACCCGGGAGGGTAGGTTCATTGAAGCTGACGGTGCAATCGAGGCGAGTTACGATCTCATCCGCCGCAACTGTGCCAGTTTTGGAGATGATCGGAGAGTTTTCATGTTCTCTGGAGACGCAGGTTTTCTCAGGATGGTGACGGCAGGATCGTGCGTATTGCTCGTGTTGGCTGTTGTTGGTGTGCCGGCGGTCGCAGGCGACTCGGACGCCCTGTGGTCGTTTCGGAAGCCCACGAGCCCAAAGCGACCAGCGACCGAGTCATTGAAGCAAGGTGCACGAGTCCGTAACGCGATCGACCAGTTTGTCCTAAAAAGACTGCAGGACGCTGATCTTGAACCAGCTCCGGTGGCCGACCGGCTGACTTTAGTTCGTCGTGCGTATTTCGATTTGCTGGGATTGCCCCCGAGTCCTGAACAGGTCGATGCCTTTCTCAAGGATGAATCGGCCGGCGCCTGGTCGCGGCTGATCGACTCCCTCCTCGCCTCCAGACACTACGGCGAACGCTGGGGCCGACACTGGCTGGATGTCGCCCGCTACGCGGACAGTGGCGGATACGAAACCGACATCTATTACCGTAACGCATGGCGGTATCGGGACTACGTCGTGAAGAGCTTCAACGACGACAAACCGTACGACATTTTCGTCCAGGAGCAGATCGCGGGCGACGAACTCTGGCCCGACAACCTCGACCTCGATCCACGGCGTGTCTATGTCGTTTCCGAGGAAAAGAAACGCCATCGGGAAGCACGTATCGGGACGGGATTCTACACACTGGGCCCGCGCGTGCATGAATCTGCTCTCGACGCCAAACGGCTTGCGTACGAAACGTTGACAGACTGGGTCGATACGACCGCATCGGCTTTCATGGGCCTGACGCTTGCCTGCGCACGCTGTCACGATCACAAATTTGATCCGTTCACGCAGAACGATTACTTCTCGCTGCAGGCCGTCTTTGCGAGCGCGCGTGAGGTCGAACTGCCACTTTGGAATACAATGGGCGAAGCCGACTGGCGACAGAGTTTTCCTCGAGTCGTTGCTGTTCAGGAAGCCCGCACAGCCTACCGTCTGTTCGAGTCTGCGATGCGCGGGAAGCAACTCTCGCCGGAACAGCAGGCACGGAAACAACTGCTTCTCGCAGCCATCGGGAAGGCCGTGCTGGCTCTTCCGGAATCCACCGGCGGCCAGGCAACAATTCCATACGACGGGCTGATGCACATTCCCGTTGCCGGAGTGCTTGGCCGCGAGCATCCAGCACTGATCAGGCCGATACACCGGCTTGAGCGCGGCGAACTGAATAAACCGCTGGAACGAAGGCCTGCGGCGCTACCTGTGTCACTGGCGTCTGCTACGGCAACGCCACCTGGGTTACCAGACCCCTACACCGCCCGGAAGCAGTTCGCACTTTGGCTGACACGGAAAGACCACCCGCTGACAGCCCGCGTCATGGTCAACCGCATCTGGCACTGGCATTTCGGACGAGGGATTGTCGAGACACCCAACGACTTCGGCAACATGGGCCAGCCACCGTCGCATCCCGAATTACTCGACTGGTTGACGACCCGCTTCATCGCTGACGGCTGGAAGATCAAGAACCTGCATCGACTCATCATGAATTCGGCCGTGTACCGACAGAGCAGCCAGTTTGGTACCGAAAAGAATCTGGCGGACGACTTTGACAACCGGTTCTTATGGCGGATGAATCGCCGTCGGCTGGAAGCTGAGGCGATCTGGGACGCTGTGCATTCCGCCGCGGGAACGATCAACCTCGCGATGGGAGGTCCACCCGTTGTTCCGCCACTTGCCGGCGACGAGATCGCATCTCTACGGGAAAAGTGGCACTGGGTCGTGTCGGCCGATCCGGCTCAGCACACGCGGCGTGGCCTGTACATCCTTGTGCGACGGAACTTCAAGTTTCCGATGTTCGAAGTGTTCGACACGCCGGTCACATCTCAGAGCTGTCCTGTGCGTGATGTGACCACCGTGGCACCACAGGCTTTGTGGGGACTCAACAACAACTCTGTTTTCCGCCAGGCCATGCACATGGCCGGTCGAGTGGTGAAAGCAGCCGGCGATGACCGGATGGCGCAGATTGATCGCGTCTGGCGAATCGCACTCAATCGACCAGCCACCGACACCGAGTCCGCGTCGGCACTACGACTGCTGGACGAACTTGAGCAAGACAATCCGACACCCCTGAATAAGCCGCCGGAAGACTTGCTCTCTGTACCGCCGGCCCGGGCACAGGCACTCACGAAGCTCTGTCTGACCCTGTTTAACCTCTCGGAATTCGCCTTCGTCGACTGACCCTCGACTTGATTGAGATCCTGTAATGACACCATTCCAGTCCCGTCGCGATTTTTTGTTCAACGGAGGCCTTGGGTTCGGCGCCCTGGCGCTCGGCGACATTGTCACCGCAGAATCCCAGGCTGCGGGACAACGCTCGCGGAACCCGTTGACTCCCATCCCACCACACGTTCCCGGTACAGCAAAGAACGTAATCTTCCTGTTCATGCAGGGAGGACCAAGTCATTTGGAGACGTTCGATTATAAGCCGGCTCTGCAAAAGTACGACGGGCAACTACTGCCGGACAGTCTGCGTGATTCCG
>CAYSJO010000485.1:0-5217 GCA_964431285.1 uncultured Planctomycetaceae bacterium
TGCGTGAGGCGATCGAAGTCGGACGTCGCAGTGGTGTTCCAGTCGACATCATCCACCTCAAAATTGCCGACGAGGAATTCTGGGGGCGCATGAACGAGGTGGTCAAACTTATCGAAGACGCTCGGGCCGGAGGGCTTAACATTCAGGCCAACGTGTATCCCTACACGCGCGGCAACAATAACCTGGTCAGCATTATTCCGCCGTGGGCCCATGAGGGCGGACGTCAGAAACTGCTCGAACGGCTTCGCGACCCATCGCTTCGAAAGCGACTGAAGCACGACATCGAGAATGGAATTCCCGGGTGGTACAACCACTACACTGCCGTGGGCCGCGACTGGAGCCGCATGCTGGTCAGTGCCAATTCGACCTTCCGCGGACTCACGATGGACCGCGTCATGGCCGTTCGCACAAAAGGCCGCAAGGACGCCGATCTACTTGATGAGTTGTTCAAGCTGCTGCTCGACGAGGGCGGATCCGTCAGTACAGTGTACGCGCACCACACCGAAGCGGACATGAATCTGGCACTCAGCCAATCGTGGTGTTCGGTCGGCTCGGATGGTTCGGCTTATGCGATCGACGGACCCCTGCGGCGAGGCAATCCGCATCCGCGGAACTTCGGTACGTTTCCGCGTGTCCTGGGCGTGTATGTGCGCGAGCTGAAACTTCTGCGTCTTGAAGATGCCGTCCGCAAAATGACATCACTCAACGCGGCCAAAACCGGACTGCTTGACCGCGGTGTTCTGCGCGAGGGGTTGGCCGCCGACGTCACCATCTTCAATCCCGATACAGTGATTGACCGGGCGACCTACACCGAGCCGTTTCAATACAACCAGGGCATCATTCACGTGATCGTCAACGGGCGGCTGGTGCTGGAAGACGGTGAGCACACAGGCAATCAGCCGGGGCGAGCGTTACGTCATCGGTAGAATGCGTTGAGCTGATCAGCTTCAGCTCATTCATCCGAATCCTCGACCAAGGCCGTAGGTGCGTCGGCAGTCGGGGCTGGTTCGTCGATTTCCGACTCCGGTGAATTCAGTATCTTCAGGGCATTGCGAGCAGCGTGCTGCTCTGCCTCTTTCTTGTTCGGCCCCCACGCGGAGGGGTACAGCTTCTCGCCGATTGCCGCCGCAACCTGAAAGCACTTCGAGTGGTCCGGCCCCTTCTCGTCAAGCAGTCGATAAACCGGTGTTTCGCTGAAGTCCTTCTGAGAAAGCTGCTGTAGCTGACTCTTGTAGTTCTGACCGTGTGCGGATTGAGCGATGTTCTCAATTTCGGAGCCGAGCGACTTCAGCAGGAACTCCCGAGCAACATCCCAGCCCCCATCCAGGTACAGGGCGGCCACGACAGATTCAAATGCAGCGGCCAGAATGGAGTCGGGAATGCGTTCGTGGACGGCCAGCCCTTTTCCCAGCAGCAGGCACTCGCCGATCCCAAGTTCCTTACTGAGCCGAGCGCACGTATTCCGGCTGACAACCGACGACTTAATGCGAGTGAGTTCTCCCTCCGCGTATTCCGGATACGTCGCGAACAGGTACTCACAGACCACGGTGCCCATGATCGCATCGCCCAGGAACTCCAGACGTTCATTCGATTCAAGTCGTGTCCGCGCGATCGAGGCGTGTGTCAATGACTGGGTCAGCAGTTGCTGGTCATCAAATGTGTGCCCCAACATGGCTTCGCAGCGACGAAAACGCTCGTCAGGCTCTTCAGGAGGCGTGCCCTCTGCGGTTGCTGCCGCAGGGGTCTTCGCGGCGCCGGACTGGGCAGGCACATAGGCGGGCTGACTGGCAAGTGCAGCGAGCGCAGGCGATTCAGGCGTGGTAGCCATGAAAGCTCCATCAACGGATCGTCAGATGGGACGCAGTTCCATTGAAAGAGGGGGTGGATCCTTTGACCGTACGGCAGCAAGGAACGATCCCCTGTTCCAACACAATGCAGACTCAACCTAACCGGCGTTTTCCCGCATCCCTGCCGTCGATTCGGCACCAAATGCCGCCCAGGCACAGCCAGCGGCACCGATGATACCCGCTTTGCCACCAAGTTGGGCATAGTCGACTCGAACGTTTTCGCCAGGAACTGGAAACGTCAGTCCCTTAACACCGTCTCGGACAGTCTGCAGAAAACGACGGCCCAGTGACGTTCCGTTCCGGCCGAACGTCATGTTGCCTCCGAACAGGACGACGTCCGGGTCGATCGTGTGCATCAAGTTGGCCGTGCCGTAAGACATGAAGCGTGCCGAATCGTCCACAAGTCGCAACGCCAGTGGATCGTTCTGTTCGGCGGCTCGTGCAATCTGCAGCGGCGTTATTTCCTGTCCCCCAGCGACATGTTCAGACAGAATCGTTGAGTGTTCACCGGATGCGATCGCCTCATGACATCGCGTGATCATCCCGCCAGAACCGGCGTACGCCTCAAGTGTGCCCTTCATGCCCGTCGCACAGGGTCGTCCGTTTTCCATTTGAATGTACAGAAAGCCGCATTCACCGCCGTGCGAGTGAGCACCTTCGACCAGCTTTCCGTTGACGATCAGTCCGCAGCCAACGCCAGTGCCCAGCGTCCACAGCACAAGGCTATGTGCCCCGCGACCGGCGCCCGCCCAGAATTCGCCAAAGGCCGCGGCATTCGCGTCATTCTTCAGAGTGACTGGTATCTCGAAGTGGTCTGCAATATGCTGCCGCACGGGGATATTCCGCCACGTCGGCAGATTCGCCGGCTCCATCCAGATTCCATTGGGAATGTCCAGCGTTCCCGGAACAGCGAGCCCGATGGCCGTGATGTTGCGCATGCGAACCGGGCTGGTATCGACCGCTCGGACAATCGCATTGCGAATCGTCTCCAGTCCGTGATCGGGTCCTTTTTCGCCCTGCGTGGGAACAACGACACACGACAGCGGTCGGCCGGAATTCGTCACCACGCCGGTGCGGATGTTCGTCCCTCCGACATCAACGCCGATGAAGAATTCCTGAATAGCGGTTTTCCGATCCCTCGGTGATGAACCTGCTGGCATAGAGGTGTCCCTCGAAATCCGACCGTCGGCGTCCCTGCCGGCTGCTTTGAATCAGGCAAGTATACGAGAGTTTTTTCAAAGGAATCAACGCGCGTTTACCTGTCAGTCCACGTGTTGAACCGAACGGCAAACGAGTTTACGTCGCAGATTCCGTATCGCTGGTTGAAAGCAGACAGCCTGATCGGGATGTCAGGTTCGGATCGGCATTGCCGTCTGATGTGCGGGCGATGGCTTCGCTTCACCGCCGCTGAGGATGCTCGCACCACGGCCTTCGCGATGCACCGCGCCAGGCCAGGGGAATGGCCAGCAGCGTAATCAGTGTCGCGCTGGTCAGACCGCCGATCACGACTCGGGCCATGGGGGCCTGCAACTCGCCGCCGTCACCGAGTCCCAGCGAGATGGGCAACATCGCGAGCACGGTGGTCAACGTCGTCATCAGGATCGGTCGGAATCGACGTGTGGCGGCCTGTCTGGTAATCTCGGCAACACTGAGTCCGTCGTCACGGCGTCTGAGCTGGTTCATGTAATCAATCAGCACAATCGCATTGTTGACGACAATACCCGCGAGCATGATCAGGCCGATAAACGACTGCACGTTCAACGTCGTCTCTGTAGCCAGCATGATCCCGACAACTCCGATTGCTCCCAGGGGAAGCGAGTTCAGAATCAGAAGCGGATCGCGGAACGACTCTAACTGCGAAGCCATCACCATGTACATCAGCAGCACGGCAATAATGAACCCTCTGGTCAGAGCAGCGAAGCTCTTCTGCTGATCTTCCCAGTCGCCGCCAACACGGATAGAGAAACCGTCCACGGCTGGAAGACGTTGGAGTTCACGCTCTAAGTCCGCCGCGACGTCGCCGAGTGATCGATCTTCGACGTCACCTCCCACATTCGTAACGCGTTGTCGATTTCGACGGTAAATCGCCGCGGTCGATTCGCCCGGTGTGAAGGCCACCAGGTTTTTCAACGGAATGATGCGACCCTGTGGTGTCGCCACGCCGACTTGATCCAGGTCCTGTATCTGGCCGCGATCGCTTTCACGCAGCCGTACCAGCACGTTGAATTCATCGCCGTCTTCGCGGAAGACCGTGGATCGTGTCCCACGGATGGCCGTTTCCATCGTCTGAGAAATCGCGCTCACACTGATACCGAGTGAGTTTGCCTTGGCCCGGTCAATCCGTACCGCGACCTCTGGTCGCAGGTCAGACTTGTACGCCTCAACATTGATCAACCCCGGCACGCGGTTCATAGCTGCCACGATTCGATCAGTGAATTCGTCAGCTGTCTTTGGATCGTGCCCGCGGATTTCCACATACAGCCGATCACTGTTTCGGCTGAAAGCCCTCGCCAGAAGCTGATCGTTTCGCACGCGAACCTTGATTTTCATTCCTGGTACCATGCCCACACGATCGACCAGTTCCTTACGTATCTCCTCGGCCCGCCTTTGTCGCTGGTCGCGCCCGACCAGATGGATGCTGAACCAGGCTTCGTTCCACTCCTCGGAGTCTTCCGCCTCGTCGCCAACGTACGTCGCAATCGTCGTGGCTTCCGGAATCGCGTCCAGGATCGAGGCTTCGATCTTCTTCGACTGCTCGTCCAGTGTTTCCGTCAGAATCCCCGGCGCCATCTCGGCATCAACCATCAACCGCCCGGCATCGGCGTTCGGAAGGAACTCAGTGCCAATCCGTGGACTCAGACCGATCGAAATAGAGACCGCCAGAAGCAGCAGGATCGACACCAGCAGAGGCGCCCGCATCGAGACACTCAGAACGGCCGTGTACAGCCGCTCGACCAACCCAAACAGAAACCCGTTGACGCCGTGAAATGCAGTGACCAGTCTCGTCGCCGGGTGCCTGACCGCTTTGCCTGTATCGGACAGCCAGCGCGCGGTCAGCATGGGAGTCAGCGTCAAACTGGCGATCAGCGAGCACAGCAGCGAGAACGAAACGACTGCCGCCAGTTCACGCAGCATGATGCCGGTTCGGTCGCTGATGAACAGTAGCGGCAGAAACACAACCAGCGTTGTCAGCGTGCTGGCCACGATCGCCGACGAAACCTCCTGAGCGCCCTCAATCGCTGCCGTAATGCGGTCCAGGCCCTCTTCCCGTTTTCGGAAGATGCTCTCAATCACCACGATCGAGTTGTCGACCAGTAGCCCGATACCCAGCGTCAGCCCGCCGAACGAGATCATGTTCAGCGAGAACCCG
>CAYSJO010000486.1:0-10833 GCA_964431285.1 uncultured Planctomycetaceae bacterium
ACGATCCTCAGGACGACGACGTGCCGCTGCGAAGCTGGCTGCAGGATCACAGCCCCGATGCCGCCGCATGGACGAAACATTCCCGTCCGCAAGCCCGCCCGCCCGCCATGGTCCGCGGAAAGAACCTTGGTCGGCAGTGACTTGAGTGAGCCGCCCTGTGAACGAAATCGGATGCATCGGGCTGGGCCTGCTTGGTTCGGCACTCAGCGATCGTCTGACTGCCGCAGGCTGGACGGTCCGTGGTTTCGACATCGCCGCAGAGCGACAATCGGAGCATGTCTCGCGAGGCGGTGTTCCGGTCGAATCCGTCTGCGCCGCAGCCGAGTCAGACGTGCTGCTGCTCAGCCTGCCGACGTCCCGGATTGTTGAATCCGTTCTTGGAGAGATCGACGATTCGGTGAGTCACGGACAAACGATCATCGACACCACGACCGGTGCTCCCGAAACCGTCGAGCGAATTGGCCGACAGCTGGCTGAACGTGGCATCGCCTACCTGGATGCGACGGTCGGCGGATCGAGTGAGCAGGCACGCAATGGCGACGCGATCATCATGTGTGGAGGCGAACGGTCTGCATTTGAACGAAGCCGTGAGCTGTTCGATGTGCTGGCACAGCAGACATTCTATCTCGGTCCGAGCGGCAGTGGATCACGCATGAAGCTGGTGCTCAATCTGGTGTTGGGATTAAATCGTGCCGTGCTGGGGGAAGGACTGGCATTCGCCCAGGCTTGCGGGATTGACGGAGCAGTCGCGCTGGATGTTCTGCGTGCCGGACCATCGTGGTCGAAGGCCATGGATACTAAGGGCGAGAAAATGCTGACGGGCAATTTTGAGCCTCAGGCGCGACTCGCCCAGCACCTCAAGGATGTGCGGCTGATTCTCGAAGCCGGTCGACAGTCAAACGCGACATTGCCTTTGTCGGAACTGCACGAGCAACTGCTCGCCGAACTCGTGCAGGCGGGCTGCGGTGAACTGGATAACAGCGCCGTAATCCGAGCGTTTGAACGTGGCGACCTGTGACCCCACTCTCCTTGAGCATCCACGAAAGGCACGAAAACAAATCCTTTCGTGCCATTCGTGTGTTTCGTGGACGAACGACTGCACAGTGCGTCTGACGGACTGGAATCTGGCAGGTGGAAAGGCGACGCTGTGCGTCCCATCAATGTGAGTGCAACAGGCAGGGCCGTTCTGTCGGCCGAGCCAGACCGTGTCAGATTCATGGCCTCAAACAAACCCCAACGATCACAACAGCCGACTTCCCGGACGCCGTCAGACGACAATCGGCGCGCGTCAGCGAAAGAGGATGCGTCATCGCTTTCGAAAGCACCTGACTCCTCGGTGCCAGTGCCACAAAGCGCAGACTACGAGATTCAGGAATCTACCGGTCGCGATGCCAACGGCGCCGTGTGGAAAGCTCTGGATCGGGCTGGTCAACGGACCGTGGCTCTCAAGCGAATACGGCCAGAACTGGCCGGGAGCCGCGAACTGGTGACGCGTATCCGTCGGGATGTGAAGGCTTTCGCGGGATTCCAGCACCCGGGCATTGTCCAGGTTTTTGAATTGAAAAAAGACGACCACGGTCTTTTTCTGGTCCTCGAATGGATCGACGGCTCGAATCTCGCAGAGACGATGCAGGCCACGGGTCCGCTGGAAGAACAGCGAGTGGTCAAGGCGATCGCGCGCGTGGCCGACGCGCTGCATGCGGCTCACGAGCGAAAGGTCACGCATCGCAACATCAAGCCGGCCAACATCATGCTGGCCCCGCACAGTAAGCTGAAGTTGACCGACTTCGGACTAGTTCGAGTCGACGTTGAGTCGTTAGCCGATTCGATTGAGGTGACTGATTTTATTCCCCCGGAACTCGTCGCGAGTCCTCGCGATGTCAGTGTCCAGAGCGACATCTGGAGTCTGGCCGCGACGCTGTATCAGCTACTGACAGGCTGGAGTGTGCGCGACTTCGAAGAGACGCTCATCCTGCCTGCGCTGCGAGACACAATGTTGTGTGCTCTGGCGGATGACCCGGCGGCTCGGTTCAGTGATGCCGGTCGATTCGCGGCCGCACTTCGAGGCGACCGCTCGGAATTCGAGTCACGCAAACCGGAAACACCGACACTGCTCACCATCCGTCCGGCCGCTCACGCTGATTCGCCGCCAGCCGTTGAACCAACCGTGTCGATCTCCCGGCCAGCTGTAGCGGCTCGGTCCGCCTCGGCGACACCAGCTCCATCGCATTCGCCGACGCCGAAAAAGACCACAGAAGAAGCTCCCGAGGAGATCCAGGAGTCAACACAGCCAGCAGCACGACGTGCCACGAAGAAGAAAGCGGCTCCATCGAGGACCACGAGAGATTCATCAGAATCAGAGACAGGCGCCACTGCGGGCCGCGTCACAAAGCCCCGCGGTCCGATCCTCAATCCGCAACCGGATGGAGAATCGAAAACCGCATCCAGATCGGCTGAAACAACTGGTCCGGCAGAAGCAGGCAGCGGTGCGGGACGAGTCACGAAGCCACGACGTCCGATCCTCAATCCGCAACCGGATGGCGAATCAAAAACGGCATCCAAGCCGGCCGAAACGACTGGTCCGGCAGAAGCAGGCAAGGGTGCGGGCCGTGTCACGAAGCCACGACGTCCGATCCTCAATCCACAATCGGATGGCGAATCGAAAACCTCATCCAGGCCGGCCGAAACTACTGGACTGGAAGAAGCAGGTGCCAGTGACGGACGTGTCACGAAGCCACGGCGACCAATCCTCACACCGGAGTCAGCAAAGGAGGGCTCACCGCAGTCAGACGAAGGAGCGACGACTGAGTCTCAGACGTCAGCCTCTGACCAGTCAACGCAGGCTCAACAGCCAGCCGACGGGTTGCCAGCCGGAACGCAACAGCCGACCGAGGTTTCTGCAGATGTCGGCTCAAAGCCGCAAGGTGATGCTCAGCAAGCCGCGCAAGAAGGCGATCAGACATCGAACGTGTCCTCACCGCAATTGGCGACGGCCGGGCAACCTGCCCCGAGCCGGGTCTCGTTGGGTCGCCGAGGAGAACAGACGTCTGCGGAATCCGCTGACGCATCCGAGCTTGAGGACGAGGGCCGCAGCCGGCAGACCAAAAAGACGTCTCAGACGTTGATTGTCGGATGGGTGGTTGGTCTGGCATTTGTGCTGTCGATTGTGATCTTCATCCACAGAAGCGGTACGAATCGGGAGAACGAAAATCGGCTGACAACAATGAACCCGGGTACGTCGAACACTGCCCCAACCGCAAGTGGTGACGCCGACGATTTCGCAGGTCATGAGATCTCAGTCGGGCCGCTCGGCCAGTTCAAGTCGATTCGGCCGTGTCTGGAATATCTCAAACGAAACGCCCATCGCTATGCCGGCGACGCGCGGCGCCAGCACGTCCAGCTGCTGGTGAGCGGAGGCAAGACCTATGGTCCGCTGGTGATCGACAACTCGCGTGGCGATTACCCACACGGCATCCACATCATTGCAAAGGAGGGGGCGAGACCGGTTCTGAGTGCTTTTGGTGATATTCCAGTCCAACTCAAAGATCTGCGGAGTTTTCGGCTGGAAGGCTTCGACGTCGACGCCAGTGAAGACAACGTGGCGATTCAGGTCAGCGGACTCGTACCCAGCACTAGGCTCGTCGATCTGCACGTCTCCGGTTTCAAGGAGTGCGGACTGCACTTGAACGGGGTTGTGGCGGATGTGGCTGACGAACTCGTCATTGAGTCGGTGCGATTCGACTCCGCTTCGGCCGATGCCGTTGGCATTCGCGTGTCGAGTGATGAAGACGTAACACCAACGCGCACAAGACTCGTGAATTGTCGTATGACAGGACCTCAGCAGGCAGGCATCGTGCTGCACGGCGAATGCAGTTTCATCGAGGTGCGCGAAAACATCATTGACGAGGCAGAGGTCGGGATCCGGTTCAGTGGGGAGTCGGCTGACTGGATCGACGTGCTGATTGCCAACACGACGTTCTACAAATGTGGCCGCGCCGGTGTCGTGTTCGAGCATCTGCCACTGACGGGTGGACTTCGCGGCACACAGTTGACGTTTTACCGCAACCTGTTCGCCAAAGGCGGTGGACCCGAAGTGCTGTTCGAACCCGGTATTGATTCCGATCATTTCAACAACCTGATCTCGACCGTCAGCGGCAGCGGGATCCGCGAGAACTGGTCCGACCGTCAATCGTCAGCCGATACGTCCGCCGGTGAGGCGGAGATTGTCGATTATGACTCAACGCCAACCGTCCAGCGGCGTGTCGAGTCCGTCGAATTCCAGTCGACCGACAGAGATCGTTCCGACTTTCTGATGCTGAAACGCAAGTCGCCGCTTGGAGCCGTCGGCGTGCCGAGGTTGGGAACGAGACCTTGGATCGGTGCCCGTCCACCATCCGAGTAATCACCTGGAACGAGAGACTCGACGATGAACCTGACGAATCTTGCCGTGCGTCTGGCCGGCATCCTCATGGCCGCCGTGCCTGCGGGAGTCCAGGTCTTCATGCACACCCGGCATGGCGATTCACAACATGGGGAGATGTTTACGCCTGCATTCTATGCGTCGTTGTTGTTATGCGTCGTTGTTGTTTCTGGCCTTCTTTGGGATTCCGGGAATCTATGTCGCCGCCAAAGGCCCCTTATATAAAGAACGTGCGTGCACCAACCGACGAGGGAAAATCCGGGCAATCGTCGTGGGGACCGGAATGCTCGCTGTCGGAGGCGTGCTCAATGCGGGGCTTTACTTTCTCGGCTGGCTGACCGGGATATTTGCCTTTTTCTGGTATGGAATTCTCGCCGTCGGGGCCGTCACGTTTGCCCTCGGGCTTGCCTCTGTGATCAGCGGAAGGAACCTTCTCGCTGAAATGGGCGAGGCGGAATCCGGTCAGCACAACGATACTTAGCCGACTCGTGTACACACGGAATTACCGCGATTTCTTCGACCGGAGTTGCTTGCCGGACGCACCACAAACGCTATGGTGCCGGGACTTCCTGAGCCGGGCAGTCACGGTGATCGTTCAAGTCTGAACGGACTGCCCACGCTGACAACGCATTCGTTTGAAGCTGTCTTCAGACGAGATGAAGTCAGTTGAGCCAGCCTCGCAGTTCAGGAAACGCGGGCTCTCTATGCCGGCGGTTTTCACCGCTTGGACACAAGGATCGATTGTCTACCCACGCCAGACTGGCAGCCTTCAACGACCCTTTTGTGGGGCCGTTGCGCTGGCCGCCTTGAGACGGGCGCGTCTCGCAGAGCGCGTGAGTTTGTCGACCGGGCGATCAGCTCGTCATCAATTCGAAAAGCTCGCGGTCTCACGATCCACTTGCCGAGACACCGGTGTGTCGGAACACGCTGCGCGCGAGGCAGGTGGAGATTTATCAATCGACACGGCGCCGGGAATCCACATCACAAGGCGCGGAATCTAACACACGGAGGAATCACAATGCTGAACGTGATCACTGCAACTGTGTTGACAGTTTCGATGGGTCTGAGTCCCGAGGCCGGTCTGACGACAGGAAAGAAATCCAGCAACGGCTGGCTGAATCAACATCCGACGATCGTCCGAATGATGGAGCTGCAGAACAACGAGCGTGCCCGTTACGGGCTGGCGCCGTTGAAGATGAACGAAAAGATGTCGCTGGCCGCGCAGAAGCACGCCGAGTGGATGGCGGAAACCGGCTACTACGTGCACAGCAATTTGCCGTGGCCCGAGATCATTGACGCGGGTCCTCGAACTGCCGAAGGAGCTGTCAACGACTGGATCTGGTCTCCATCACATCACAGCATCATGCTCACGGGGCAGGTCGCAGGATTCGGTTATGCGATGAACAATGGTGTCGGCTACTGGGTGACCGTAATCGATTCCGACTCAAGTGCGGCTTCGACAGATTACGTACCGCCGTACACTCAATCCCAGCAAGGTGGCTACGTGCAGCAGGGCACTTACTACCACACGTACCAGACCGCCGGCGCTAGAACGGCACCGGGAGGAGCAGCGCGTGGTTTTCGAAGAGGACGCCTTTCGCGTGCTCGCTGATGTAGGGCGTAAAGAACAGCAGGAACACGTACAGCCCCAGTAGTGGCACCATGACCCAACGGCTCAGCCACCGCCATCCGTACCATGGCGGCTCTCGACGTGCGACGGCGCGATGCAGCGCCCACCCGGTCATCACTTTGACCGGGTAAATGGTGACGACGAAGATCAGCGTGATCGTCCACATCGCATCCTGCGGAAGCAGGTACACCTTGGGCAGGAACAGCGGCAGCGACAGCGTGTAGAGCACGGCGATGGTGGACAGCCACGCGAGCGGTGCATAACCGTAGAGTCGCCGGATTGTTCTGAAATCGAACATCGCGCGCCAGCGTCCAACCACGGCGAAACGGGCCTGCATGAAGGGCAGCCAGCTCAGCACAACCATCAGCATGATGCCGCCGATGATTGACAGCAACACGGTTGCAGGCCTTTCGGGATTCGATGCGGCGAACAGGATTGTTGGAATCAGGAGCCACACGAAGGCTCCGGCAAAGCTCTTTAACCCCAGCAGAAAGTGGTGCTTCAAACGCAATCGTCGCATGAAGTCCTGCACCCCGGCGGTCGCGTGTGTCATGTAATCGTCGTACCGCAGCCGCTGTAGAATCCATCGGACATTCTTGATCGGCCGAAAGAAACAGCTGAGGCGCCCGCCGCGCGCCAGCGACAGGCAGATGTGTACGGCCACCACAAGCGCGATGATCGGAGCGAAAAACGACAGCGTCTGATCAGACGAGCCGCCCGGGTCAATGAAGTACGCGTCGCCTCGATTCATTCCCAGGACTCGCAGCGGCAGAATCCACAGCCATACCCCCAGCACGATTGAACCGATCCGAGGCGCCACGTCCAGCAGCAGAAACGCATCCCGCAGACGCCCGGTCCGAGCGACCCGAGCTTCGACCTCGAGCAGATAGCCCAGCGCCAGAAAGTTGACGATCGGTATCGCGGCAACGACCGCCAGCAGAAGGACCAGGCTGACGATGCCGAACCCGGCGCGAATGATCCAGGCAATCGACTTGAGTGGGTGCTTCAGCGGGGCCGGGAACGGTGGCAGTCGGTAAGATGTGATGTCGACGCCATCACGCTCGGCGATCAGTTCCGGTGACGCCTCGACGAACAGAACATCGTCCTGTTGCTCCGTTTCCGGATCACTTGTCAGCAGAGCGTCGGCGGATGAGTCGGTCTGCAACACGGATGCTCGTCGGGAAAACGGTCTGACACTTGGGAGCCACCCTACGGTGGTTGGACATAATTGTGTACTCACGGACTCCCGTGTCGGTTTCAGATGGGATAGAACGTGCCTTGGCCGAAGATTCCCATGGTCCAATCATTGCACGAGGCTCAGAATGAGCGATTTACGCGACCGTTCACACTCCGACAACGGCGAACTGAAAGACAACGACGGCGGCCGCAAGCCTGGTGGCACTCGACGCAGTGGCCGACGCACCCCAGGCAAGTACTCTGCAGTATGCTGCGGCCAAGGTATGACTTCGAACTGGAATTGCATTCAACAGTTAGCACCCATCCTGAGTCCCCTCTCCCCCATGGGGAGAGGGGACTCAGTAGAGAATTCCAACCCACCAGCAGATTCGCTCCCGGCGAAGTCTGAGTTCGCGGACGAGAGATCACGAATGAAAACGACTCTAACGGTCCGAATCCTGTTCTCCCTGGCGGCAGTGCTCTTCGCATCCGGCACGTGCCACGCGCGTTCGACGCACGAGACGATCGATCACGTCCAGCCGCGGATGGTGAAAATCTACGGTGCTGGCGGACTGCGCGGGCTGGCCGGTTATGGGACCGGTTTTCTGGTCTCAAAGGAAGGCCACATCGTCACCATCTGGAGCCACGTTCTCGACCCGGACGAAGTCGTGGTCGTACTGAATGACGGCCGACGATATTTCGCCAAAGTGCTGGGAGCTGACCCGCAACTCGATCTCGCTGTGCTGCAGATTAATGCACCCGAGGAAGCACTTGACCTGCCGTTTTTCGATGTCGCATCGGAATCAGGTGAAGCCAGTGCCGGCACGCGCGTGCTGGGTTTCAGCAACATGTTCAAAGTGGCAACCGGCGACGAATCCGTCTCAGTACTGCACGGTGTGATCGCCGCGCGAACAGCGCTCCGCACACGTCGCGGGACATTCGAAACACCGTACAACGGTGAAGTCTACGTCGTCGATGCGATTACCAATAATTCGGGAGCCGGAGGCGGGCTGCTGACATCCCGCGATGGCATGCTGCTCGGCGTCATTGGGCGAGAGCTGAGAAACGCGGACACCAACACCTGGGTCAACTACTCGATCCCGATGAGTGCGCTGCAGCAAGCAATCACCGAAATCATCAACGGTGAATTCCGGACACGCGAAGAGACACTTGAGCAGGCAGACGATCCGCGTCGGTATGCAGCGCTGGACTTTGGAATCGTCATGGTTCCGGACGTCCTGTTCCGCACGCCCGCCTACATTGATTCGGTCGTACCAAAGTCGCCAGCGAGCGAAGCTGGATTAAAGCCCGACGACCTGGTGCTCTTCGTGGGCAACGAACTGATGCAGTCAATCCGCCAGATGAAACTTGCCCTGGGAAGGCTGCAGGCAGGCGACCGCCTGAGAATCGTTGTCCGCCGTGGCGAGGAACTGGTGACAATCGAATTGGCAGTTCCAAGAAAACCAACGGCCGAGTAATTGCGCGTACTGTCAATTCACGTGGTTGCGGTTGCTCTGGGGTTGTCCTTCGACTACGGAATGCACAACCAATGCGTTCCTTAGATTTCCGGGACGGCCCCTCAAGCCAGCACTCCCACCCGCAGGATGGAAATTTGACTACGCCGCCGCTGAGACGTATCGGCACACGGGCTGTTTGCAGGTCACGTGAAGTCCCGGTCCGGTCGACGGTCGCGGTCTGGCTGTGCGTCTAGCCGCCGATCTCCGTCGGGTCGTCGATTGCCGTCGCGTGAGGGATCGCTGTCTGGTCCACGTCGTCCTGGTCCGTCAGCTCGGGGTGGTGGTCCGTCTCGACGGCCGTCTCGTGCATCCGGTCCTGGGCCTCGATCTCCCCGCCCATTCCGCGGGCCTCCCTGTGGGCCTCGGCCACGATCATCACCCGGGCGTGATTCCGGTCGGCGGCCACCGTTGGGTGGTCCATCACGCTGGCCGTCTCGTGCGTCCGGACGTCGATCACCACGTCCGTTTGGCGGACTTCCCTGCGGGCCTCGGCCACGGCCATCACCCGGCCCAGCTCCATGTCCGCGACCACCTTGCGGAGGTCCATCTCGACGGTCACCACGTGCGTCCGGTCCACGTCCGGATGATCGTTTGAATGGCGGTCTACCTTGCGAACCACGGAACGACGGTGGCCCGAAACGGCCCGGCTGTGGTCGTCCCTTTCTCGAAGCGAACTGAGGTGGGCCGGCGAACGGCGGTCTGCCACTAAATGACGGACGTCCTGACTTACGCGCGAACGGAGGCGGTCCACTCGGTCGACTGAATCTCGGGCGACCGAATGACGGCGGCCCATCAGGGCCACGTCCGCGAGCCATCTCTGATTTGCGACGATCACGACCAGAACGGCCCCGTTGTGGTCCTCGCCGTGAATCGTGCCGGCCCCCACGGCGAGCATCACCACCGTGGCCTTTTCCCCGACCTCTGGCACTGCCACGAGAACCCTTACTCCTGCCTTTCCCCTTGCCGCGAGCTGCATCGCGATCTCCCGGTCGCCCACTGCGCGCATCCATCGGACCAGGTCGTCCCTTCGGGGGGCCGCCGGGACGTCCCATGTGTGGTGGACCATCCGGACGTCGACCTTCATCGCCACGTC
Organism: uncultured Planctomycetaceae bacterium; assembly: GCA_964431285.1. Classification (GTDB taxonomy): domain Bacteria; phylum Planctomycetota; class Planctomycetia; order Planctomycetales; family Planctomycetaceae; genus CAUZFZ01. The sequence goes on from CAYSJO010000486.1 coordinate 9,837, forward strand.
GTGAGTCGCCTCTTCGGTCTCGGTCAGGGCCGCCATCCCGTCGGCCACCGTCGGATCGATCGGAGAACAGCGACTGCAGTTCCTCGACGGAAATGCGATCTTCCTTCTCGTCCGAGGGGTTGTCGACCGCATCGTCATCAGCTGCCGCAGTGCCGACCGTCAGTCCGACCAGAGTCGCAGCAATCAGCGCAGAAAATGAGACCCGTTTCATGCGTTTTCCTCGTTTGCAAGCCTCTGTCGAAGCACAACTGAGCATGACCCGCGAATTCCCTTTGCGGAGTCCGTTGTGTGTTTGAGGCCCTGTAAACCCGCGCTTTGCTGCCAGGTTTCGCGCCAAACGCAAAAAAAGCGTCAGCTCGATGGTCTGATGCAACCAGTTGCATTATTCAGTCGGCGCACACACGCGTTTTGCCACACCTTCAGATTTCACGCAAAGACGCAAAGTCGCCAAGAGAAGCTTCGCGGCATTGCGTGTGGTGGCGACTCTGCCGCGATCCGATCGCGCGTGAAAAAGCCCGGCCGATTCATGAGCGGCCGGGCTTTGACAGAACGCTGATTAGCGGTCGATTTCGCCCATCACGATGTCGAGTGATCCGACAACGGCGGGAATGTCTGCCAGCAAATAGCCTTCGCTGAGCGGTGCGGTCGGGGAAAGGTTACAGAAGCAGGAACTCTTTGCTCTCGCCCGGAACGGTTCCGCATTTCCGTTGCCGACGAAGTAGAAGCCCATGGCTCCCCGCGGGCATTCAGTTTCGAGGTAGCATTCGTCCTTCGGCAACTTAGTCGCCATCTTGTAGGGAATCCGATACTCGCCTTCGGCCGTCGGGTACTTCTCGATCGCCTGACGTACGAGACGGATGGCCTGTACGACTTCCATCATCCGTACGAAGAAGCGACACCAGTTGTCACCGAGAACGGCTTCCCGGGGCATTTCATCGAACGGTGCGAGTCGGACGTCCCAGTCGTAGCCTTCATACATGCGTGTGTAGATCGGGTC
>CAYSJO010000487.1:0-8173 GCA_964431285.1 uncultured Planctomycetaceae bacterium
GATAGTACGAACGTGTCCGACCCATGCGGTTGTATGGTCCACGGCGGCAATGGCCGGCTCCCAGCGATCACCCAGAGATTCGCCAGTAACGTGGAGTTCTTCTGACCACTCTCCGTCATGCAACCGTCGCGCAACAATCTCGCCCTTGCCACTGCGGAACGTTTGCCAGGCGATCCAGATCGAACCGTCATCCGCCTGGCTGGCCGCAAGGTAGATGTCCGAGTCATCCGCAAAACTCAACCGCTCGGGTCGCCAGCCCTGCCCCGTCTTAATGGCGGAGTAGACATCCCAGTTGGCGTGCTTACCCGGCGAGCAGAACACAGCCCGCAGCGTCTCCTCTCCATCAGCCTGCTTCACAACAAACAGGTGCGGGCTGGAGAATTCTGCGGCGTCAAAAACTCGCTGCGTGAGGGAGCCAGCATCATCGACGTTTCGAATCAGCAGTTCGTCTCGTTTCGACAGCTCATCATACGCCTGACACATCACGAAGCGGTCACCGTTGGTCTTAACTGCAATTGCCGTGAAGTCGTCATCCGTGCTTGTTTCCGCGACCAGTGATCCCGCCCCAGCACTTCGACCGAAGCGCGTCCTTCCAGAAACTCAGCGGGACGCCCCGCCACAATCGCTGACGGATCAAAATCGAAATCGCCCTGCTCACTCGAGATAAGGACCCTCGTGCCTTCAGCAGCTGCAACCTGTAGCAACACACCTCGCGTCGGTTCGGCATAGGTTGCGCGTCGGCCCGCGATTCTTGCAGTCCGAATCCTCCATGATCTGTCGTCGGCATCGAGTTGATCGCGGGCCTCGAAACTCCAGGGATCGATGTCGAGCAATTCACCGCCGTTGACTCGCACATTGCCGTCCCAGACGGCGTCCATCTCGTCGACGCCAAATGTGACCTTGAACCACACTGGCTGCTTCCCATCCGCATCCTGCGAGGTTGCCGGTCGTTGTGGTTCGACGGCCCGCGCAAAGATCAGCACGAGGGTAATAATCGCAGCCGTGACGGCGACAGTGAGCGTGCGCATCTCGTGTTTTCCTCAAGACGGCTTCAGTGACAGCGCGCGGTCACGTTACCGAATTTGAGGGGCGCATGCGAATTGCAGATTTTCAACCGCCTTACGCAACAGTTTGTATACCAGTACCCAGAAGAGGCGATTCTTTCGCACACTATTACTGTCCGAGTTGAGCTTCCGATCGCAGCGAATTGCCGCGCTCCAGGAGTTCGCTGCCGGGAACGACCATACGGGGGCGGAGTTTAAAGTTGAACTCCTGATGGTCGGTGACTCGGAAGGGCAGAAAATGGTCCGTCAGGAAATCCAGAGGCGGCACTTGATACCACGGGCGCTGGAGCTTCACGTACTGCCGCTCGATCTCGTAGCCGTCCCGGAGGAGCGTGACTTCTTCCGTGCCGTACCACGTGAAGTCGAACGCTGCTGGTGAGTACCCGATGACTCGGTCGTCGAGCATAACCTGCGCTCCCGGTGGATCGGTTCGGATTGTCGCTCTTCGGTGGACGCATCCGGAGAATGCCAGCAGGGTCAGCAATACCACAACTGCCCGCGTGTGGGAGGTGGGAATTGCAAATTGCAAACTGCAAATTGCAAATTGATAAATGCCAGACTGCGGTGCTTCTAACTGGCGTTTGTCGTTTTTCATTTGCACTCTCGCAACACGGGGTCGCGTCCGGGTTTCGATCATCGTCGGGCACTCAGTAGCTCGCCCAGACGTTGTGAGTAGCGTGACCTCGATCCGAACCGCGGTTCGAAACTGACGGTCGCCTGAACGGCGTCTTTCGTGCGGTCGTAGCCGAATCCGAAATGGAACAGGAAGTCTCCACCGATTCGCGTCAGCGTGACCGACTCGCCACGCTGCTGGTCTTCGGCCAGATCGAATGCAGTGGAACCAGTGGCCAGCCATTTGTCGCTCAGCAGGTAGCTGACCCTGGCCGTTGCAATCTGACTGTCGAGACCCAGCGCTTTGATCTGATGGACCCCCAGATAGATGCTGCCTCGGGCGCTTCGCTGGCTGTGAATACCGGCACTCCAAAGTTCCTGGCCACCGTCAAACGAGTCGTACAACGTACTGGCAACCAGAGCTGTGCGTTCGCTGGCCAGCCAGCGATAGTCGGCGGAGACAAGTCCCCAGTCTTCGGCGAAATCACGACCGCTGGCACTATGATGTCCGGCTCGCGGAAATACCGACGCGTTCAGGTCGAGTGTCATCCAGTCCCGAATCCGGCGACGATCCGGCGGTCCAACTTTCGTTTGCAGGCGATGTCGCCAGCCGAGGCGGACAACCTGCAGGTCGTCAACCAGCTCATGATACGGCGCCGAGATCAGTGAGCCGGCTCCGGATCGAATGGCATACCGCCGCGGGTCAAGGAACTGCGGTGTGTTGCCACTGAACGTTGGAAACGTCGGAACCAGACCGCCGAAGGTGTTAAGGGGGTACCTTAAACGGAACCGCTCCTGGGCGTTGTCATCGATCTCGTTGTATTGCGGAATTCGAGAGATGTCCTGGGACGAGTCCGTATATGAGTACTCGAAATCGAACACCATGCGATGAGCCAGACCGTCCAGATTGAAGATGTCGCTGCAGACGTAGGGCAGAACTTTCAACATGGAAAGACTGCCACGCAGTCCGAGCGATCCAACCAGCCGGCCGAGACTGTTACCGGTCAGATCGTCGCTCCAATAGGCGGACTCGCCCGTCACGAATGGAGACAGGACGACAGGGCCAGCATTGAACGGCATCGTCAGTTCCTGGCGATTTGTGATCACGGCGCCCTGTGCGGCGGCGTAATAGGGAATCGGTGCGAACGCGATCTGATCCACCGGATCGGTCGGGAAGTCAGCCACGTTAATGCTGGCGTAACCGGCCGATGCGTGCATATTCCAGAGAACTGGAGTGCCGTAGAGTGGTTGACCCAGCACATGCAGATCGGCTTTCGGCAGCCATTCCGTGTTGTACTCAAAGTCATTGACCTGTGGTCGGCCCTGGAGGCTCCAGGCGACGTTATTAATACGTTGCTCGACCGCCAGTTTCGTTTCCTGGTCCTTGCTGTTGGCAAACTCCGGTTCGAACCATTGTTCGATGTAGTTGCGATCGCTGCCCCATCCGGCTTCCGCAATCACCGACAGACTTCCCGGTAGAGAATGGATGTGGCGGGCTGTAACTCGCCCACGATTCTCTGTCTCTGGAATCAACCGGCGTCGGCGTCCGCCCAGATTGTCCTGACCTCGATCGCGGACGTAATTCGTCTGGAAATAACCTCTGTAGCGATCGCCGCGTCCCAGTAGATCGTTTCCGTCGTACGCACCTTCCAGTCCACCGGCCGGGCCACGTTCGGAATACCAGTTCAGCAGCAGGCTTGTGGTCAGTTCTTCCGGAGCGTCCCGGCCCAGCAAGTGGAATGGGTCCCACGCGGTTTCGATTCTGTTCCCGAAAATACTGTCCGAGCCGATCGTAAATTTATGGATCGGCAGATGGGGGTCCTCGGCCGGTCCAGCAAGGTACGGCAGATAGAAGAACGGGACGTCTGAGAGCACAAAGGTGTTATTCAGCATCGTCAACCAGTTGACCACGCCGTCGTCGATCTCGCCCGTAATCGGATCGATCCGGCCACCGTTTGCTTTGACCCAGGGATTGACCACGCGAGGCTCGAGAAAGACATCCGTCGCATCGACGCGATAGCCAGGCTTGCCATAGATCGATGCGGTCAACCACGCCTGCTGCGCGTGAAACGCACCGGCATTGAGCTGCCGGATTCTGTTGGCGCGGACACGCAGGTAATTGTCCGCCTCCGGAATGATCATCTTGAGCTCCGCATCAATCAGCAGAGCGCGTTCCTGACGCGCGTCGTAATAAGCACGATCTGCGATCAGGATGGAGTTCTGCTGACGGATCACGATGTTGCCTTCGAGATAAATCTGCAGAGGCGTGTCGCGATTCTGGATCTCTTCCCGTCCAGAGGTCAGGTCGGTGAGTTCGCTGGACTCGGTCCACAGGACCATGCTGTCGGCGGCCAGTTCGATACCCTCGGGATCAGGCGATCCGTCCGGCTGCGGCGAGTCGACATTCAATTTGATTCCGCCAGTGACAATCGCTACCTGCTCGGCGGGTGTCGTCTGTGTCGAACGTTCGGTGCGAAACGAAAATGGTTGCCCCGTGCGGGCATACAGTCGTACTCGACGAATCGGTGCATCCGACTGCTCAATTCGATGCGCACGAAATCCAGGAGGAGGGAGTTCCAGCAGTTGTGTCTGAATGATCTTTAGGCCGACGCTGGCTCGCCGACGACGCGAAGCCCGTTCGAACAACGGGTCTGCTGTGGCCTTTGTATAGTCTCGGCGAGGTCCGGCCTTGCCGACGACGCCTGCTTCAGTCCATAGCTCCAGCCATGCCGACTGTTGTGAATGGGTCTGCTCGGGACGTGTGATGACGACGTCGTTTTCGAGATACACCTCGATCCGGTCGCGGCCGTTGAATTGCGACTGCCAGACAACCATCTGCCGGGCCGTGATGACGGTTTCGCCCTGCTTGACACGGCACTGACCCCGCATGACCGTGACCTGAGAGCCGTCCGGATCGGGCCAGGTGTGCGCAAGCCTGCCGGACACATCGATTCGCTCGCTCAAGTTGCTCTCGTCACGTGTATCGGCCGACCACATATCTGCGCAAAGCAGCAACACAACCAGTGCGGCAACAGCGCACGAGAAGGCTCTCCGCGATCGGCACGACTGTCGGCATGCGACCAACACGGGGACTCCGCAGCGAAAATCAGTTTTGATGGGGCTAATTGGTGCCAAATCCGTTTGGCTGGCCGAATACGGCCGGTGAGTGAGGCTCAGCCTCAGTGGAAGAGGGTGGGGAGTATAGGACCGGCACGAAATACCAATCAATAGGGGTCGCGGACGGCCCGACTCGGCCAGCTCGCCGTTGTCCAAACTCAACGGAACGATCCATTCAACGTTACCTGGTCGAGTTACGTAGTGGCGTTTCAGAGCATCCTTGACCCTGCGGAACATTCGACCGTACGCTCCTGACAGCACTCATATTTGGCCACCCTTTTCCGAACAAAAGGTTCTTCGTGAGCGATCCCAAACCACCTCGCCCCGCGGACGATGCCAATGCGGATCCGTCCGAATCGACGAGTGAAGAAACCAGGGCGGCCGAAGATTCGGTCCCTGAGACAGTGGCCCAGCCCGACGCAGGTGCTGCCACAGAACCAGATGCCGATCAGGAACAAACGAACGAGCCTGAACGGTCTGCCCCGGCAGACACCGAAGAACCGGACGAATCGAAGGCAACTGGTGAGGCATCCGAGGACTCCGATAAGCCTGAAAACGACGACGATCTTCCGGAATGGGAACCGCTGACCCCTGAAGACGTCGAGGACGAAGCAATCCGCGGCGACTTCATGCTTCGCTGGGCAGTCGTGCTGCTGGCGTTTCTGCTGGGCTGTCGAGAGATCGGCGACACGTTAACACTTGTTCGCGTGCGCACTGGCGAAGCCATTGCTGCAAACAGCTTCTGGCCACCCGCCACAGACGTCTTTTCCTATACAGCTGGCGACCGGGCGTGGGTCAATCCCGCCTGGCGCTACGATCTGATCCTCGCGGGAGTTCATGGGGTCGCAGGCGACACGGGATTGTCTGTACTCACCGCGCTGCTGGCGGGGCTCACGTTTTACCTCGTCGTCAACATCGGTCGTCCCGATCTGCCCACATGGTGGACGGCAGTTTGCGCGGCCGTCGCCCTGCTGATGGCTCAGGCCCAGTTCAACGTGTTGCCAGAGCTGATCACGCTGCTGGGAACGGCCTGGATGCTGCGCGGACTGGTCAACTGGTCCCATTCTCGCGATTCCAGAATTCTATGGTGCCTGGCAGGTTCGCTGGTTGTGTGGAGTAACCTGGATCCACGCGCGTTCATCGGCTGGCTGATCCTGGCTGCCTACGCTGCTGGAAGCTGGATCGCAAATCGTGGACAGGACGACAGCAAACAGCTGCTGACGGACCTCAGTAAGGCAGTTGGAATCGGGCTGTTGGCGCTGACGATCAATCCGGCGGGCTGGCACACGATTCTCGCACCACTTCAGATTTACGGAACTGAAAACGCCGCGCTGCTCAGTTATGCAGGGTCAATCGACACGCCGACCGAAGCACAGTTGCTTTCGATGTTCGACCCGCGTTTTCCAGACACGCTTGATGTGGCGTCAATCGCCGCACTCGTGCTCGTCGCCATTGCTTTATTGACTTGCGTGGCCAATGTCGGACGCTTGGACATGGGACTGGCGGCCGCGTTCGCGGTCACGGCCGTACTGGCAGTTGTCTGCTCACACGAACTGGGAGCCTTGAGTGTTGTGGCTGGTGTTCTGGCGGCACTCAATGGGCAGGACTGGTATCGCGATCGATGTCGTCAGGAGTATTCGACCAACACACTGGAAGTTCTGTGGTCGCGTTCGGGTCGGGCTGTGACCGTGCTGAGTCTGGCAGTTGTTGCGTGGCTGGCGATCAGTGGGCGCTTGATGGGACCGGACGGCAAACGAATCGGCGTGGGATTCGCTTCGTGGTTGCAGTCGACCATTGATGGCACGGGCCAGGACCTTGCCGAGATTCCGGACGCGCGTTTGTTCGCAATGCGACTGGAGCATGGCGATCTGCTGGTCTGGCATGGTCGCCCCACATTCGTCGACAGTCGAGTGGGCCTGTACGGCGATGAGATTCTGCGGCTTCACGATCAGGCGCGATTCGCCATGCGAAGTCGACTGGATCAGTCGGCGAGTCCCGACTCGACGGCCAATGCGACACCGCAAGTGAAGCAACGCGCGGAATGGCGAGGGAACGGGGAGTTGTGGAAAAACGTGTTCGACCGTTTCGACGTCGGACTTGCCACACCTCGATTGTGGGGTGCCAATCCGGATTACGAATCGCTGTTTGACCTGCTGCGTTCGGGTGACTGGCATCTGATCTCGATCGGGTCGACATTGGCGGCATTGGCCCCGAAGACGCCGGAGTCCGAGACCAGCGAGCAACCGGTCGATTTGATCGAAGTGGCCTTCCGCGAGTGCCGAAACTTCGAGTCCGAAGAGCAGCGAATCGAGTTTCCGCGTGCGCGAACCCGGTATCAGCAGTTTCTGTCGTTGCCATCCCGGTCATGGTCACCCCTCGAGGGCCGAGCGAGACACGAACAGGTGATCGCAATGGCCGGGTTCTCAGGACAGGTGCCTTTGACTCGTGGTCAGGTGATGGCTCTGGCCACCATGGCTGTGCGCGACAGTGCGACGGGAGCAGTCGAAACGCCCAACAATGATGTCGTCTATCGCACGCGTGCGAATGCCTATGCCGCTCTCCGTCAGGTGGAGACCCTAGCGGCTGGCCCGGCAGTGCGGATTATTGCAGACCAGCGGTACTTTCAACGTGTTCACTTTCTGCGTCAGGCGCTCATCCTGGCACCGAATGATCCCAGTCTCCTGTCTGTGGCCGCGCAGACGTACTTTGAAGGGCAACGCTGGGATCTTGCGCTGGAAATGATCGACCGGTGTCTGACTGCCATTCTTGAGTCGAAGGCCTTTGACTACTCACTCATGGCCAGGCAGCTTCAATCCGTCCGAACCGAACTATTGCAGAAGGAGAGCATGGTCGCTGAGCGATTGGACGTGATTCTCAAGGACGAGACGGTGGACGTCGTGCAGGTTGCCAGAGGGTTGCGCTCGCAGGGGTTCATGCTGCGGGCCGCTCAGTTACTGGACGAGAATAAACTCGGACTGTCGGGCAACATTGCGGGACAGATTGAATACGGCATGCTGCTGATCGAGTGTGGACGCCTCGACGAAGCAAACGGCGTCGTGAGCACCTTCGATTCGTTCGGTGAAAACCCGGCCATTCCCTTTCTGTGGACGCTTCACGCCGCGTGGTTGGATCAGGCACGCGGCGATGTGGCCAGTGCAATCGTGCGGTGCGAACGGAAACTGAGAGAAATCGAGACCAACTCCGCACAGGCGCTGCTGGCCGTGGCTCCGTTCGTCCAGCCCATCCCTCAGCTCACCGGAAGCGGCAGCTCATGGCCGGTCAGTCAGGCAGTTGTCACTGGGCGCATATTCGGTACGCAGGACGAAACGGCGATTCTGCGCTGGGCAATTGCAACTGCATATGTGGAGACTGGCGAGTGT
>CAYSJO010000488.1:0-2012 GCA_964431285.1 uncultured Planctomycetaceae bacterium
CAGCACCATCATTCCCCGCACCGTCGCGGTATGCTCTCCTTCCTCTTCTTGAGGTGATTCGTACCTCGTTCGACTCAGGCCGGCTCCGCCCGGCCGACTGCAAACAGACCGCTTTCACCAACACATTCCGGCGACGAACCTTAAAACAGTATCTGCGCCGTTTTCAGAACGATTCTTCAATCACCAGTCCCGGGATCGCTGCCTTGAGTTCGGTCAGCGCGTCGTCATCGCTGGAAAGGGCCGTCGTTCCGATCTTCAGTTTTTTCAACTTCGTCAGTTGCTTGAGGTGCTCCACAGCGCCATCGTCGATACTGAAGTTCTCGTCCAGATCGAGGGACTCCAGATTTGCCAGGGCCGTCAATGGCGCCAGCGAATCACTTGTCAAATCTGACAGAGCAGACAGGTCCAGCTCGCGCAGCGTCGTGATTTTCGCAATCTCCTCCAGCCCGGCACTGGACACGTCGCTGCGTTCGACGCGCAGGATTTCCAGTTTCGTGAATCCGTGCAGTTTGGGAATGCCTGCGTCACCGACGATGGTTCCGGTCAGGTCGAGCTCCACCAGTTCGGTCATCGACTGGATGTGATCCAGTCCGTCGTTGTTGACGACTGTCTCACGCAACAGCAGAGTTCGCATGTTCTTAAGACCGGAAATGTGGACGAGGTCGTCGCCTTTCACAAAGTTGAACCGCACATTGAGCATCTGCAGATTCGTCAGTGCCGCGATGTGTTCCAGATCGGCACCCGTAATCTCGTTGTCATTTTCCAGCTCCAGGGTCTTCATCTTCTTACAGCCGGACAGAGCAGCTAGCGACTCGCCGGTCAGCCCCGTGTTCTTACTGATGTTCAACGTTTCCAGGTCTGGCAACGTCCCCAGCAATTTGATGCCCTCGTCGGTAACTCCTGGACATTCCTGAAGTTTGACCGCCCGCAGACTCTTGATCCGTGACAGCGACTTGATGCCCTCATCAGTCACGTTTGTGAAACGCAGGTCGATATCGACCAGGTGCTTTGCGCCGGCCAGATGGGCCAGCCCCGCGTCCGTGACGTTCGTTCGCCTGAGTCCGAGGGCTCGCAGTTTTTCGATGGATGAGAGCGACTTCATCCCGGCATCCGTAATCGCGGAACTGGTCGCATCCAGAACTTGAAGGCCGGGCACTTCGGCGAGGTGATCCATTGCCACATCACCGAAATTCGGACCTTCAACCAGGACACGTCCGAGTTGCGGCAGTCCCTTCAGCAGGCCGACATCCTCATCGCTGGTTTCCGTTTTGCGAAAGTCAGCCAGAATCACGTGGCCCGTGCCGCTCACGTCCAGTTTGACGCTCTTGCCTTTGAGGGCGACGACAGAGTCGGCATCGTCGGGAACGGCAGCGGCCGGCTCAACTGTCGACTCACCCGTTATGGCACCGCCCGGAACAGGCACCGGGGCAGCAGTCGGCTTGCAGCCAACTGCCTGAAACATCAACGCGAAGAGCAACACAGAGGCAAATCGTTTCATCGGGTTATCCGCGAGGTTGAAGTGAGCCAGTCAGCAAAGAGCGAACGCCGCAGCCGGAACGAATCGAGATTACCAGGCCACAGATTGGATCGCAATCACGCCCGGGTGCCGGAATCAACGCTTAAATACCGATTCGATGGGCGCCTTGTGGCAGACTGCTATCATCCGTGGTCCACTTCTACGACCGGTTTCCGGTTGGGGGGCGGCAATCCACCCGAAGCGAACTCAACACTGAGATTCAAACTGTTTTCAAAGGAACATTTCAATGCCTCGAACAACGACCCGTCGTGACTTCCTGCAGACGTCTGCCGCTGTTGGTACGGCGTTCTGGACAGGACACAGTATTCAGCCAACATTCGCTCAAAGCGGCTCGACTGTTGAGAAGATCAACTTCGCCTCCATTGGCGTCGAAGGGAAAGGTTCCAGCGATTCGAGGGACGCCGGCAATCACGGCAACATGGTTGCCATCTGCGATATCGACGAACGACGTCTGGAAAAGGCTGCAGCTCGCTTT
>CAYSJO010000489.1:0-5268 GCA_964431285.1 uncultured Planctomycetaceae bacterium
GATGATCGTGTACTGACCACCCGCGCCGGCCATGTAGTAGGCGTCGGCGGGAATCGGAAAACGCTCATCGCCATTGATCCAGAAGAAGCCGCCGTAAATGGGCCGGCCATCGGCGACCCAGGCCGGAGCGAGTGTGCTGACGAACTTCACAAATCCATCAGGCAGCAAACGCTTGCCGTTCCAGACGCCATCCTGCAGATAAAGATTCCCGAGTCGTGACCAGTCCCGCGCTGATCCGAATTCGTAACCCTGCAGCAGAAAGTTTCCGTAGGGATCAGTTTCGAGAACCATGTCGCGCATTCCCAACTGGTCAAACAGTGCGCGTTGAGGAAAGCTGTGATAGTCGTCGCCGCGCTTCTCGACAGCCAGGCGGATCAGATAGTTAGTGACAACCGGATCGGAGTTTCGGTAGCGACCTACGGAGTCTGGAGGCCATTGCAACGGTCGATCGGCAGCCCATTTGAATGAGTTCACCGCACCCGTATAGACGAAGCGATGATCGGGATAGCCGTCCGCCGGATCAAAGTCGGGATCGTGCGGAGCGCGGAATCTCAAACCGCTCGACATGTGCAGAATGTCCCTGATGCGGATCTTCCGCCGTGGATCGTTGTCGTTCTGCCATTCAGGAACCGGGGCAGGCTGATCGAGTGAGTACACGCCCTCATTGATGAGAATGCCCATCAGCGTGACAGTCAGGCTCTTCCCCATCGACCAGCTTTCCAGGGGCGTGTGCAGCGTGATGCCATCGCGATACCGTTCGACAACGATCTTCCCTTTCCAGGTGACGACGTATGCCGCAGTCAGAGCTTCATCCGGAGCAAAGGCTGTGTCGACGGCCTTTGTCAACATTGAGGCATTTAGTTCTTTGGGAGATTCACTTTCGGGAAGTACGTCACCCATCGGCCACGGCGTTGTTGCTGCATCGGGCAGACTGGATGTAATCCTGGGCGGATCAAAAAACGGGGCCACTTTCCCTCGAGGCAAAGTGAGGCAGCCCAAGTCACCAATAAAATTCGCAGTCCGGGTCACACCGTTGGGTAACGTAACGTGGACGGCTTTCTCTCTCCGATCGACATGCCACTTGAGTCTTGCCCGTTCCTCGTATGGAGCGGTGAAGTAGCCAATGCTCTCTGCCGCAAACTCTGCGTCCAGGCCAGTGACGAACACCGCTGAGCAGAGAACCTTCGCAAAACCGGAAGCATGATGTTCCAGAGGATCTCCCGGTGGCGGTACAGACTTCGTCTTCAGTTCCAGAGAAGCTGCTCGGGCAACCAACTCCTGAGTCCGCCCGTCCTGCGCATCTGAGATTGCGGAAGAAACGACAATGGCCAGTGCCAGAAAGCAGGTTCTCAACATTTCGTATCTCTCAGTTCGAGGCAGGATTCGGTTGTTCACTTCTGAAGTGTGTCGAGAACTTCCTGTGGTGGTGTCCAGCCGGTTCGGCGGAGTTCGTCGGGAGTGTATTCGCAGGAGATCAGGAACAGCTCGTTACTGAAGGGCGTCCGATCGAGCTGCAGCAATGCGCCGGTCGCCTGGCTGCGGCAGACGGCTTACGATGGTATGTCAATCAAGACACTGAATCATGTTTCAGACAAACACTCAGGAGTCTCAACAATGTCACTCAGCAACCGTCGTGATTTCCTTCGGCAGTCCGCGGCGATAGGCGCCGGCTTCAGCCTGGCCAGTGTTCAGGAAGGCCGTGCGTTTTCACCCAATGAGAAGATCAGCGTCGCCTGCATTGGCGTTCGCGGGCGTGGCAATTCGGTGATGCGCAGTTTTGCCGCGGAGGCCGACTGCGAAATCACTCATATCTGCGACGTTCGGAAGTCCGTGCGTGAACAGCGCGGTGCCGAGATGAAGGAACGGTCCGGACGAATGCCGAAGCTCGTCAACGACTACCGCGACCTGCTGCGGGATGATTCGATCGACGCCTTCATGGTCGCCACGCCGGATCACTGGCACGCGATGCTGACGATCGAGGGCTGTCTGGCGGGCAAGGACGTTTACGTCGAGAAACCTGCCAGTCACAACATTCTGGAAGGCAGGACAGCGGTCGCAGCGGCGCGTCAGAAGAAGCGCATGGTGCAGATGGGCACGCAGATCCGCAGCTCGCAGTTTCTGAAGGAAGCCGTCGAATACGCACGCAGCGGCGCGCTGGGCAAAATCATCTTCGGCCGGGCGTGGGAGACGAGTCGCAACGGGGCCGTCCACCTGCCGAAAGACAGCGACGCGCCTAGCGACATCGACTACCACATCTGGCAGGGGCCTGCGCCCGAACGAGCTTACAACGCGGGCATTGTTGGCAGCTCGTGGCGATGGCTGTTCGAGTATGGCACGGGCGATCTGGGGAACGACGGTGTGCACCGCATCGACTACTGCCGCGCCGTCATGGGCCTGGACACGATGCCCGATACGATCTCGACCGCCGGCGGCATGCACTTCTTCAAGGACGATCAGCAGTGGCCGGACACGATGATTGTCAACTACGAATACCCCGCAGCCGTGCTGCAGTATGAGATGCGACTGTGGTCGCGGCCCCAACTGGACGGGCATGGCGAAGGGGCCAACATCTACGGCGAGAACGGCTGGATGCAGGTGACAAACACGTCGTGGAAGGTCTTCGACGCGTCCGGGAAACTGGTCAAACAGGGAAGTGGCGACGTTGGCCAGCGGGCTCACATCCGCAATTTCCTCGACGCCATCCGCAGCCGCGATCGAGAATCGCTGAACCAGGAGATCTACTCCGGACACGTCAGCACGACCATGTGCCACGCTGGCAACATCTCGTGGCGAACCGGAAAGAAACTACGCTTCGATCCACTGACCGAAACATTCGATGACGCCGATGCCAATAAGCTGGTTGGCCGTGAACACCGGAAGGGGTTTGAGCTGCCCGCGATCAGGTAGGGACCGTCCTGGTATTAACTGTCCAGTGTGAGTGTTGCGGAACTCGTCAAGAGTTTCGGCCCTGCTGTGCTGCCGAAAGTCTTGACGACGTCTTGACGACTTCCGCTACGACATTTATTTCCAGGACACCCGTAAGGCACCGGGAATTGCCACAGAGTCCGGGTTTCCACGGGCCTGCGTATTCGAATTCTCAACACGGCCTGGTGCCTGCATTATGACTTCTAATAAACGCGGATGGTCAAAATGAGAATCAGTCTGTTGTTATTGTCTGTCCTGCTGCTGGTCTCGCAGTGTCACGGCGACGATGCCGACCTGCTGCAGAACATGCTGGTCATCAATGAAGACAACAGCCATTTCTTCGGTTCGCGAAAGCCGGAGAAGATGACGCTGGAAGAACTGCATGCCTGGGTCGACCAGTATGCTGGCGGGGCGGTGACGCACCTGTTCCTCTGCCCGAACTCGATGCGGCCCAGCTTCCGCAGCAGGTCGCGCGACGCGATCTGGGATCCTGTGAAGGGGAAAGAGCCTCAGGGTTTATGGCCCGAAAACGCTAAGCGACTTCACGACGCCGGCCTTGATCCGTATGCAATCTGGATCGCACGGGCCCGTCAGAAGGGGCTCTCGCCGTGGCTGACCATGCGAATGAACGACGTCCACAATGCCAACGAGACGGATCACTATTACCACTCGACATTCTGGCGGGAACATCCGCAATTCTGGCGCGTGCCGGGTAGCCCCCGCGGCTCGTGGGTCGAACGAGCGATGAACTATTCCCACGCCGAAGTACGCGAGCACCAATTGGCTTTCATCCGTGAACTGCTCGAGCGGTACGATCCCGATGGACTGGAGCTCGACTGGATGCGATTCGGCTATCACCTCACGCCGGGACGCGAACTGAAGGAGGGCCGGATTCTCACTGAGTTCGTGGGGGAGGTGCGAATGCTGACCAGTGAATGGTCGAGAAAGCGGAAGCACGCGATCCGCCTGAGCGTCCGTGTGCCGGCGCATCCTGACGCGGCCGCGGGCCTGGGAATGGATGCCGTCGAGTGGGCTCGCGATGGTCTGGTCGATCTGGTGGTCGCCTGCCCGTTCTGGACCTCGTCCGATTTCGATATTCCGATTGAGCTGTGGCGCAAGCGTCTTGGCGATGCGACAAAACGAGTCGCCGTTGTGCCTGGGCTCGAACACAACTCGCGTCCGTGGCCGAGTGCCGCACCGACGGCCAACGATCTGGCAATTCTTCACGGCTTCGCGGCTTCGGCCTACCACCGTGGTGCCGACAGTATCTACCTCTTCAACTGGATGGACAGCGAGACGCGTCCGTGCACAGCCGAAGAATACAGGACGCTCCTGAGACATGGAGTTTCACCGCAATCCGTTTCCGCTGGCGTCCGTCGCCATCCCGTCTGCTATCGCGACACTGTGCCACAGGGGGTTGCCAACGACGTACAGCTACCGGTTGATCTGCCGACAACGAAACCGATCAGAGTCCACCTCGGTCCGATTCCGCGGGAAGGCAAAGTCCAGGTGCTGGTTGGACTGGCGAAACGTGACGGCGTCGCCGATGTCCGCCTGCGGGCGACACTGAATGGCAGGCCGCTGCCAGCAGGACAGGATGTTGCGACCACTGGCTTTGCTGGATCGCCTGCCCGAGGCGTACGCTTTGCCTGTGCTCTGGATACCGTAAAAAGCGGTTACAACATGCTGGCAGTCGGAGCAATTGGTGATGTCCCCGATCAGCAGCTCGTCTGGGTCGAGCTCCGCGTCGAACCGAAGTGAAGGGATTGGTCAATAGACTTTGTGAGCCGGTGTCAAAACTGCTGGTAACCGGAAGCGTAAGTGAGGGACTTGTGGGGATCGACTCCATACAAACAACCAGGCTCTGTTTCTAAACTCAATTGAGAAGCCCGGCTTTTTGAAAAAGCCGGGCTTCTGGCCGCGCTGGAGGAGACTCATGATGGCAACAGGGAGAAGCTTGGCATCGGCCATGATTCTGGTGATGTCTGTTTCATCTGTGGCATTCGCTGAATGGCAGGCGCACACTGTCCGTCAGCTCAATGGCCGTGACGAGCAAGTGCGTCTACCCGCGCGGTTTCAGATGGTCACCGAAAGCTGGAACCGCGTGGTCGCGTGTCCGTACATGGTCTACATGCCGGAGAAAGATCGGTTGTTGATGCTGGTCGGTTGCGACTATCCGCATCGTGCTTTCGTTCTGACCAGCGACGACCGTGGTGCCACCTGGACGGATCCTCGTCCGGCGCGTGTCGGCGACGAAGGGAAACCGTCGATTGGGATGGGGACGGCCCTCGCGTATCTCGGCGAGGGAAAGCTGGTCTTTTATGCAGACGGCATCCAGGCAGG
>CAYSJO010000490.1:0-4920 GCA_964431285.1 uncultured Planctomycetaceae bacterium
CACCGTTCGCGAGCGGCACCTGGAACGTGTCGAGTTCCGTCCACTGGATGTATTGAGATGGCATGTCGCGGATGTTGAGCTGTCGCCGGAAAGCGATCTCGACGATCTCTTCAGCCGGGTCAGTCAGTCACTCTATGAATGTCACGAGGCAGCAGATAATCGGTTCTCGGCACTCCGGATTCGGATCCGGGGAGCGTGTGCGTGTCATTCACAGCTCACGCGCACATCTGAACTCGAAGAGGCGATTGCTGAAATCCGGAACCTGGCGACGTCAATTCACAATGACATCTGGATCGAAAAAGTCATCGTCGAAACAACTCCGGCGGTCGACATCAAGCAGATTCGCCGCGGCGCAGATCTGATGGGCGACCTGCTTAGGACAATCGATCAACTCGCCAGCGGGCCGGAGAGTGACTTGCTTGAGCTGACTGCAGCTCTTCAACCATTGGCGGGCAAGGCACCGTTGGAACTGGAACAGGCCGGCATCCGCCTGGATGACCCTGAGCAGTTGCGTCACTGGGTTCGACAGGCCGAGGGATTGCTGGTGTCGCGTCTGCATGAGATAGCGGAGTGAAGCATGAAGCTTCTTGATCTGACAATCGAGAACTACGGAATCTACTCGGCCCGGCATTTCGACTTCAGCGGGCCGGGATTTCGGCTCATTTACGGCCCGAACGAAGCCGGCAAATCGACGCTGTTGCAATTGATCCGCGAAGTGCTGTTCGGCTTCCCGCACGTCAGTCCGTATGTCTTTGAAAACCACACAGGCAAGCTGGCGGCGACCGTCCGCATGGAGATGCAGAACGGACGCCGCGTTCGATTTCGACGGCAGAAGGGTTCGAAGAACACGGTGACCGGTGAGGTCGAGGCCACTCGCCAGCCGGTGAATGATGGCTCGCTGAACGAATTGCTGGGTCGCGCTGGCGGTGAGCTGTTCGAGCACGTCTTTGGTTTCTCACTGACGGAGCTGACTGCCGGAGAGAAAAGTCTGCAGCACGCCAACCTGACCGAAGCCCTGTATGGAAGCGGTGTCGGCGGGCTGGCGGGTTTCCAGCGACTGCAGCGGTCACTGCTCGACGAACATCAGAAGCTGTTCTCACCGCGTGCGCGCAAGCCGATCGTCAACCGGCTCCTGACGTCGATCTCTGAGCAGTCGCAGCAACTGCGCGAGTCGTTGATTCGACCACGTGAATACCAGGATCTCCAGGAAACGCTCGATGCCAGCACGGCCCGGGCAGAGTCACTGTCCGGGCAGATCGAGTCACTGCGACTGGAAGAACGCCGGCTGGAGCGATGGGAGTCTGCGCTCGACACATGGTCGCGATGCAAAGCGCTGCGAGAAGAAATCGCGCGGCTGGCGGACCCCTGTAAGTTGCCGGCCGATGCTGCGGATCGTTTCCGGCAGGTCCGGGAGCGTCGTGATGAAGCCCGCAAAGAACTGAATCAGCTCGAAGCCAGCCTGGCTCTGATGCCGGTATCGCCAACGACGGATGCAACCGGTCGTCAGGAAACATCGTTCTGCTCTGATGAAGCACTGGCCAGACAACTCTTTCAGGACGTTGGTCGCATCCGTGACTGCATCAAGCGAGTGCCTAGATTGCTGGAGGACGCGGAAAACACCCGGCAGACACTGCTCGTGCGTGTGCAGCAGTTGAACCCGGAGTGGTCGATTGACGACATCTCTCGATTCCATGCAACAGAACCGCAACGTGAACTGATCCGTGAGCTCGAATCTGAATGGAACGAGCTGCTGCAACTTGAAACCAGCCTGTCGTCGCGACGGCCGGAATTGCAGCGGCAACTGGATGTCACGCGGCGGCGACTGGAAGTACTTACCACACAGTCACGGGAAATACTGCCGGCCCTGGAAGACCTCATCGACCGCTCGACAGCATGGACGGCGAATCGAGGACGGATGTCCGAGCGACAGGCTGAAGTTGTCCGGGTGAACGGAGAACTCGACGCGCTGGCAAATCGACTGCAATCGATGTACTCGCCGACTGATACCTTCGGCTCACCCTCAGACGAACTTCGGACGCTTGTGCTTCCACTGCCTGCCGAGGTGGAAGCTGCTCGTGCCAGACAGAACGCGCTCACCCTGGACACACGCCGAGCCGGTGAACAACTGCAGGAACGTCAGCAGGAGCTTCAAGAGGCGGAACGACAGCTGCGAGAGCAGGAAGCGTCTCAGTCAGTTGTCACGGTTGAGGCGCTGAAGACCGCGCGCGGAGAACGCGACATCTCGTGGAAGCTGATCCGACGACAGCAGACTGAGGGGACTCGGGATAATCGTCTGATGCCCAGCCCCGATGATTTCGAACGTTCCATGGCGGCTGCGGACTCACTCGCTGATAAACGCTTCGCCAATGCGGAGCTGGTCGCTCGACGCGAGCACCTTGTTGGTGCAGTCGACACCGCCAGAGAACGGGTCGAGGCGGCTCAGGCCCAGCTTCAACAGCGATGTGCCGTCTGCGAAGCGGCCGAGGCCCAATGGCGCGATCTGTGGCCCGTTGGCGTTCAGGCGGGCTCTCCCGATGCGATGCTCGATTGGCTGCGCTTACACGCGGACCTTGTTGCTGCCGCGCAACGCCAAGAGGAGCTCGACGCCGACGTGACACGTCTTGGTGCGGCGATTGACGCTTTTGAGGTCGAGCTGATTCGCGCTCTCCAGACGCCGTTACAGAGTCCGGACGCTTCGCTTGCTCAGGCACGGGAACTGTGCGAGAGACACCGGCGAGACCGCATGGAACAGGAACGCCTCTCAGCGGAACTTCCCGAACTGGAGACTCGACTGACGTCACTGGAGGAGGAACTCCGCCGAGTCGAGACTCTGAAATCACAATGGCAATTCCGTTGGACGGAAACAGCATCTCGTCTGGGTGTCCCGTCAGATTGGTCCGTGCAGACGGCGGGACGACTTTTGAGCCAGCTGGCCGAACTGCAGCTGAAGCAACGTGAAGCGGATTCGCTCGAACGCCGGTCGCAATCCATGCAGGTTGAGCGACGTGAGTTTGAAGAGCAGGTTGCGAGTCTGGTCAAAACAGCACCTTCCGACGTTCAGTCGCTCACCGCGATCGATGCTGTTGTGGAAGTCGTGCGGCGCATTGATGCGTCGCGACAGTCTGCGATCGATCAGCAGGAACTGGTCAGCCGCCGCACGGAATTGACCCGGCAGATCGAAGTACAGGCCGCTCGCGAACAGAAGGCCGCGCAGGAGATTGCAGCCATTCTTGCCGAATGTGGGGTCCGTGCTGTCGAAGAGTTTCTGATACGAATTGAGCAATCTCAGAAACGACGCCGACTGGAGGAAGAGCTTGAATTGCGCGAGCGTGACATTCGCGTGATCCGCGGCAGGGAAGACGAAGCCGCGTTCATTTCCGAACTTCAGGGACTCACGCCAGAAGGCATCGTGACCCGTCGGCAATCATTGCAGCAGCAAATCTCGCAACTGGACACCGAATGCCAGCAGTCACTGCAGAAGGCCGGCGGAGTCCGACAGGAGCTGGATAGCCTGAACTCGAATGTCGACTCGCTCCAGATCGCAGCCGAACTGGAAAGTCTACGTGCAGAACTCGGGACGGCAGTCGACCAGTGGGCGGGACTCGTCATCACACGCACTCTGATGACGAAAGCACTGGAACGATTCGAGCGGGAACATCAGCCTCGGATGTTGACAGAGGTCGCCCGGCTGCTGAACCGCATGACCGACGGACGCTACACCGGAATCGAACGCAAACTGGATCGGTCTGGAACGCTGCTGGTCCGCGACTCCTTCGGTGATGTCCTGGAACCGTCCGCTCTCAGTACGGGTACGCGCGAGCAGCTTTACCTGGCCATCAGGCTCGCTTTCGTGTTGCAGTACTGCGAAGACTCGGAACCATTGCCACTGATCATGGATGACATCCTCGTCAACTTTGATGAGACGCGCACACGCAACACTCTGCGAGTCCTGAGCGAAGTCAGTGAACATGTCCAGATTCTGTTCCTGACCTGTCACCGTCACATGGTGAACCTTGCTGGGGAGGTCATTCCAAACCTCACACCAATGTTCCTGAATAACTCCGATCGAATCGATGTCTCTGACAACGAACTTGCGGCAGCACTCAGCGAGCCTGAATCGGTTGCGGTGGTGCCCCCGCCGAAACATTTGCGACAGTCGGAACCGTCCCAGACATCAGGCAATCGGCAGGCGGAGTTGTTCTGAGTTCGCGACACGCTGGAACGGTCAGCACGCGCATCGAAATGGTAGCAGAGTCGTCCGGTACTCGTTGGTTGGTGATTCCATGCCTGTGACCACCTCGAAGTGGCCCCACATTTCCTCGCTGTAGTCGTCATACTCATAGGGAGTATCAAAGTACAGGTAATGCTCGCCGTCGACATGCCGTTTAAGGAAAAAGAGCAATTGCTGATAGCTGTGGTACATGTAGTCTTCGGGGTCGGACATATCCAGCTCTTCTTCCTCGCCTTCCCATCCAAAGTGTTTGCGGGCGAATGCCCGTAACCACTTTTCAGATTCCTGATACCGCCGTTGACGGTCCGCTTCTTCGTGCTCGCCCTGTTCGTCAAGCCAGTCCGCATAGACGTATCGATGGTCGTAGTTGTCCGGCTCTTTTTCGATGGCTTCGAGAAAGGTCTCCCGGTCACTCTGCATCCTTCGCCTCGCGTTTTCAGAATTCGTCCCGGTGTGGGCGCGCTGCTGCAGGCCATCGTCGCCTGGCGCGATTCGTACGGGCCTGAAAAAGAACGCACGATTCGCATCGACGGGCGGGCTCTGGCGGGCAACGCCTTCAGCAAGGATCGCGACGCGCGATGGGGCTACGCCACGAAAGGATTCGCCCGGGGTTATAAAATCCACGCGATCTGGGGCAGCGGTCCCGTTCCGCTGGCCTGGCAACTGTGTTCTCTGAATGTCAGCGAGCC
>CAYSJO010000491.1:0-4385 GCA_964431285.1 uncultured Planctomycetaceae bacterium
ACTAAGCAGCGACCTGAAAGAGCTGGTCGAAGCAACGCTGAAGACGCTGCTGTCTCCTTATCGCAAAGAAGACGTCGACGAAGTCATGCGGATTCTGAAAGCCGGCGGTGGCATGGACAGTCTGCACATGTCGTACTACTCGGACAGCGACCTCAAGGGGGACAAGATCTGGGATGTGTGGCGAGTTGAAGGCCCGTCGTTCGTGTGGCACTTCCGCGGTGACCCGCACGTCCACGCCTACATCAACATCGGTCTGAAGGACGCGCAGGCAAAGAAGTCCTGATTGAGTGGGTGAATACCAAAGGCCCCCTAGTCACTGCTTCGTAATGTCCCGCCCGGGCGGTTCCGGTGGTGGCTGTGTCCAGTTCCAGTTGGATTGGTAAGCCAGTTTTAACCAGGGGGTATTCTGCGACTTGCCGCCCCGCTGCTTCGAAACCAGCAGCGCATCCAGTAGTCCCGTTGTCAGAAGAGTTCGCTCGACTGGCCAGGGCGACCGGCCCGTCTGCATCAGACGCTCGGTGGCCATGACGAGGAAGGCGAAGTGGCCAAACGGTCGCAATTCCTGTGTGTGAAACAAGGTTGCTTCCGTTTTGCCGCTGTCGGCGTAACGCCATGCGGCCGACCATTCGACCAAGGCACCATCGAGCGTCAGGATGTTGGCCTTCAGGCCATCCCGATACCGAATCGTAAATAGCACCGGCTCTGGAACGGCCTTCTCAAGCGGCAGCTTCCGATTCTCCCAGCGTTTGTCGGTGATGTGTTCGAGGCACGCGTCAAGCAGTTTACGGTCGTAGACTCCGCGTTTCTCTGCTTCCCAGACTGCGTCGCCCGTCAGGCACTGAATGCTCTGTACTCCGGTTTCGCCGCCCGCGCGGCGCTCGGCCAGACATTGCACCATTTCCAGTGCATGAAATCCGTAAGAGTCGAGCCGGTGAAAAGAGACGGCGACAATCTCTTTCAGCTTTGCATCTCGTTTCACATCAACTGGCGGCTTACGCCACACCAGCGGCAATGACGAACCAGCCATCAACGGAATCTGCAGCTCACGGGCCGTGTCGTAAAGCCACTTGGCGTCCTTCCAGTTGTCAGCCAGATGTTTGTCGCAGAACACCGGCACGGTCTGACCGGTCGCGCGAAATGTCTGGGCGATTTCTCCAAACAACCGCCGCTTGGGAAACTGATACTGTCCCGTGGCCGACTCGGGGTAGTCGCCGTGTTCGGCAATCAGAAACACGCCGTCGACAGCAAGTTTGTCGCCACCCAGTGTCAGGGTGTCGCGCACCGAATTGTGGATGGGAAAACCATACTGCTTTGACCATTTGCGGCTGGTGTCGATCGCGGGCACCTGGTCAGTAAACAACGACGCGAGCTGCATCTCAGGACGAGGGCCTTTGTCGTCCAGCGTGTCCGAATAGAGCATGCGACCGAGAATCACGTCAGAATGTGAATTGTGCCGGTACTCGGTCGTCACACCCGCGACTTTGGGAAAGCGGATTTCATGCACGGTGAACGGGTACAACGTTGTGACATAGACAGCGCCACTGGAGTGGGCACTGATTCCCATGATCGTGTAGCGAGGCAGCATCGTGCCGTCGGCCAGCTTGTAAACACCGTGGTGAAACTTGAGCGGCTTGCCGGCAGCGTCCGTGAATTCCGTGTACTTCCGATTGCTGATCGCAATGGGACCGTGATCAGTCACGGTCTTATCACCCGGCTTCCAGCTGACGACCTGAAGAAAACTGCCCCGCTTGTCGAAGGTTGCGTTGACGCCAGCCCACACGGTTCCGTCGGGGGCGACACACATTGCGCGGCAGTCAGTCTTCGTGGCATCGGCGATCAATGGTCCCAGCCGCCGGCCCTTCAATGTGTTGCCGCCGGCTGTCAGGTCGTACGAGTACAACTGGTTTTCGCTCATCGCGACCGAGTACAGCGTCTTACGGTCGGGTGAGATCTCCCAGTTGATGGGATGACCGTGCTTGTGTGCGAGGAACGGAGTACTGCTCGGTGGTTGCCCATCAATGGTCTGCTTGAGTCGCTCAAGTTTGTCCGCCCGCGGGTCGTAGCGAGCGATCTCTCCGCCCCGGATCGGGTGATACGCACGGCCCAGCCAGTCGACCACGATGAACGCATACATGTGCTTCGTGTCGAGCAGGTCCTTGTACGTGCCTTTCTCCAGATCAAGCACCATGAAGTGTGCGTCATCGACCGGTCGGCCATCGCTGGACGTCGACAGATAGGCCACGCCGCGCGACTCATCCGGCGTCAGACTGATGATGCCCTGGTGTGGGACGGGAATGTCATACACACGCGTCTTGCCCGTTTTCGGGTCGTAGACCATGGGATAGCCACCCAGGTAATCTGATCGCTTTTCGCCCTTCTGCGGGTACCCCTGCTTCGTGCCGATGTAGATGCGACCGCTCATGCCGACGTTGTTCCGCGTATGGATTTTGGCCTGGGCGGCAAACCCCGTCACCGTGGTGCCGATCTCCTTGTGTGCATCGACGACGATCTTCATTTGCTTTGTCGCCGGATCGAATTCCACCAGGTACGCGTTGTGACCGTACTTCGCCGTGCCGATGTACAACTTTTGATTGGCACCCTCGACGATCGAGAAGTACCCACTGCCTTCGCTGGTCGTTTCCTTGGGAATGGCATGAGCCGTCGACCAGAGCCAGTGTCTTACCGGATTCTCGTCAGCCATCAGCGTCGCCTGTCCGACGAACGCAATCAGCAGCAGCAATGTCGGTCGTTTCATCGTGCAGGGCTCCCGTGTTTGGACCAGTCACTCCGGAGACGCAGCGTCAGCCCCAGAAGATAGCCGAACCAGCTCGCGCGCCGAAACTTCGCCAGTCACGATCGATTGCCGGAAACTGGTGTCAATGCATTCATTCTCGCCCACCAAGGCGGTTAGGCTGGTGTTTGGAGAAACGAAATGACGCAGCTGTCTCACCGAATTGATGAACCGGCATCGCCGGACACGGCGGCTCAATTGAGCCGATGTCTGCGAATCGCCCACCAGGTGCAGATGCAGTTCATTCGAGCATCAAACAATCAGGCGTGTTTCAAGAAACTGTTGAGCGCTCTGCGAATCGAGACGGAAAGCAAGGCGGTTTTCATGGCCGAGATCGGCGAAGAGCCGAGCGACGGTCCAATGCTCCACGTGCTGGCCGCAAGTGGGAGCGTTGAGATCCTCGACCCCGGTGATGCCGTGTGGTCGAGTGAAGCGGGAGCCGCCATCAGCCCCACCGATGGACCACTGCGCGGGGCAGTGGACACCGGGCAGACAGTCGTTGAGTCGGCCGGCGGGGGATCGCGATTTGTCATGGCGATATCCCTGCACAGTGAGGACCTGCTGGTTGGACTCATCGGACTGACCGGCAGCACCTCGCAACATTCAGACATGACCGAGAATCTGACTCCGTTGCTGCAGACCAGTGCAACCCTGATAGACGCATTGCGACGCCGACGACAGGAACTGGTCGAACGACGTGACCTGCAGATCACCGCATCCATAGATGCCGGTCAGATGTGGTTGCAGGCCCTGCTTGACAACGATCCCGACTACATCGTTTCGGTGGATCGCGACGGAAAGATTCTGTCCGCCAACCGAACCGTGACGGAGGTTGCGGTTGAGCCCGTGGTCGGCTCCACAATCTACGATAACCAGCCACGGGCCTTCTGGAAGACATCACGCACGGCACTGCGTCGCGTATTTAATGACGGTCAAGTGGTCGCAATGGAGACTTTTGGGGGTCAGGATCTCGATTCCGAACGCTATCTCCGAGTTCGAGCAATTCCACTGACTGTCGATGGACAGATTGCATCGGCAGTGTTGATCGGCACGGACATTACAGAGCAGAAAAAGGCCCGTCAGGAAAAGGAGCAGCGTGAATCGCTGCTGCACGCAGTTGCTGAAGGTACGTCTGAATTCGTATACGTTAAGGACCGGGACAGTCAGATGGTGTTCTGCAATTCCGGGGCCTCCCGGTTTCTGGGACTGACTCCGCAGGAACAGGTGGGAACTGATGAGAGCAACTACTATCCGGAAACGATTGCTCGGCGGATTCGCGAAGATGACATTCGGATCATGACCTCAGGCGTGGCCGAGACCTTTGAAGAAATGCTTCCGTCTGATTCAGGAGACCACGTATTCCTCACCACAAAGTCTCCTTGGCGCGACAGGGACGGGCGGGTCATTGGAATCTTCGGGCTGGCCCAGGACATCACAGAGCGAACGCAGGCACAACGAGCATTGGCAAACAGCGAGGCTCGCCTGCGCACGATTATTGATTCAGAGCCCGCGTGTGTCTGCCTGATCGCCACTGACGGCACGCTGCTTGACATCAATGCGTCCGGCCTCCGCATGGTGGAAGCCAGGTCGAAGG
>CAYSJO010000492.1:0-4505 GCA_964431285.1 uncultured Planctomycetaceae bacterium
AAGACCGCATTGAACTTCGGTGGTATCGTTCGCCTGGCGTTCATTCAGCGGTACATGCGAGCCATTTTCTAATACGCGTCGTTTTCAAACAGAGCCTAGGAAGCACGACGTCCATGCTGGGCGGTAACTGTATTGCGTGTACCTCACAGGAGACCTGCTGTGAAGACCTCGCTGCCAATGCTCAGTGTTCTTGTCGCGTCCTCGATCGCACGCCCCGTTCAGGCCGCACCGGAGCGGCCCAATGTCCTGGTGGTTCTCACGGATGATCTCGGTTATTCGGACGTCGGCTGCTACGGCGGCGAGATTGCCACGCCCAATTTGGACGCTCTGGCGGCGAATGGTCTCCGGTTTTCGCAGTTCTACAACACCGCTCGCTGTTGGCCGACACGTGCGGCGCTGCTGACGGGTTACTACGCGCAGCAGGTTCGACGCGACGCACTACCCGGCCTCAAACGCAGCAATCGCCCGGGCTGGGCACGACTTCTGCCGGACATGCTCAAGCCGCTCGGTTTTCGCTCGTACCATTCCGGCAAATGGCACCTGGACGGCATGCCCATCGCGACGGGCTTCGATCGGTCGTATTACCTCAAGGACCAGGGTCGCTTCTTCAATCCGAGGGTTCACTGGGAAGACGATCGCAAGCTGCCGCCCGTCGAACGAGGCTCCGGTTACTACGGCACCATCGCGATCGCCGACCATGCCATTCGCTGCCTGCAGGAACACGCTGACAAGTACGCCGAAAAACCGTTCTTTCACTACCTAGCGTTTACCGCTCCGCACTTCCCTTTGCATGCCCTGCCGGAGGACATCGCGCGCTATCGCGATCGGTATCGTGACGGCTGGGACAAGTCCCGGGACGCACGCTGGGAACGAATTCAGAAGATTGGTCTGACCGAGGCAAGTCTGTCGCCTGTCGAGCGCGAGGTTGGCCCCCCATACCATTTTCCCGACGCGTTGAAGATTCTTGGTCCGGGAGAAGTCAATCGGCCGTTGCGATGGCAGGAACTGACGGCGGCACGACAGGAGTTTCAGGCGACCAAGATGGCGATTCACGCCGCCATGATTGACCGCATCGATCGCGAAGTCGGGCGAGTTCTCGAACAGCTTCGTGCGATGGATATGCTGGACAACACGATCATCTTCTTTTTGTCGGACAACGGAGCCAGCGCGGAAATCATGGTCCGCACCGACGGACACGATCCGGAAGCCTCACCGGGGTCCGCAGCCAGTTACCTGTGCCTTGGTCCTGGCTGGTCGACTTGCTCGAACACTCCTTTCCGCCGCCACAAGACATGGGTGCATGAGGGCGGTATCTCCACACCACTGATCGTCCATTGGCCGGCCGGTATCCACAGTCGAGGCGAACTGCGGCACAGTCCGGGACACGTTATCGATCTTGTACCAACCATTCTGGATGTCGTCGGTGGACAGCCATTGAAGACCTGGAACGGGAAACCCGTCTCGACAGCTCCAGGTCATAGTCTCGTACCGGCGTTTGCAAAAGGCGGAGTCGTCAAACGAAAGGACCTGTGGTGGTCACACGAGGGCAACCGAGCCATCCGAGTCGGTGACTGGAAACTGGTCGCGGCGAAGGGCGAACCCTGGGAACTCTTCGACTTGAGCACGGACCGCACAGAAACACGCAATCTGGCCCAACAGCATCCAGACCGGGTCAAAGAGTTGGAAGGGATCTGGCGGCAGCGTGAGCAGGACTTCATCGCGCTGGCCGAGACCAATTAGCCCGAGGCAACCGTCCGAATCGGCATGTTGTGCCCAACCCGCTACGGGGTGTTCGTGCGGACCAACATGACACACAAAGTCCGATCGTCCATTCCGTTCAGAACTGCTGGCGCAAGCAGTCCCAGACGAATATCGTGACCTGCCAGACATAAATAAATAGATAAAACAGGAGATCTAGACAAACCTTGCGGCCAGTTGGTTGACGTGTGTTTTAATAGGGCTGTAGCATGGCCGTGACCTGCTGCAGGATGAGGGAGTGCCTCTGCACCATCGAGGGTGCCACGGTGCATGGAGGTTTGCTTAAACCGCTCCCCGCCAGTCGTCCTGTTTATCGCCACGGCCTGCCCGAACTGCTTCATCCGGGATTCACTGCAGGAGTTGCACGTGTCTGTCACTACCTTTACACAAGAAGAGCAGAGTGAGCTTCGTGACCCATGGGAATGGGTCCGGTTCCAGTTCTTTCCTGGAGGCGTGCTGGGTATCACAGCACTGGCCATGCAATGGCCGTCCGGGCATTTGGGCTGGCAGATCGGCTGGACGCTGTTCACGGCCTACTGCATGTTCTGCTGGACAAGCTGCTTCCACGAATGTGCGCATCAGACGCTCGGCGGCAGCCGCTTCTGGAGCCTGCTGATCGGTCGAGGCCTGGGAACGGTCATGTTCCTGCCCTATTCGATCTATCGCGAAAGCCACATCCGACATCACGCGTATCTGAACAAGCCCCACGACTGGGAACTGTGGCCGTACTCGGACCCGAACGCCTCGCTGTGGTTCCGGCGCGTTTTTGTCTGGGTCGACTTCTTTGCGGGAATGATCACCGCCCCCTACACATTCGGTCGTCTTTTCTTTCATCGAGACAGCCCGCTGACCGACCCGAAACTGCGTCGCACAATTCAACTGGAATACGCGATCATCCTAGTCTTCTGGACCACTCTGTTCACGACCCTGTCACTGACGGGGACATGGATGTTTTTCGTCCGCGGCTGGCTGATCCCGCTGGCGTTGACCGGCATGTGGCAGAACGCCCGCAAATTCACCGAACATTTGGGCATGCAGAGCTACGACCCGATGCTGGGAACGCGAACCGTCGTTGGAGCGAACTGGCTGACACGTGCCTGCACGTATCTCAACTTCGACATCTTCATCCACGGTCCGCACCATCGACATCCCCGGGTGGCCCATCGGACGCTCAGAAAGAAGATGCACGAATACGCTGAAAAAGCTCCCGAGCTGAAGTATCCCATGTTCGGCAGCTACTGGGCGGCCATCGCCGACACCGTTCCTTATCTGTTCAAGAATCCGGGCGTCGGTATGAACGCCGGGGCACCTGCTCCGAAGGCGGAGAAAAAACAGGTGGAGAACTTCGTCGTCGATGTCTCGGCCGAGGTCCTTTCCGAGGATGACCGCATCGTGCGCGAAGTCGTTGAAATGGTCTGATGTTCAAGCCAGCACTGATTTATTCGTAGTGACCCGAGCCCCGGTTTCTCAACAGGAACCGGGGCTCGTTTTCGTTACACTTCGGTGGTGTTGACCGAAATCGCTGGACGGCACTGGGTGGCGGATTCTGACGGGAACGACTAGGCAGGAGTGTTCATTGATGCAATCTCTCGACTGCTGCCCCGATCTGAATCGCCGGCGCTTTCTGACTGAGGCAGGAGGCGGCCTGGGATTGCTCTCGTTGGCGACCATGCTTGGTGACCAGGGTCACCTGCACGCGGCTCCAAGCGGCGCAGCAACAAATCCTCTCGCTCCGCGACATCCGCATTTTGAGCCGCGAGCGAAACGCGTGATCTGGCTCTTTATGCACGGAGGACCATCCCAGGTCGACCTGTTCGATCCAAAACCAGAACTGGTGCGATTGTCCGGCCATCCGCTGCCTGAGAGTTTTGGTCAGGTCATGACGCGCCGCAATGTGGCCCGCAACCCGCTGCTTGGCCCGATCAGACCGTTCAGGAAAAGAGGCCAATCGGGGCTGGAGATCAGCGACTTTCTGCCAGAGATCGCAAAGCATGCCGACAAGCTGTGTGTGCTGCGGAGCTGTTACGGCGACAGTGTGAATCATCCGCAATCGGTCTATCAGATGAACACGGGCAGCATTCTGATGGGGAAGCCGAGTGTCGGCGCCTGGGTCGCATACGGTCTGGGCACAGACAACCAGGACATGCCCGCGTTTGTCGTGATGCCCGATCCGGGAAACGGAGTCAAAGGGGGGCCACCCGCCTGGGGAAGCGGGTTCCTGCCGGCCACATATCAAGGCACAACGATCCGCGCAGGTCTGAATCCAATACTGCACTTGAACCCGCAGCCAGGTTATTCAGTCAAGCGGCAGAAGGCAGCACTTGAACTGATCCAAAGGTTCAATTGGCAACACCGGGAGAGTCGAGACTTTGACCAGGAACTGAATGCGAGAATCAACGCCTACGAACTGGCGTTCCGTATGCAGGCCACTGCTCCAGAGGTGGTCGACCTGAGCCAGGAAAGTGCCGATACGCAGCGACTGTATGGGATCGACGAACAGGACACGGACGAGTTCGGACGCCGCTGTCTACTGGCGCGGCGGATGGTCGAACGAGGCGTGCGATTTGTGCAGCTTTACTCAGGCGACACTGGCGGGTGGGATGCGCACAAGGATGTCCGATCAAATCATTCAACGTATTGTCGCCGCACGGACAAGCCGATTGCCGGACTGCTCACCGATCTGCAACAGCGAGGTCTGCTGGATGACACACTGGTCATCTGGGGCGGCGAATTCGGCCGCATGCCCA
>CAYSJO010000493.1:0-7238 GCA_964431285.1 uncultured Planctomycetaceae bacterium
TTTGGCACCCTTGTGAACGGCCATATGAAGAGGATTGTTGCCACGGTTGTCCGTCAAAGTCAGACCCGGATTTTCCGGGAAGACAACGGAAATACCATCAAGCCGTACGGGTCTGTTTGCCATCAGTTTCGCCAGACCACAATGGTTCTCGATCACTGCGTGGTGGAACGGCGTGAATCGATTAGAAACCGGTTTCGGCAGATTGATACTCTCTCCTGCATCGAGCAATGCGACCACTGTATCCCGCGCGTTAAACCAGACTGCATTGTGTAGAGCTGTGCAGCCGGCCTCGTAACTGGCTTCTTTCGAATAGGCACTGTTAACGAGTGCGCCTTTTGACATCAGGTACTTCACCATCTCCGTACGGCCGTGTCTGGCAGCAGCGATCAGCGGTGTCATCTCGAATCTGGGGGAACCGAGATGAATGTTGGCGCCGCTGTCCATGAGCAGTTTCGCGACTTCAAGCCGTCCGTTACGAGCAGCTCCGATTAAAGGCGTGCCCGCCGTCATCCGCATGACACGGAACTCCAGCATCCCGCTGGCGTTCGCGTTGACGTCCGCCCTGGCTTTGATCAGCAAGGCTGCCACGTCCGCGTGTCCGTTCCAGGCCGCAGCGTGCAAAGGTGTGAAGCCACGACTGTCGGTTACAGCGACGTCTGCCTCGCGCTCAATCAATGCCGTGACGGTTGAGGTGTGACCGGCAGACGCAGCCAGTATTAGAGGCGTACGTCTGGTGACTTTCGATTTCCGGTCATTGGAAGAAACTTCGCGTGCATCGACAGGAACATCGTTGTCGAGCAGCAACTTGACTGACTGCGTGAACCCATTGGATGCCGCTTCATGCAGCAGTTTGATTAGTGTTTGTTTATCTGGATCGTCCTCGAGTAGTTTCTTCAGTCTGGTGAGCTCAGTCACATCCAGAGCCGCGCTGCGAGGGAAGACGTTTGTTGTGAATGGAGGTTTCTTCTCTGCGGTAACTGGACCCTCGATCAGAACGGCGTAGGGAGACGATTTGACGCCGAATTGAAACAGGCGGCTGGTGCTCAATTCGACCAGTTTCTTTTCCTTCGCATGAAGCTTGAGGATCGACCGCAACAGTTTTTCGGCCTCATCCCGGGCGCCCCCTTTCAGCAGTATCTCCGCGAGCCGATACCTGGCGGTTGCGACGATGCGTTGATGCGATTCGGCTTCGGCGATGATCTTTCGATACTTCTTCTTTGCAGTTTCCAGGTCTCCGTTGGCCGCTTCCGCGAAAAGGGCATCCTTTAGAAGCGACTCGGCGTCGGCTGCCAGGGCGACCTGGAGACTCGCGAACAGAGTCAGAGATGCGATTGCGATTAGCCGCGTGGTCATGACGGCTCCTGTTGAAACCAGAGTGGTATTTTGAATCGGATGCAGTCTCGCAACGGGGCGTTTCAATGTTGTCACAGGTCTGTCATTCGTCGGCGGAAAGGCAAAGTCGATACCCAATGCGGTGGACGGTCAGAATGTACTGTGGCTGGGACGGTTCTGGCTCCAGTTTACCGCGCAGGCTGAGGATCTGATTGTCGACCGTCCGAGTTGTGGGGTAGGCATTGTATTCCCATGCCTGGTCGATGAACTCGTCTCTTGATACCGGACGGCCCTGCGACTCCGCCAGCACTTTCAGGACGGCGAATTCGCGGGCGGTCAGTTCGATTGACTGTTCGCCGCGGGAGGCGGTTTTGCTCACGAAGTCGACTGTGACTTCGCCGATGCTGATCCGGTCGAGCGTGAAACTGTCGCGAGAGTGTCTTCTGAGCAATGCCCTGAGTCGCGCCAGCAGCTCTCGATCGGCAAATGGCTTAACGAGGTAGTCGTCCGCACCGGCGTCGAAACCGTCCACTCGATCTTCCACGAACCCTCGCGCCGTCAGCATCAGTATTGGCGTGTCGCGTCGTCGCAGTCGCAGTTCGCGACACACCGCGAAACCGTCGAGCTTCGGCAGCATGACATCTAGAATGATGCCGTCGGGATTCTCGTCGAGCGCACATTTGAGTCCGTCGCGACCGTCAGCAGCGACCTGAACGCGATACCCTTCCGCACAGAGTAGACCAACCAGTGCGCGTCGCATGGCGGGTTCATCTTCGACAATGAGTATCCGCATGATGTTTCAATCAGGTTTCCTGTTCTGGCGGACGAAGGGGCAGCCGGAAAGTGAAGACGGCGCCTCCGTCACGCGGTGATTCAACGCTGATAGTTCCAGCGTGACCCTCAGCAATGTGGCGCACGAGGCTCAACCCGATTCCAACGCCCTTCGTGTTCTGCTGCATTTCCTTACCAGTTCGGTAGAAACATTCGAAGATCCGTTCCCACTCGTCAGTCGCGACACCCGGACCCTGATCCCTGACGGTAACCGCCCAGCAGGAATCGTCTGCATCAACAAGGACATCGACGACGCCATGATCGGGTGAGACTTTGATGGCGTTGTCCAGCAGATTCACAAGTGCACGTTGAATAGCTGGAGCATCAGCTACGGGAGCCGAATGAAGTGAGTCCAGTGACTGGCGAATCGAGACGTGCCTCTGTTCGGCCAGTGGCTCGAGCATTCTCACGGCATCGTTGATCAACTGATGTGCGTTGAATTCCTCAAACGTGTAAGTCGTTTTCTGTTCGTCGATTCGCGCGAAGTCGAGCACGTTTTCAATCAGTGCCGAGAGTCGCTGCATCTCATGCAGCATCAGCGTGAAACAGGCACTGCGTTCGGAGTCACTGGTGACTCGCCCGGCAGCCATGTTCTCAGTCAACGTTCGTACCGACGCCAAAGGCGTGCGCAATTCATGTGACACGGATGCCAGAAACCTGCTTTGCTGATCGGTCAGCTCCTCCTGTTGCCGAAATGCCCGCCATGTCTGCACAAATCCGAGAAGACTCACGCCACACGCCCCCAGACACAGGATGGCGTGCCAGCGAACACGGCTCCACACTCGATCACGAACCTCTCCCGGTCGGTCAACAAACGCAATAAGCTGCAGACCCGATGCGCTCAGAGGCCTCAATACTGAGTGCGGCGTGACTGGCACACCCTCGGAGCGACCCCGGTTCGAGTCATCCCCCAGCGAAAGACGGAAATCGCTTGCCGGATCGAAGATCGACACTGCCGTGTACTCGGTGAGTTCGTCGTGACATCTTTCAGAGATGACGTGAGTGCATCCTGCAGGTCCTGACGTGACCACACCGTCAAAGTGCGCTGCCATTGTGACTTCGCGTTTCGCGCACGCGTCCAGAGTGGAATCTGACGTAACTCCAGAATCGACAGGGTTTCATCAATGATTTGCGACGAGATGATCGAAGGTTGCCGATCGATCGCCGCCGCAAAACACCGATTGGCTGCCCCAATTGTGTCGTCGGCGGATGAAACACTGCGAAGTTGTGCCAGCGACGCCAGCGGCCCGAGCGGCAGGCCACCTAGTGACAGTGAATTTGCGTGATAGCGCAGGATCCGTTCATAGTCCTTTTCGACGAACGCCATCTGACCGGCATGCGAAGCTTGTGGCGTGGGCACACGCGGAAAAGCGAGTGGTCCAGACAATTCACCATTAACGATGTCGAGACACCGCCAGTTGTCGGGATGTTGCCGGGAGCGGTTCGGCCAAATGGAGTCAACAAGTGTGGCCGCAGGGTCGGCGAGGGTTTCGAGTTCTCGCTGAACCTGCAATTCGACATGTGTTCGTTCATACCCGAGTCGCGACAGCACCCAGGCAGTCAAAGCAAGTATCGGAAGCAGAATCAGTAGACTTCTCAGGCGAAGTCTTCCAATCCGATCACGTTTAAGCTGTTCTGACACCCGGTCGAGCATAAGAGTCACGAATCTGAAGTTGTCACTGTTCTGTCACAAACTGCAGCTGGTGTCACAGAGGTTCTCTGGTTTCCGTCGGTCAGTTGTTGCTCGGAGTGTACTGCCCTCGCTGTTACGGAACGCAGACGGCAGGGGAATTCTACGAAGATACGTTGGGATGCGTTGCTGCTGATCCGGTACTCTCTCTCGCTCATCGTTCCGACTTTGATAGGCTCCAGTTCGTCACGCTGGAGTCCGAACAGACCGCAGCACGACCCGACCGACAAAACACAGGCCCGTGCGAACAGTACCCCCGGGCCTGCAACTGGGGAAAAACCATGTCACGATTATTGACGCAACTTGTGCCGTGCTTACTACTCGTGCCGTGCCTGGTGCTCCCGATTGCCGGTTCGGCAGAATCATCGGCCGGTGAGCCCGTGCAGGCAGCGGCGTTTCAACATGCGGGTATCGTCGAGGCGTGGAAGGTCTACGGCGATCGGCTCACGTTTGGCAAAGGGCAGACTCTGGCTTTGGTCGATGACGGATGCACGTTGTCCCGGCCCGAGTGGTCGAAATCCGACGGCGACCAGCCCAAAGTGCTGGTGACTTACGACAGCGTCGATGGCGACGACGATCCGAAGCATGAAGGACGTGGTTATCACGGTACGACGATTGGCATTCCGTCGTCGGTGAACTTCGGCGGCAAATGGGGAGTCGCTTACAACGATCAACTGGCCGTGATTCGTTCTCTGGAGTGCTGCCATTGCAATGTCAGCGATGGGACGACCGTGGCGAAGGCTCTGCAGTGGATCATTGAAAACCACAAGAAGTACCGCATCACGACGGTCAATGTGGCTCCTGTCGATGACAAAGCTCACGCCGTTCCCGTTCCGACTGACATCGATCAGAAACTGACAAAGCTCCGCGAACTGGGAATCTGGGTCAGCGCTCCGACCGGTAATCACAACTTCACGACGGGCATCTCGTGGCCCGCCTGCCAGACGGATTGCTTCGCCATCGGTGCCGTTCGGCCTGGCAAAGATGAGGTGTATCTGGACCGGCACGCCCAGGTGGATCTGGTTGTGCCCGCCGGTGCAACATCATCGTCAAACGCGATCGCCTGTGGAGCCGCGATTGTTCTGCAGGAGGCCATCGCAAAGACCGGCTATGACTGGAAACTGGACGGACCGAATCTGCCCCGTGCACTGCTGGAGATTATGAAGAAGACAGGGCTGGCTGTGCATGATTCGTCGACAAAACGCAGCTATCAGAGACTCGATCTGAAGGCGGCACTGGATTACGTCTTTACGGCAAAAGAACGCGTACCGGCTGACACATCGTCAATTCACTTTTCGGAACATCTGATCGCGGAGAAATATGCATACGCGTATGGCGTTGCTGCTGCCGACTTCGATGCGGATGGTGACTTGGACCTCAGCAGTGCGGACTATCAGCCACACAACATGCTGTATCTGTTTCAGAATGACGGAACGGGGACATTCAAAAGGCACTTGGTGCAGAAGGATGATCCAGAGCGGCTGGAACGGCACACGGTGGGCGACGTCGACAATGACGGCGACCTGGACATCGTCATTGTCAAGAACCTCCGAGGTGATCTGCTGTGGTTTGAAAACAACGGCAAGCCCTTGGCGGGTCTATGGAAACGACACGTGATCACGCTCGATCTGCCCGGAGTGTATGACGTCGCTCTGGCAGACTTTGATCGTGATGGCGACCTGGACGTTGCGGCATCGAGCTGGAGTATCGGGAATCAGTTCGCCTGGTTCGAGAATGATGGTACTCCCAGCGCGGGCGAGTGGCAGAAACACATGATCGAATCTGGCATCTCCGAGACTCGGACGATGGAAACAGCGGATTTTGATGGTGACGGTGACGCCGACCTGCTCGGTACTGCACGCGTCGCGAACGAAGTCATCTGGTACGAAAACGACTTGCAGAATGGCACTGTGGTCTGGAATAAGCACCACATCGACAAACAGTCGATCCGTCCGGTGCATGGACATCCCGCCGACATGGATGGGGACGGTGATATCGATGTCGTGATGGCACTGGGATTCTATTATCGCCCGGGTTCCGGCGAGAGCATGGCATCACTCCGCCGCGAGGACAATCAGATTGTCTGGTATGAGAACAATGGGAAACCGGCCGACGTGGTGTGGAAGAAGCACGTCATTCAACCAAAATTTGACGACGCTTTCGAAGCTGTCGCTGGTGATCTCGACGGTGACGGAGATGTGGACGTCGTTGCGACGTCGTGGCGAACTCCCGGCCGAATCGCCTGGTTCGAAAACACTGGCGACCCGCATGGAAGGTGGATCCATCATCCTCTGAAAGACAACTGGCGGAGTGCGAATCAGGTCATCATCGCTGACATGAACGGCGACGGCCGACCCGACATCGTGGCCTGCGCCGAGCACGGCAGCTACGAACTGCGCTGGTGGAGGAACGAAGGCGTGCGTAACAGCGAAACGCAAGGGAATTAACAGACGCCGATCACTGCTCTGTCAATGTGACACGTCGTTGCTTGAGTGCCGCTTCAAGCGAAGCTCGATCTGTTTTATCCGGATCGATCCAGGCCGTCGCGAGACCATTGCGAAAGCTGGCCGTCGCTTGCTCGACTCCTTCGACCCGCGTCAGGATTTCGTAGACCGCCAGCGAGCACGCTTTGCAGTCGAGGCCCGTGATCGGAATCGCTATCTGCCCCAGCTTCTCGCGGGAAATGGAACTGACCGGCTTGAACGCGAGTGTGTAGCCCGAGTGAGCAGACAATTCTAAGTCACGTCGTTCTACGGGAAAAAGGCTTGTGAAACGACGTGCGTGTGCCTGGAGATGCACAGGCGCGTGCATGGATGTGGAAGCAATCGTTAGTTCACGTAGAAAATCTCTGTGTGAGGCAATCACGGTCCCCGCCGATACGAGACTCCATAGGAAAAACACGTGCTGTCACAGATTTAAAGGCCCGAGTTATCACAGGAAGTACCGAGATGCCGGTGAGGAAACTGATGCAGGACTTGGCAGAACAGATTGTGGAATGCGAAAAGGAATCGCTGGCCCATCAAGAGCAAGCCGTATGTGAATCAGACGTTTTTGAAAGCGCCCGCGCGTCAAGTTGCTTCGACGGACAAGTCGAGGCGTTGACCATGGTGTTGGAGCACCTTGAATTGTTCCTCGTGGACGGGGAGGCGCCACTGTCGCTGCCAAGACAGAGTGACGCACTGGTGTGAACGGTCCCTACGCTGAATTCTGATTTGCAAGCCTCACCGTTCACCTAGTGGACCGGCAGGTCTCAATTTTCGGGTAGAGGCGTTTGAGTTTTGTTCTGGCTTTGGCAGTCGTGAACTGCCAGTCCACTCCGGTCTGGGCTTTGTTGCGTTCTTCGGCCCGGGGCGTGGCGCGGGACTGGACTTTCGACTCGCTTTCC
>CAYSJO010000494.1:0-4151 GCA_964431285.1 uncultured Planctomycetaceae bacterium
GTCGGCGGCGGGTTGATCTCTTCATTGCCCGGATAGACCGAATTCATGACCTGCAGGTTGTAACCCAGCACCAACTCAGGACGAGCGGCCAGCATGCGATTCATCCAGCGTCGAATGATCCGCAGGTTCTCTTCATCGGGATCATCGACAACATCCAGCCGTCCGGTGTGGTCGTAGTACTTTGTGTGAACGGCTCCACCGGAACCGATCTGCAGCAGCCAGTTTGTATGCGGGTGATAGTAGTAACCCGGATGCCAGTCCCAGCGAATGCAATCAAAGCCGAAGCGGTCAATCGCTTTGATGTACTGGTCGATGCCGTCGTCCAGGACGTCGTTGTCGTTGAGCTTCGGAATCATTGACCAGCGTTTCAGCTTGCGCAGGCCGGACGCCGACACATTCGAGTCAGATGCTGCGTCGTCCCACTGACGAAGATCGTCTTCAGGAAACGGCGTCAATTGAGCGTCCGGCGTGCGATACCACACTTTGTCGGGATTGGCTTTCGCCCAGCGGTACCCTGCCGGTCCTTCCAGCGTGATGCGCCCGTAAGTGACAGTAAACATGCCGCGTTGTTTCGCATGACGCACCATCAGATCAACGTCATCCATCGAAACGCGATACCGCATCTGCCCGCAGATCCACGAATCCGTCTGCGGGAAAATTGTTCCCCAGTTACTCGGTGCCCAGCAGTAGACGTGCACGGCCGGGACCGCGTACTCGTGAAACCTGTCGTAAGCGTACGCGATCGGATCAGCCTGTCCGGATTTGAAGTAGCCGGGGCTGATGCCCGCCAGATTGGCGGCCGCCTTCACCAGGTTGTCTGAAACGACAAACACCCGCCGATCCGAGGCTGCCTCGTTTCCAGCGACTTCCAGCCTGGCGAAGACGTGGCAACCCCACAGTTCGTCAGCAGGCGCTTTCCAATCGAACGACCTCGACAGCGATCGTCCAGACGCGACGGAAACATCTTCCTCGGTCACAGGAAACCGCGTGTCCGCATCACATCGAACATCGACGTGAAGCCGGCCCTCTGTCGGTTCGTTTCCATCATTCCGAACAGACACCGAAAGCCGGACAGTCTCTCCGGTCTCGTAAGCCACCCGGTCCGTCGAAACGTCAAGTAGAACTTCGTCGGCCGCATACGCAGCATGATGGGCCACGATCGCGAGAAGAAGAACGAGCAGACTGGACGACTGTTTCATTGACGCTTCTCTTTTGGTCTTTCGGTCGTCGAAAGTCGATAACGTCGGAGGCTGGTTCTCCAGTCGTTGTGGCGGTCAGCGTTCTCATAGATCAGGAACAGGTCACCATCATGGCTGTAGAACTGGAACTTTTCGATCACGCCCTCGCTGCCGAGCGGACTGGCGACTTCCTGGTTCGACGTGAGCGTCCGGAACAGTGGATCATGGCTCAGAGCAACAGCGATGCGGTATGACCTGGAGGTCTTCTTCGACAGGTAGAACAGCGCGTGCTGACCATCGAATAGAATGCGACTATCGATGTTGCCTCCGGTTCGTGCTGCCGCGAAGCCCGGTCGCAGCAGCGGGATCGGATTCTCCGGATGCTTGCCAACCAGTTCGACGCTGCGTTTCCGTTTGTCGATGCGAATCTGTGCCCATCCATTCTGGCCTTTGCTGCCGGGACACAGCGTGTCGTACAGCATCCAGATTCTCAATTCGCCGTCATCATCGGATATTCGAACAAATCCGCAGTCCGACTCCAGCGAGCAGCCCTGTTCCCAATCCTGGGACGGTCGGATCGTGAAGTTTGCATCAGTCGTAAAGCCACCATTCGGCGAGTCGCTTACGGCGGCGCGAATCATCTTCCCCGTCGAATAGAACACAACAACCAGATCGTTCGCCGCCTGAATCGCCAGATGTGCCGAGGCCCATCGGTCGTTTTCGTAGACGTCCAATATACGGCGACGCGGGCCGGCCTTGAGTGTGTCGAGGTCGAATTCACGAACAAAGCTGTTCCACTGACCCTGGACTTTTCCGCCGGTATAGAGCCACGTCCTTGACTCATTGTGTCGCAGCAGGTGCCCATTCCCGTCAAACAGCAGAGAACCAAAGTGATCATTCTCGCCGGTCAGCTGATCGTGATGAGAGATCAACGTCAGTTCGACACTTCCAACCTTTGCATCGGGACCGCTTGTGCTCTTCTGCGTCTCTGCGACAGCTACCGCGTCAAAATCGCACAGTCCGCATTCAACAAGTCCCGTACACAACAGCATTCGCAGGCAGGAGGAAATCACGAGTCGAGGGGTCTGCATTTTCATCGCTCAAGAATGTCCTCGTTTGATGTCAGTCGATTAGAGGGTCGCGCACTGACTCAGGTGACAAGTCGTGATTATCGCGACAGGTCAACGGTCCAGCCTTGCCGCGACCCGACATTCGTTACCGTCAATTCATTCTGATCCGTGGTCACTCGGACGGCACCTTCCGGCGTCTCTATTTTCCACGAGTCGTGCTGGCGCTCCCATGTGCGGAGTGGCTCTTCAGGACCGGTGACGCAAAACAGCGATACGCTGCGGAATCGATCAGACCTGGCTTCCAGTTCAAGGTACGGTTCGTGTCGTTGCCGGTAGGGCTTGCCCAGTCGGCCCTTGTCATACGGCGGCATGTACTCGTGTCTTCCCGTTCGAATTTCCGCTTTGCCCAAAAGACTGGTGACCGATCCCGCCAGGACCACTCCATTTTGTCCCGTCGTGAAGCGACCTTTCCCGGCGACTTCGGGTGGCGAGATTGTGTGCCAGCGTACACGGATTCGCTCAGCAGATGGCAGTTCCGCGTCGTCCAGAACAACGACAATCCGTGGAAGCAGATGAACCACGTGACGTCGGACTGTCCGATCCCTGCCGTAGACATCACTCAAATCGAACGACCATGCTCCACCTCGCACATCATCAAATTGGGCCCGAACCGTTTTTCCCTGACGCCTCACACGCCAGATCACATCAAGTTCGTCGTCGCCGATCGCCAGGACATTGTGGCCACTCTGCTGGTTCCATGGTTTGAGTGACATATTGTTGACATGCCCGGATTCTCTTCCACTGCGGCACACTCGACCTCATGCCTGAGGGGACTCAGGCATGAGGTTCCTCGAAGAACCGAAACTTAGTTGTCCGTCGCGTTGGTGAAAGCTTTCAAGCCGCCAACGACTGGCAGCGCGAGCGACGTCGCATCGAGATCAATTGTCAGCTTTGTGCCAGGGTTGGGCCGGAGTGTGAAGTCGCGGTCGCTCGAAAAGATCATCAGTCCGATTTGTTGACCGGCCGGAATGATTTGATCGTCGGGTTGAAGGTCGAAACTCAATTCATAAAAACGTCCCGGCTCTAACGCCTCGCTTGTGTTGATTGAATCACGGTTCTGCGGGTCCGCCCAGCCTCGGGTAATGATGTTGTCAGTGATTCTGGCGTTCCTGCGTTCGTTCCAGGGCAACGAAACGAGCCATACTGACAGGTTGGCGGCGGGATTGCTGCTGGCCAGTCGAACCGTGATGCGCGGAGTTCCCGAAATGTGAACCGGATCTTTCAGGGTCGGGCTGACGTAGATCAACCGATGCTCAGTGAATTCGGCTTGCGCCAGTGCATCGCCCGAAAACGAGAAGTTATCGATCAGGGTTTCCGTGTCCTGTTCACCTTGGCGGCGAATGGCCAGCCGGCCTCGTTCGGGGCTGCCCGCGTTCGGGAAGAGCTTGACGGTTGATGCTTTCGGATTCGGGAAGTCGTCGTATGGAGTCGGCTTGCTGTGTTCGGCTTTCTCGCGAACGATCCATGCACGCGGACCGTTCTCGACGCCGTTTTCAACTCCATGCAGATAGTGAGCAAACCAGCGATTCATCATGTCGTGAGGCGGGCTGCCACCATGGCCGCCCTGGTGATAGAAAACCTGCGTGTTGGCCTTTCTTCTCTTGAGCGCCTGATAGATGCGGTCACCGTGTTCGGGAACCACGTTCCAGTCGTTCAACCCATGAGCCATCAACACAGCACATTTGACGTCGGCAAGATCGAGCAGGTAGTCGCGTTTCTTCCAGAATTCGTTGAAGTCACCCGTCCGGCGATCCAGGTTCTGCAGCATCTGTTTGTCGCGAACTGTGTCATTACAGTATTCGGGCCTTGACGTTCCGCTGAGGACGAAGTTGAACATCGAGTC
>CAYSJO010000495.1:0-10039 GCA_964431285.1 uncultured Planctomycetaceae bacterium
GCGACCAGCGGAAAGCAACCGGCCTAGCATGGCCTGCTCGAGATTCACATCCCGTCCCAGCAACATCCAGCCTGTTGGGCTGGACGGTCCGACAACCACGTCCAGGTCTCGTTGCAGTGGCCTGCTGCTGGCAAAAGTTGCCCTGCCTGAGGTCTGGAACACACGAGGGCTGGTGTCTTCCTGCTCCTTCAGTATCTCGACTTCGACCAGATAGCCTCCTTGAGCGGGGATCATTGTGACTCTGGCTCGGCGTCGGATCGACTGCAGCGAACCCTGAAATCGGTCGCCCAATGTGATGGCATCACGATGCCAGGGCTCAATCAGGCCTGCTCCGACCTTGTAATCCGACTCAATGATGCCATCGAGTCGGTTTTCACACTCGACTGGAAACTGATAGACGTGCAGCACGTCCACGGCATTTTCCCAGATCGCTGCCTGATCGTTCGCAGGTATGAATGCCGGATTCGAGATTGGCTGCGGCGGCACCATCGCACAGCCGGTCAACGGGAGCAGCGTAAACAGAGCGAAGACAGCCGATGGCCGCATCTACGTGACATCCTTGTCATGGCGTTCGCGTGACGACACACAAAGTCTGTCACGATCTGCCGAACGCCTCAAGATCGGTCTATCCAGGCAGATACGTGTCGAGCACCACTCCGTCGGCCTCAGACTCAATACTTGCCTCCGCGCGGCTTGCGGGAAGCAGGAGTGTCTCGCCGAATCGAAGCGGGAACGGCGTTCCGCCGCAGACAACTGTCGAATTCCCGGCCACCCCCTGCAGCACGTGAAATCGGCTGTCGCGGATCAGAGGCACATGTCCGGGACCCGCGTAGCGTCGGATTGTGAAATAGCTGTTGTTTACCAGCTCCTCGCCGATTGCCAGGCGATGCGACACCACTTTCGCGACCGGTCCCCGGTCGAAATCGATGCAGCGGAATGACTCTTCAATGTGCAGCTCGCGGGGCTGGCCATCGGCGCCGACACGCCCCCAGTCATACAGCCGGAATGTCATGTCGCTCGACTGCTGCACCTCAGCCAGCAGAATTCCCTCGGCGATGGCATGCACGGTTCCGGCTGGGATGAACACACAGTCGCCGGCAGCCACCTCGAAAGAGTGCAGACAGTCCTCGATGCGTCCGTCCGTCAGTCTCTGGCGCAGACTCACGGCGTCCACTCCACTTTTCAGGCCAGCATACAGTCGACTGCCCAGTTCGGCCGCGATAATCACCCAGGCTTCCGTCTTGCCGTTCTCGGTTGGATCGAACTCCCGAGCGAGATCATCGTCCGGATGCACCTGGACGGACAGTCGGTCGTTCGCATCCAGATACTTGATCAGTAGCGGAAACTGAGTTAGTCCCGCGTGTTTTCCGAACAGCTCTTCGTTGTATTCGACGACGAGTTGCCGCAACGATTTTCCGACAAGGGGACCACTGCTGACGACGCTTTGGGCATCCCCGTGATCCGAGATTTCCCAGCTTTCGGCATAGTCGGACTCAGCACCGACAGGTTTCCGCAGCACACTGCCAAGTCGCGTTCCACCCCAGCGAATACGTTTGAGCAGCGGTTCAAAGCGGATCGGGTCCATGGTGTGCGTTCCCTGCAACAGAATCTGGCCAGTCGTTCGCAATGAGTTTAGTTGAACTCACTACTCCTTCGAACGCTTGCGCCGACGACGCTCGAAACGAATGCGACATCCGATTGGAACGGTTTCTTTCACCTCGGGCAGTTTTCCCGCCAGGGCCGCAACGACGGCTTCCTCCACATAACGGCGTTTGACTTTGGTCGCGTCCGGACTGTCATCCATCGCGCCCATGTAGACGATTTTCCGTTCGCGATTCAGGACGAAACACTCAGGTGTGAAACCGGCTCCGTAGTCCTTTGCGATCTTCTGCGTCTCGTCAAACAGATAGGGAAAATTGAACTTCTGCTCTTCGGCTCGTTTCTTCATGGCTGCCGGCAGGTCCGCTTCAACCTTGTTGACGTTGACCGCGACCAGACTGACGCCACTGTCTTTGCCGCAGTGCTCCTTCACGAATTGGACCAGACGTTCCTCGTAGTCCAGCGCGTACGGGCAACTGTTGCAGGTAAAAACAACAACCACGACCTCTCGTTTCTTCAGGTCGCTTAGTGCCAGCTCCTTGCCGTCCACACCCGGGAGTTTCTTCCACTCGGGAGCTTTGTCGCCGATGTCCAGGACGGGGTTGTATTCACCAGCATGCAGAGCTGAAGCCATCAGGAGAAGAGTGGCCACAAATGGCAGAAACGACTGGCGGGGCATGGGAACCTCAGTAGCTGTGGGCAAATCTGTCGACAACACATCAACAATGATGAATCTCAAATCGCTTTGCCTCAAGTGACGGTGGTACGTGGAGACGTATCCCCGGAATCTGCTACAACTCCGTAGTTCCAGGAGTACGAGGAAGAAACATAACCGCTTGCCGCCCGGGATGGGCGAGCACCAGCCAGGCCACTGCCGGCAGCGCTGTCCGGAAAACGGGATTTATTCCCTTCTTGCCTGGAGCCAATGGAAGCAGCGGATTGAAGTCCGCTCAACGACAGACAACTCACTTC
The DNA here is from genome assembly GCA_964431285.1 of uncultured Planctomycetaceae bacterium. Taxonomy (GTDB): domain Bacteria; phylum Planctomycetota; class Planctomycetia; order Planctomycetales; family Planctomycetaceae; genus CAUZFZ01. The sequence goes on from CAYSJO010000495.1 coordinate 2,572, forward strand.
TCAACTGAACATACAAAAAGGCCTGACCCATGAGTTCTATCGCCGCTGTACACGCCCGACAGATTCTTGACAGCCGCGGCAATCCGACCGTCGAAGTTGATGTCATACTGGAAGACGGCCCAATCGGACGTGCCGCAGTGCCCAGCGGAGCCAGTACCGGTAAACACGAAGCCTGTGAACTCCGCGATTCGGATCAAAAGAACTACTACGTGGGTAAGGGTGTGCAGCAGGCGGTTGCCAACGTGAATGATGACATCGCGCCGCGGTTGATCGACCTGAACGTCTTCGATCAGGCATTCATTGACGCCAGAATGATCGAACTTGACGGCACTGAGAACAAATCGAATCTGGGTGCCAACGCGATTCTGGCGTGTTCGCTGGCCTGTGCTCGTGCCGCGGCGGAGGCCAGTTACCTGCCGCTGTTTCGTTATTTGGGCGGTCTTGGTGCGAATTGCCTTCCCGCTCCAATGATGAACATCATCAATGGCGGCGAGCATGCCAACAACTCGATCGACCTACAGGAATTCATGGTCATGCCGCTGGGCTTCGACAACTTCAGTGACTCGCTGCGTTGCGGTGCCGAGATTTTTCACGCACTCAAGAAAGTCCTGCATGACAAGGGACTGAGCACAGCGGTTGGTGATGAAGGCGGCTTCGCTCCGAATATCGCGTCGAGCGAAGAAGCCATGAATACCATCGAGCAGGCCGTGACGAATGCCGGATATGACTTTGGCAGTCAGGTGAAGATCGCGCTCGACGCCGCGTCCACCGAGTTCTACGACGAAGACTCAAAGACCTACAAACTCGAGGGCAAGTCCGTCGACTCGGACGGCATGATTGAGATTCTGGCTGGCTGGATCGAGAAGTTTCCGATCTGCTCGATCGAGGACGGACTGGCCGAGGACGACTGGGACGGCTGGAAGAAACTGACCACGGCAATCGGCGACAAGTGCCAGCTTGTGGGAGACGACCTGTTCGTCACCAATCCGAAGCGTCTGGCTGACGGAATCGATCAGGGAGTTGCAAACAGCATCCTCGTTAAGGTCAACCAGATCGGAACGCTGACCGAGACGGTTGAGGCAGTCGCGATGGCTCACCGGGCAGGGTACACGGCCGTGATAAGCCATCGTTCCGGCGAGACTGAAGACACAACGATCGCTGACCTGGCGGTCGCATTGGGGACCGGTCAGATCAAGACAGGTTCTGCCAGTCGTACGGACCGCATCTGCAAATACAACCAGCTTCTTCGCATCGAAGAGATTCTAGATGAAGCCGCCAAATTCGGCGGGACGATCTGACCAACTGCAGAGGCAGAGGTAACGCGAATCGGCCCGGCTGTTTCATCAGCCGGGCCAATTCTGTTTACGGCGGCAGCACACCTGCGAGAGACCTATGACCAGCCCCGCTTTCATCCGCGACGACCGCCAGCACCAAGACGACATGACGTCTGTGCAACTGGTAGTCTCGTTGCTGTTCTGGGGACTGTTGCTACTTGCCGGAGTGATGTACGGGGCCGTTTCACTGGCACCCAAGCTGCTGTCCAACGCCGAGTTAGACGCTCGCTATCTGAAGGTGCAATCACAACTTGTTGGTCTGGAGCAGCGAGTTACCGAATTGCGTCACATCACCCTGGCCCTGGAAAACGATCCGCGCATACTGCAGGAACTGGCCCGTATCGACCTGGATGCCGCCAGTCCTGACGAGGAACGCATTCAGCTACCGGCAGAACTGACTCTTCAAAGTCGAGTCACGGAGTTCCGATCGAGTGCACCCGAGGTGACCCGCGCATGGTATCTGCCGATTCTGCGGGCCTTTGCCGAGAACCAGCGTCTGCGTCTGACATCCCTGCTCTCGGCGGCCGCGCTTGTGATGATCGCGTTCCTGTTTCTGCATCCGTCGCAGGCGACTCAGGTACGATCAGGATGGAACTCCGTCCGCCGACTCACGTCCTGTGTGACCGGACGATACCGCCAGGGCTGATAGCTGCCTTTGAGACTGGACAATGAGTCGGCTTCAGCCGACTCATTATCTGTGTCATCCAACTATTCGAATGGCAATTCATTCGGCTGGCGCGTCGCGATTCCCTGCTTGAAATGCTGTCGGCAGACCGACAGGTATCGCTCGTTGCCACCGATCCGAATCTGCTCGCCGTCGCGCACGGGCCGACCGTGATCATCCAGACGCAGCACCATTGTGGCCTTGCGCCCGCAGTGGCAGATCGTCTTGATCTCGACGAGGCTATCTGCCCACGCGAGCAACTGCTGACTGCCCTCAAACAGCTTGCCCTGAAAGTCCGTGCGGAGTCCGTAAGCCAGTACCGGAATATTCAGCTGGTCGACGACTTCACTCAGTTCATGGACCTGCTGTCTTGTCAGGAACTGAGCCTCGTCGACCAGAACACAATGCAGTGGTTGTTCCGAGTGCTGCGTCGATGTGACCTGAAACAGGTTGTCGATCTGCGAGAACCGCCGGGCATCGGCATCCAGACCGATTCGCGAAGCAATTCGCCCGTCGCTGGAACGGTCGTCGATCTGCGGCGTAAGCAGCAACGGATTCATTCCCTGCTCGCGGTAGTTCCAGGCCGACTGCAGCAGAGTCGTCGATTTCCCGGCATTCATTGCCGAGTAGTAAAAATACAGCTTGGCCATCGCAGTCTTATCGGGCAAAGAGGTCCGGGTGCTGCGCCTTGATTGTCGCGACGCCGGCGTTGACGAGCTTGGAATCGCTCGTCGGAGAAATCATGCGGCAGCCTTTTTCGTAGCACATTTCGGCATGCTCTGCTCCAACAGTTACGGCTCCCCACGACTTGCCGTGATTCCGACACGCGGCCGAGACACGATCAATCGCGGCAATGCACTTTTCGTGGAAGAACTGACCAGTCACTCCCAGGCTCTGGCTCAGGTCCGATGGTCCGACGAACAGCAGGTCGACACCGTCAATCGCCGCGATCTGCTCGACTTCTTCCACTGCTCCCAGAGTCTCGATCTGAATGGCAACGAACACGTCTTGGTTCGACTTCTCACAGAATTCGGCGAGTGGCACTGATCCAAAGCGACCATCCAGTCCGCCAATGTTGAGTCCGCGCGAGCCGCGAGGATAGAACTTCGACCAGCGGACAAACTCCTCAGCCTGTTCCGCCGAGTGAATCTGCGCGGCCATCACACCACCGCCGCCTGCTTCGATCGATCGTGTCACAAGCGCGTAATCAGTCGGAGCAATGCGAACAAAGTTCTCCAGCTCAACACTGCGCGCGGCCAACGCCGCGATCTCCAGTGACTCCGTTGAGAATCCGACGTGTTCGTGATCGAACCAGATACCGTCAAACCCGCCCTGAATGCCGAGAATCTGCACGAAGTTATGATGCATCAGTCGGCCGACACCGATGATTCGCACGAGTTCGTTGCGGGCAAGTTTTTCTTTCATCTTCTGCATGGTAAATGCACTCCCTCCCTGAATCCGGTCCTCAAGAAGGTGAGACGGGACGTCAGGCAGCTGTTGATCGAGCCATGGTTATCTGCAAGTGGCGGACGCCTTGTCGGCCGATTTCAGGTCTTCAGCTTCGCCGCAGCTTCGCGCACGATGGACAGGCACACCTCGATATCCGAGAGCGGATTCTTCGGATTCTCTTCGTACTCCAACGAGAGACAATTCTGGTACTTGAGCTTGCGTAATGCCTGCAGACAGCCGAACACGTCCAGATCACCTTCGCCAAGAATTCGCGGTCGCTTCTGCTTGTTTCCGTTTTCGTCGACCGTCAGGAAGTCTTTGAGGTGGCAGCCGAAGACTCGCTTACCGAGTCGTTCGATAGCTTCGACGGGGTCCTCGTCGCTGCGGATGTAGTGTCCAGTGTCGACGCAGGCACCCACCTTTGGATGCCGGTCCTTAACCATGTCCTCGACGTCGCTGATCTTGTCGTACAAAGCTCGCGGACCATGGTTGTGGATCGCAATTGCGACATCGTATTCGTCCACGAGTCTGTCGAGCAGGTCAAATGTCGCTTTGTTCTTCTTCGGATTGGCACTGAGCGAGACGATGCCCATCGCTTTTGCGAAGTCGAATGCCCGTCGTGCATTGGTCTCGTTGGCGTCAAAGCCGACGACTCCATATGCAAGTAGTGAGACTTCGGCGTCTGCGAGGATTTTCTTGTGTTTGGCGACCTGTTCCGGCAGCGTGCCGAGCGGGATGTGCCCCGGATACGCCTCCCAGTATTTGAGGCCCAGCGTTTTCGTGTGACCCAGTGCGATGACCGGGTCCTTGAATCCACGTAACGAGTAACTCTGAACGCCCATCTTGAATCCGCCGTAGGGATCGGCTTCACTGGCGGACGCGCCGGGCAGCTCGGCAAAGGCGGCAGTCCCCATGGCGGTCGCAGCCAGAAAGTCTCGGCGGGACACGGTATGACGGAACGAATCGAGCATGGAATTCTCCAGGCGAGAGTGATCGGACATCAGGCGAACCGGCCAGATTAGCGGCGGTGTTCGCGTTCAACCACTGACGGTGAGTCCCAGGGTAGCTGGACTCGCAAGAGTTCAGTTGGACCGGCTGAATTCCTGCGAATCCAACCCGGTAGGCTATCTCGCTCTCACCGATCCATTCGAGTAACTTCACCTCAGTGGATCGTGCTCAATTCTGGGGCTGTGGCAATGCAGGTGCCGCGATGTCTGAGTTAGATTCGGGAACGGACGACGCTGTTCTCCGGATTCTACTGATCGAGGACAATCCGGCTGATGCCGAGCTGATCCGGGTCTTTCTGGACGAACGCATGAAGTCCCGGTATGTCATTGGGCACGCTTGGAACCTGGCGGATGGCCTGAGACAGTTGGGGCAGGGTGGATTGGATGTCGTGCTGGTTGACCTCTGGCTGCCCGACAGTGACGGCCCGGATACGTTTCTGGCGGTCGCGGCACGCGCAGAGCGGATCCCCATCGTCGTGATAAGTGGTGTGGACGAGGAGCAGGTCGCTCTGACTGCCGTTCGACAGGGGGCGCAGGATTACCTGGTGAAAGGCCGAGTTGATAGTGAACTACTTGCCCGGTCGTTGCACTTCGCCATCGAGCGGGCAGCCCGGCACAGGAGCCAACCGTCCGAGCAGACCGTCATTCCTCGACATCTGGCCGACATTGCCGTGCGTCTGTCAAGACTCTCCACTCGCGAGAGAGAAGTGCTTGACCGGATCGTTGCTGGCAAGTCCATCAAGGAAATCGCGGCGATTCACGGGACCAGCTACAACACAGTCAAGAACAAACGTGCGCGAATTGTGGACAAGTTGCAGGCCGGCTCCGATGGCGACCTCGTTCGTATGGCTCTTCACTCGCACTTCGGGCAGGAGCCGCCCTCGTGATGGGCAGCAGGGAACAGCCGGTACGATGCCTGAATCAATGGCTATAATAGCTGTGTCTATATAGCTTCATAGGCTATTATAGCCGCAATATTTGCAGCTACGCTCACGAGTCATTCCCTCCTCCCTTTCCCCGCCCGTCCCTGGCACGTTCTCGTGTAACAGTCCGGAACTGTCACATCCCCCCATTTCCGCCACACCCACTGCGCGAACATCCTCATAACATTCCCAGCGCATTGAATTCCGGTGTGCCTGCAGCACCCATTCTGTCCCGCATCTGACCTGCGGAGAGTGAGATGAGAAACCACGAATCCGCTTCGACTCAACGCTTCGACTCAAGAAGTCAGTTCTGACATCGACCCCGCAGAGCACACTGTTGACGGGTCCCCATCAGCGGCAGAAGTTGCTCGGCCTCAGCACAGTGACGTCTCCGACCGACCTCTTTGTGTCGTGGGAATCGGAGCCTCGGCTGGCGGTCTCGAGCCGCTGGAGCATTTCTTCGACAACACACCGTCCGATTCCGGGCTGGCGTTCGTTGTGGTCCAGCATTTGTCGCCCGACTTCTAGAGCCTGATGGATGAACTGCTGGCGCGACACACGCAGATGGCGATCCATCGGGTGGAAAACGGGATGCTCGTCGAGTCCAACGCGGTCTATCTGATCCCGCCGAAGATGGACATGGTGGTGTCCGACGGCCGACTGCTGCTGACACGAAAGGATCCCCGCCAGACCCTGAACCTGCCGATCGATATTTTCTTCCGGTCTCTGGCCGAGGATGCCGGCACCCAGTCGGTCGGAATTGTACTTTCTGGAACCGGCAGCGACGGATCGTGAGGCATCGCCGAGATCCATGAAGCCGGCGGGCTGGTGCTGGTGCAGAGCGAGGCCTCGGCACAGTTCGACGACATACCCCGCAGCGCGCTTGCCACGGGTGTTGCGGATTTTGTATTGCCTCCGTCCGATATGCCCAGCGCTTTGCTGCAGTACATTCAGCACCCGGTGGGTCGTGCCGGCGACGACGAACCGCTGGTCACCATTGCGACCGAAGAAAGCCGCCTGGCCGAGGTCTTCGTGCTGCTTCGCTCGAAATTCGGCATCGACTTCCTGCAGTACAAGCCAACCACCATTGGCCGCCGGATCGAACGCCGCATAACAATCATGCAGGCGGACAGCCTCGCCAGTTACATCGGACTGTTGAAGTCCGATCCGGACGAGCTGAATACGCTCTACAAGGACCTGCTGATCGGCGTCACCGAGTTCTTCCGGGATCCGGATGCCTTCGAGCTTCTTGAAAAGACGGTCGTGGCAGAACTTGTCGATGCGGCGACGGAATCCGGACTGCGGATCTGGGTTCCTGGCTGCGCAACCGGTGAAAAAGCCTATTCGCTGGCCATCATGTTTCAGGAATGCGCGCGGGCTCGCAACCGTGACATCGACATCAAGGTGATCGCCACCGATGTCCACCGTGCCTCGCTGGAAAAAGCAGGAGCCAGACTGTACGCAGCCGGCAGTGTCACGGACGTGCGGCCGGACCGTCTGAATCGCTACTTCACAAAAAGCGGGGATGAATACCGAGTCAGCAGCGACTTGCGTCAGATGGTGATCTTCGCACCGCACAATGTGGTTAACCACCGGCCCTTCACAAAAATGGACCTGGTCAGTTGTCGCAATATGCTCAACTACCTGAAGGCGAATGCGCAACAGAAGGCAATCTCTCTGTTTCACTTTGCACTGAAAAGCCAAGGGCTCTGATTCTTGGGCCGAGCGAAACGGTGGGTGACATTGCTGATGAATTTGACACGATCGATCAGCACTGGAGGGTCTACCGCAAGCGTCGAGACGTCCGACTCCCTGCAGTCGCGCGTCTCGGGACGGTTGGGCGGCCTTCGGCCGTGGTCACAGCAAGCCCGCCTGGCCGGCAGACCGACCGCACGATCATGCGCGCGTTCGACGCGATTCTGGGCGACCATCTCCCGGCTAGTGGACCGCCAGGTCTCAATTGTCGGGTAGAGGTGTTTGAGTTTTGTTCTGGCTTTGGCAGTCGTGAACTGCCAGTCCACTCCGGTCTGGGCTTTGTTGCGTTCTTCGGCCCAGGGCGTGGCGCGGGACTGGACTTTCGACTCGCTTTCC
>CAYSJO010000496.1:0-5342 GCA_964431285.1 uncultured Planctomycetaceae bacterium
GAAAGTCCAGTCCCACGCCACGCCCCGGGCCGAAGAACGCAACAAAGCCCAGACCGGAGTGGACTGGCAGTTCACGACTGCCAAAGCCAGAACAAAACTCAAACGCCTCTACCCGAAAATTGAGACCTGACGGTCCACTAGCAGTTGTTCGATTTCGTCCCAGTCATCGAACACCGTTGGGTCGACTGTAAGGGGCCTTTTCCACTCCGGGGACCTGCATCAGTTGCGTTGACTCGTGCGGGTCCATCTTCAGGCCCAGGCGGGCGCGGCCATGCTGCTCGCCGGAGCCGCAGAAGATCTTCTGGCCGACGCGGAAATGCGGTTTGCCCCACGTCAGCGTTTCCTTTGTCTGTGGCAGAGCCAGGCAGACCGCCCTCAGTTTCTGGAGCACCTCGTCGATCGTCATCGCTGTGCCAACGAGGGCGGCGTTCAATCTGACGATCTCACGGATCCATTCGCGCAGGGGCAAGTTCTCAATCGCGTCGATCGAGTCGACTTTGACGAAGCGGAATCGGTCACTGGTTCCATCCAGCAGGCCGTTGTCGTCAGGCAGTTCGTTCCCACGCATAAAGTAAACATTGCAGCGGCTCGTGAGTGGCTGAATCCAACAGATTTCCGCAAGCGTGCGGTACATGCCAATGGGCTGATGCCCTCCGTGAAAACTCTCCTGCGCGTCCGGGAGTTCCTGGTACAGAAGGTCCCTCAGCGCTTTCGCCAACGCCTAAACCGACCGTGAACGCCCTTTGACCAGTCCACCAAAGCCCTTTGGCTGTTTGTCCGGCCGAGTTGCTGGTTTGTTTCTGGCTGCTTTGTTCTTCGCCATCGTTCTACCTTCCTCAGCGTTCCATACGTGTTCGGTCTTTCGGTCATTCCATTTAATGTATTGCCGAGGATTGGGAATCAGCGCAGGTCGGTATAGTATTCCGCGTCGTGTGAGTCGAATCGAATGCTCTGGCATTGTCCGTCTACATCTCCCCCAATTCATGTCGAACACTGGAACCATGATGGCACACCACAACAAGAAGTCCCCCGCAGTTGCTTTTCTGTTCGATAACTCGATCTTCCTGATTGCCGGAGCAGTACTGGCGCTCGTCTGGGCAAATACTGCTCCAGACGCGTATCACGATTTCGTCCATTTTGATCTGACGGGCGGGTCGCATCACGAAGAACCTGAGCCAGCAGCCGAGGACCCGGCACCAGCCCCAGAAGAAGGAAGTGAAGAGGCGGCGGAAGAGGATTCCGGTCATCACGGGTTCACGATTCATTTCTTGGTCAATGACATTCTGATGGCCCTGTTCTTTGCCATCGCGGGCAAGGAAGTGTGGGAAGCGCTACTGCCCGGCGGGCCTTTGTCGAATCCAAAGAAAGCTGCCACACCGTTGCTGGCCACTCTGGGCGGGATCGTGGGGCCGGCAGGTATCTATCTCCTCGGAGTTATGGCCGCCGGAGAAATGGAGGCGCTGTCCAACGGCTGGGCCGTTCCCTGCGCGACTGATATTGCCTTCAGTTATCTGGTCGCTCGTATCATCTTTGGTCCGGGGCATCCGGCAATTGCGTTCTTATTGCTGCTGGCGATCGCTGACGACGCGGCCGGTCTAATCATTCTGGCCGTCTTCTATCCGCAGGCACCACTGGAACTGGTGTGGATGGCACTGTGCGGTGCGGGCGTTGCCCTCGGATTCAGTTTTCGCAAATTGAAACTGCAGAGTTTCTGGTGGTATCTGCTGATTCCCGGTGCCATGAGCTGGTTCGCCTTCTACAAAGCCGGCGTCCATCCAGCGCTCGGACTGATACCCATTATTCCCTGCATGCCTCATGCAGGGACGGACCTCGGGATCTTTGCGATCAAAGAGTTGCACCGGGACGACACGCTCAACGCGTTCGAGCACTGGATGAAAGACCCGGTGGAAATCATCCTAGGGCTGTTCGGCCTGATGAATGCCGGCGTGGGCTTTTCCGCATCAGGCACGGGAACTTGGATGGTGTTGGCAGGGCTGCTGATCGGTAAGCCCGTCGGGATTACCTTGTTCACATGGATTGCCCAGAAAGGGTTCAAGCTCGAAGTGCCCGGTGGCATGTCGTACCGCCACATCGTCACCCTGGGCATGATCGCCGGGATTGGTTTTACGGTGGCACTATTCGTTTCGACGGCGGCCTTCCCGATCCCGCCAACGGGTGATCCGACTTATGCGGACAAACTGGCAACGCTTGATTCAGTCAAGATGGGAGCACTTGCCAGCTTTGGTGCCGCAGTTCTGGCGTTCATTATTGCCAAGGCCCTGGGAATCAAACCGGGCGTGCAGGAAGAATCGACTGACGGTACCAGCAGTGATGCAGCCGATGAATCGGCTGGTGATGAGGCTGTCGATTAGGAATTCGCCTGACGAACCGACATAAGCCAGGTGTCAGATTTCCTGGCACTCGGCCTGAAATGGAGCCGCTCGACATGTTCTCGCGATTGTGCGTGGCATTTCTGGCGGCTTTTTTTATCTCCGCCAGCGATTCGCCGGGCAGTGACCATCCTCACTGGACTCAGGTCGTACTGTTTGAGCCGAGCACACGGACTGTCTGTACTTTCAAGTGCTCGACCATCGCGACGCATCGAAACTACGGGCTTTTCAACTTTCAGATTCCATCACAGCCATAACGCCCGGGTCCGAAGAGACAACGGCAACGACGACAGTCGCAGTCCTCCTGCGCACTTCCGATGGGCCAGTTTCGTCCAAGGGGAAGTGGACCCGGGCTACCGGTACGTTTTCCATTTCGTTCGATCGTGATGTCGCTGCGACACCTGTTTCGGAACAGTCGCTGCTGTTGCTCGCAAGACATCGAACTGATCGGGCGCCGATCGAGTTTGAGTGTCACATACTGCGTCCGGATCTGGCGCACTACGCGACAGTGCTCGCCCACGTCGGCCTCTCTCACGATCAGGCTCATGTTGGTGTGGCAGCACTCGACACGGTTTGCCGGACAACCAGCAACCGCGAACCGAGTGTGGCTCTGCAGAAGTTCCTGCCCGAGTTCGATCGGATTGCGGAATTGAGTTATGTACCAACGCTGCGACGGGGATCTACCGGCATCGGTTACACGCTCGAATCACTGCTGGGCATTGAGGAGAACAACCGACAGACCGGTGACTTCCTTGGAATGGAGCTGAAAGCTCACCTTGGCGACGATTCTAAATTCAGCCGTTCGCGGCGCATGAATCTGTTTCTGAAAGAGCCACAATGGACTGACGGTCTGTCGCATCGCACCCGCATCCCGAAGTACGGATACATCGACGACAACGGGCGACGGGCGGTGTACTCGACGGTCACCAGTAAGGTGAACTCGCACGGGCTATCCGTGCGAGTCGATCGTGATCATCGCCGCGTGTGGCTGCTGTTTCGTGGTCGGCCGGTCGCATTCTGGACGTTTGAAATTCTCGCGGATCGTCTCCAGGAGAAGTTGCGGGAAACGGCGTTCGTGCAGGCGGCGACGCGGGGAACTGGTGGCAATGAGCAGTTTTACTTCAACAGTGTGCTCTACTGCAGCGACCCGTCTGTCGAGTCATTCCTCAGCCTGCTGGAACGCCGTGAGGTCGTGGTCGAGATGCGGATGCATCTGAAACCGGATGGGGCGGCACGCAACCACGGCACGGCGTTTCGCGTGATGCACGACCAGATACCGCAGCTCTATGCGATCACAGTCCAGTGTCGGTCGGCGAAATAATTGCCAGACTCGTGGCTGCCGCGAGAATCACGCGGCACCTTCCGCAGGACTTTTCGCTTCAAGAGACGCGGCCGTATTTACCGCATAGGGACGCAGGATCTTCTTCAGCGTCTTCAGCAGCGGAATCGGGTTGGGGTTCGGATCCTTGAGTGGTATACACGCCTGCCGATTGTCAACGATTCGCAACTTGCCTTTCAGGCGTCCCTTCAGCAGGTTCATGTATTTGAGATCGTCATATGTAAACGTCAGATATCCGTCTTCCAGATGAACGCGGTTGATCTGCCACAGCCTCGCCAGAATCTGCAGTTCCTGCAGATCAAGCAGTCGTCGAGCCTCATCTGGAATCGGACCGAACCGGTCACGCAACTCTGTCTCGAAGTCTCGCATTTGATCAACGGTCTTAAGCGACGACAGTCGGCGGTAGACTTCGATCTTCGGTCGACCGGGCGGGACGTACGACCCTGGGAAAAATGCAGTAACCGGTAACTCGATTGTGACGTGAGGCGACTCGCGGGACGGTTCGTTCTTCAGATGATGAACGGCGTTCTCCAGCAGTTGACAGTACAACTCGTAGCCGACAACTGCGATGTGTCCGCTTTGCTCCGTGCCCAGAATGTTTCCGGCACCACGGATCTCCAGGTCACGCATCGCGATCTTGAACCCCGCGCCGAGTTCACTGAACTCTTCAATGGCTTTCAGCCGCTTTGCTGCGACCGATGTCAGCAGCTTGTCTTCTTCCAGCAGCAGATAGCAGTACGCACGATGCTTGTACCGTCCGACGCGTCCCCGCAACTGATGCAGATCAGCCAGTCCGAAATTGTCCGCCTGATGGATGAACATCGTGTTGGCGTTCGGGATGTCGACGCCACTTTCGATGATTGTCGTACAAACGAAGACGTCGGTTTCACCGTGGACGAATCGCAACATGGCCGCTTCCAGTTCGTGCGGGGTCATTTGCCCGTGACCAATGTCGACACGTGCTTCCGGAACGATCTGTTCGATACGGGCTGCGATTTCGTGAATGTTCCAGACGCGGTTATGCACGAAGAACACCTGCCCATTGCGGTTCAACTCCCGCACGATTGACTGGCGGATCAGATCGGCGTCGAATCGACAGATACGTGTCGTGACCGCGACTCGTTCCTGTGGGGCCGTTGTCAGATTCGAAATCTCGCGAATGCCCAGAAGCGAAAGATGCAATGTGCGTGGGATGGGCGTCGCGGACAGCGTCAAGACATCGACTTCCAGCCGCAGTAGTTTCAACGCCTCTTTGACGTCGACACCGAATCGCTGCTCTTCATCAATGACAACCAGTCCCAGGTTCTTGAACGATACGTCTTTTGATACGAGTCGGTGCGTGCCAATCACAAGGTCGACAGAGCCATCCTTCAGTGCCTCGACGACTTTCCGCTGCTTGCCCTTGGTTTTGAAGCGGGACAGTGATTCGATTGAGATGGGGAACTCGGCCATACGTTCGGTGAACGTGCGGTAGTGCTGCTCGGCAAGCACGGTGGTGGGAACAAGGATTGCCACTTGCTTTCCGGCATCGATCATCTTGAAGGCAGCCCGCATGGCGACTTCGGTCTTGCCGTAACCGACATCGCCACAGATCAACCGATCCATTGGGCGAG
>CAYSJO010000497.1:0-31730 GCA_964431285.1 uncultured Planctomycetaceae bacterium
GTCATCGGTCAGGCCTGTGAGTTCGACTATTCCGGAGCGCAGGCCTGCAAATCGCTGCGTGAAGAGGGCTATGAAGTCGTCCTGGTCAATTCGAATCCAGCGACGATCATGACCGACCCAGACATGGCCGACCGGACCTATATCGAGCCCATCACCTGGCAGTACGTTCAGAAAATCCTCGAAAAAGAACGCCCGGATGCAGTCCTGCCCACACTCGGCGGACAGACGGGACTGAATACCGCGATGGACCTGGCGCGGCGCGGCATTCTCGATCAGTTAGGCGTTGAACTGATCGGAGCAACCGAACACGTCATCGCGAAGGCCGAAGGCCGCGAGTCGTTCAAGGTGGCCATGCAGAAGATCGGCATCGACGTGCCGGCCAGTAGAACCGTCCACGACATGGACGAAGCGCGCGATGCTGTGCGGGAAATCGGGTTGCCGATCATCATTCGCCCCAGCTACACGCTCGGCGGCAGCGGCGGTGGTATCGCTTACAACCGCGAAGAATTTGACGAAAAGGTCCGCAAGGGACTGGCGCTGTCACCGGTCAATGAGGTGCTGCTGGAAGAATCCATCATCGGCTGGAAAGAGTACGAGATGGAGGTGATGCGCGACGTGGCTGACAACGTCGTCATCATCTGCGCGATTGAGAACTTCGATGCGATGGGCGTGCATACGGGTGATTCTATCACGGTCGCACCAGCCCAGACGCTGACCGACAAGGAATATCAGCGGCTCCGCGACGCGACGATTGCCTGCATGCGCGAGATCGGCGTTGAAACGGGCGGCTCGAACGTTCAGTTTGCGATCAATCCGGCCGACGGGCGCATGGTCATCATCGAGATGAATCCACGCGTCAGTCGTTCATCCGCACTCGCATCAAAAGCCACCGGATTTCCCATCGCGAAGATCGCCGCGAAACTGGCGGTCGGTTACACGCTGGACGAGATTCCGAACGACATCACTCGCGAGACACTGGCGTGCTTCGAGCCAACGATCGATTACGTCGTTACCAAAATTCCGCGCTGGACGTTTGAGAAATTCCCGGAAGCCGATCCGACGCTGAACGTTCAGATGAAGTCCGTCGGCGAAACGATGGCGATCGGCCGCACATTCAAGGAATCGCTGCAGAAGGCGTTGCGGGGGCTGGAGATCGGTCACTTCGGACTGGGTGGTGGTCCCAAAGATTTGTGGGACACAGACAAACAGCCGACACGGGAAACAATCGAAGCGAAACTCTCGACGCCGAATGACGAACGCATCTTCTACATGCGGTTCGCGATGAAGTCGGGGATGTCGATCGAAGATGTTCAGAATCTGACTGGGATCGATCCGTGGTTCCTGTGGCAGCTTCGGCAGATCCTCGATGTCGAGGAAGAGTTGCGCGACGTGAGCAGCCTGGACGCGTGCCAGCAGGAGTTGTTGCGGCGTGCGAAGCAGTTCGGTTTCTCGGACCGGCAGCTCGCGTTCTGGTGGGGCACGACCGAAGGCGAAGTCCGTCGAGTCCGCAAGGAACACGGCATCGTCACCACCTTCAAGCAGGTCGACACCTGCGCTGCCGAATTCGAAGCCTACACGCCGTACTACTACTCCACGTATGAAGACGAAGACGAATCGCCCGCCAGAGACCCGTCTCGCAAGCGATACATGATCCTGGGTGGTGGTCCGAATCGCATTGGTCAGGGAATCGAGTTCGATTACTGCTGCTGCCAGGCCGCGTTTGCCATGCGCGAACTCGGTCACGAGAGCATCATGGTGAACTCGAATCCGGAAACGGTTTCAACTGACTACGACACTTCCGACCTGTTGTTCTTCGAACCGCTCACCACGGAAGACGTACTCAATATCTGCGATCGTCTGCAGCCGGATGGTGTCATTGTGCAGTTCGGCGGACAGACACCACTCAACCTGGCGCGTGGTCTGGAAGCGGCTGGAGTCACGATTATCGGCACCAGCCCGGACATGATCGACGCGGCCGAAGACCGCGAGCGTTTCCAGGCGATCCTCGAACAGAACGACCTCCGGCAGCCGCCAAATGGCACGGCGAGCAATATCGAAGGGGCTCGCCAGATCGCCTCACGCATCAGCTATCCCGTGCTGGTCCGGCCCAGTTACGTGCTGGGCGGGCGCGCCATGGAGATCTGTTACGACGAGGAGTCGCTGGTCGGCTACATGGAAAACGCGGTCGATGTGTCGTCCGGACATCCCGTGCTGATCGACAAATTTCTGGAAGACGCCATCGAAGTGGATGTCGATGCCGTGTCCGACGGTGAAACAACAATCGTCGGCGGGATCATGGAGCACATCGAAGAGGCAGGAGTGCATTCGGGGGATTCCGCCTGTTCGCTGCCGCCGCATTCGTTACCGGCGGACGTGCTCGATGACATCCGGGAAGCGACCTTCAAACTCGCCCGAGCTCTGAAGGTTCGCGGACTGATGAATATCCAGTTCGCGGTGAAACGCAGTTACGGGCAAGTCGCCTCGTCAGAGGCAGAACCCCGGACGGAGCACACCGTCTATGTGCTGGAGGTCAATCCGCGCGCCAGTCGAACGTCGCCGTTTGTCTCAAAGGCAACGGGCCGCTCACTGGCGAAAATCGCGGCAAAAGTGATGGTTGGCGTATCCCTCGTTGATCAGGGGGCGACCGAGGAAATTGTCCCGAAACATATCTCGGTGAAGGAAAGCGTGTTCCCGTTCAACCGTTTCCTGGGCGTCGACATTGTGCTGGGTCCGGAGATGCGATCGACCGGCGAAGTCATGGGCACTGCGGACAACTTTCCCATTGCATTTGCCAAAGCCCAGATCGGAGCGGGAACTAAGTTGCCCGATGCGGGCACGGTCTTTATCAGCATGGCGCAACAACACAAAGCCGCCATGGTCGAGCCCGCTCGCAAGCTGCGCGAACTGGGATTCAAGATCGTGGCGACGTCCGGAACGGCTCGAACACTCGCAGCGGCCGGTGTCGAGGTGGACGTTGTTAAGAAGTTGAAGGAGGGACGTCCGAACCTGCTCGACTTCATGGCCAACGGCGAGATTCAGTACATCTTCAACACGCCGAACGGCAAAGGCGCACGCACCGACGAAGGCAGTATTCGGTCCGCAGCCGTCTCCCACGGAGTGCCGTGCGTCACAACTCTGCCCGGGTGCGTTGCTGTCGTTCAGGCTCTCGATGCCCTGGCCGAAAACCCGATGCCGGGTGTCAAGTGCCTGCAGGAGTGGATGCCGCAACTCGTGCATGCTCCTGCGGATGCCTGACGGGCAATCTGGGCGGACTCACAAGTCCGAATTGATCGCTATCTCGCCAGTTGACTGAACGCCTCAACGATCGGCTCACGGCGGTTGGCCAGCCGCTGCAGGCGTACGGACAACCGTGCGCCCGACGTTCCAAACATCCAGTACTCGATCACATTTCGACCCGTCAGGATGCGCGTCTTCGCCATTGGTTTACCCAGCGTTTGTTCGACTTGAGCTGCCGTCATCCCTTTGGTGACGCGACCTTCCCGCATGGCAACATTGATCGCCGTGTTGCGTCGCTCGCGGACTTCCTCCGGATCGCGCCACTGGTCGTCAATGTACTCGTACCCGTGTCCCTCCAAACGTTCGGCCACAATGCCAATGCCAGGCTTCTTTCGTTCGGCCATCAGCAACAGCCGGATCGCCTCGTTCTTATCATCCATTAACTCCTCGTACTCGGTCGCCAGGTCGATCAGGCCGTCAACGCCCAGCTTAAGCAATTGCGCCTCGCGGTTCCGGAACCATTCGTCGATCGCCTGCTCGGCATTGTCCGGCTCACTGCGCTCCTCAAACTCACGCTGCAGTGCCAGCATGTCGAAGCGACTGAGTGTCGTGACATTCTTCAACTTCCAGTCCAATTCATCGGTGACGTACTGGTCCGCCAGCGCTCCGAATTCCGGCACTTCCCGTCTCAGGCGCGAGGCAATTTCCTTCCCGTTCTTTCCACCCGGATCCGCATCGATCTGAATGCTCTCCAGCATGATTTCCTGGTACAGCAGACGATGATACTGATTGCGGACCGACAACGACTGGCTTGTCCGATACCCATTCAGTGGAGATTCGTGCCATGCCTTGCGCAACGCTTCCGGCAGGTTCGGCAACGGTGTTCCAGCCCCCGGAAGATCGCGCACGACTCGCGATCCGATTCCTGCCAGTTGCAGCGACGTCGCCTCGCGGCGTTCATTTTGCCAGTCCCGATAGTTGCCTTCGTAGAGATATTCAATCTTGAGTGTTTCACCAAGATTCAATTCTTCGGCTTTGATCGCCAGGTCCTTCAATGACTGATAGTCCTTGACGCGAAGTCTGGTGTGTTCGCGACTGAGTCCGGAGAGATGCAATTCCCGGCCTTCTCTGATCAGCTCATCGTCGGAGTAAAACACGCCACGGGCGATCGCCCAGTCGCCGAGATCATACCACTCATTCGGCTTGTCAGCGGGAAGATCGATTCGCAGGCGATTCAGACGATCGACATCGGAGATCAGCTTCTTGACTGACGTGACGCGGAAGATCAGTTTTTCGTCGTCGTCCCGGGCGAGCATCCCGTGAATCTCGACCGTGTCCGTGCCTTTCAGTTTTGGAACGTCTTCCTCGCTGACAAAGTTGAGTTCCTGCAACTTGCGCATCAGCAGCGTTTTGCCCCCTGCCGTTGAGACCCGTCCTTCGATTTGGAATTTCGCACCAACTAATCGCTCCCATCGCGGCTTCAGTTCGAGAAATGCCTCAACTGAAATCAAAGCCGCCACGGTCGACTGCGATGCGCAAGCAATGATGGCGAGCGCGAGTGCGAACGGAAAAAATCTCGGTGCATGATGCGCATTACCTCGCATCCGAGTTCTCCTGCGAGAGGACGACTTCATTCGAATCTGACAGTTCAGCCTGAGACTCGATCACGTCACGTATGGCCTGGGCCTCTTCCGAGTCAACGACAAAACCAAGTTGTTCCAGACTTTGGAACCGTCTCCATAGAAACGCATTCTCAGGTTTCAATTCCACGACCCACGCATTGGATTCCCGGCGGCAGCCCGTCAGTTGTCCGGCAAAGACAATCCGTTGTGCACTGCCACCTGCTTTCGTTAACAGCCGGTCAATACCAGACACGTGAATTGGCACACCCTCCACTCCCCAAAGAAGTTCGATGCGACGCCCTCCGTTCGTGTCGCCGGGCACGATTTGAGACGGCGACTGATCGATCAGTATCCACTGATCCTCAAAGATCGCATGGAATTCGCTGTCCCAATCCTCAATCGACCCGGTGCTCAGTGTCCGATTCGCCGACTCGACCAAATCCTGCAGACTTCTGCTGGTGAGTCCAACTGCGGCTTCTGATTCCATCCACAGATCGTGGAGACTTGTGTATCTCTCGCCAGTGACACCCAGCGTCTGAAGTGCATCCAGCGCTTCCGCGAACTCACGGCGAGCTGTCACGAAATCACCCAACTCCAGGGCAACGAGGCCAGCATCTCGCGCCATCTGCAGGCGTATTTCGGCCGCCTCTTTCCATCCGTCCCAAGCCCCCCATACGATCATCGCGCCAACAAGCACGAAGAACGCAGTTCCGACCAGCAGCAGTTTCTGTCGCTGACCAGCCCGTTCCTCCTGGCGGGACGGGATGACGATCGCCTGAGAAGGCTCTGAATCCGGTACTTCCTCGTGGTCGTCCTTCCAGTCATCAAGTAGCGCCTCGCCCAGGTCTGGGGGCGGTGGCATGAGAGACTCACGCGACTCTTCTTCTTTGCCATCGTCAACGGAGTCGAGATCCAGTTCCGGGTCGACGTCGAACTCCGCTGGTTGCTCGTATTCACTTGATGGCTCGAACTCACCTACTTCCAGTGGCTGAAAATGGATGCGTTCCGATTCCGGATAAAGATTGACGGGCAGGATAAAATGTGGCTCGCCGCAGTCAGCACAGATCAATCGACGAGCGCGTTCCTGCCGGACTCCAGAGAGTTTGGTCCCGCACGGACACGGGCGCACAAAGGGAACCGGCTTGTAAATTGTGGCGGAACGTCGCCCCAGTGCTTTGTCGAGCCAGTTTGCCATGAGAGTTCACCTTCGTAACGCAACTCGACAATAACACCCGACACGGGCCTTCGGCTAGAATCCCCCGCCGCACAGTCTTGCAGTTACTGAAATCAGGGAACCACCACGATGGCCACTTCCGTCACCTGGCTGGGGCACGGAACCTTCTCAATCGAAACATCCGGTAAGACGGTCATCATCGATCCGTTCTTTACCGACAATCCGTCCGCCTCAGTCTCCGCCGATGATGTAAGCCCGGATGCGATCATTGTTTCGCACGGCCACGGCGATCACATCGGTGATACGATCGACATCGCAAAACGCACCGATTGTCTGGTCATCGCCAATTTCGAGATTGTCTCGTGGCTGCAGGCGCAGGGGCTGGAGAACTGCCATCCTCAACACATTGGCGGCGCGCACGCACACGATTTCGGCACGGTGAAGCTGACGATCGCGCACCATGGCTCGGCACTGCCGGACGGTTCAAACGGCGGGAATCCGTGTGGCATCCTGCTCAAGACGGAAAATGGCAATATCTATCATGCCTGCGACACAGGCCTGTTTCTCGACATGCAATTGATCGGAGAGGAAGGCATCGACCTGGCCATCCTGCCCATCGGCGACAACTTTACGATGGGTCCCGATGATGCACTCCGCGCGGTCAAACTGATCCAGCCAAAGCGCGTGATCCCGGACCATTACGACACCTGGCCGCTGATCGCCCAGGACGCTGCGGCCTGGGCCGAACGAATTCGCGCGGAAACGTCCGCGGAGCCTGTTGCCATGCAGCCCGGTGAGCGAATCAGTCTGTAGTGTCGCGAGTCCGGCCACGCAGCAGGCTCAGTGAATCGCTTCTTGACAGTTTCGGTACCCCGACGACACTACGCGCGGACAACCGCATGAACGCGGTTACTTCGAACGGGTTGAAAGGAGTCGTCATGGGCGTTTTTCGCTTCGAGGAGCTGGACGGGCAGATCGGGCTGCTGACGTTTGATACCCCGGACAGAAAGGTCAACACGCTCGGCCGCGCGGTGCTGGAGGAACTGGCAGTGCTCGTCGATGACTTGGAACAGCGATCTGACCTGAACGGTCTGTTGTTGCAGAGCGGCAAGCCGGGGCAGTTCATCGCCGGAGCAGACCTCAACGAACTCGGAGCACTCGCGACTGCGACTCAGGAAGAAGCACTTGCCGCGGTGGAAGCCGGCCACACTCTGTTCAGCCGCATCAGTCGCCTGCCATTCCCCACCGTGGCTCTGATCGACGGCGCCTGCATGGGCGGCGGTACCGAGCTGGTGCTGTCGTTCGATGAGCGGATCGTCTCAACCGGCAAGACAAAGGTCGCACTGCCGGAAGTCAACGTTGGTCTGATCCCCGGATGGGGCGGAACACAACGTCTGCCGCGTCTGATCGGCATCAATTACGCCATCGAGATGATCACATCGGGCGCACCACAGACTCCGACTCAGTGCGTCGAACGCGGTCTCGCCTTTGATGCCGTTGCAGCAGACCAACTGCTTGACGAAGGCCGTCGCCTAATCGGCATCCTGAGCAAGAGCAGTGCCTGGCAGAAGAACCGTGAACGTCGGTCTCAGCCGCTGGGTTTGTCCGCTGACCAGATGATGTTTGCGTTCGCGTGCGCGGAAGGTGCCGTCCGAGGTAAGACGAAGGGACAGTATCCTGCCCCGCTCGCCGCGCTCAAAGCCATCAAGGATGGCGTCAACGTGCCCCTGGAAGAAGGGCTCGCAATCGAACGTGATGTGTCGCTGGAAGTTGTCGGCTCGTTGATCTCGGGAAACCTGATCGGTGTGTTCTTTATGAACACGCAGGTAGGCAAGGACCCCGGTTTTGGCGGTACGGGCGCCACTCCGAAGACAGTCGGTCGCGTCGGAGTCCTCGGCAGCGGGCAGATGGGTTCGGGAATTGCCACAGCACATGCGCGACGCGGAGTTCCCGCCGTCATGGTGGACATCGACGAAGAGCGAATCGGCTGGGGCATGGCAGCTTCGCGCAAGACGATTAGCTCTCGCATCAAGATCGGCCGAGCCACTCCGCAGGACATGGCCGACATGCTCAGTCTGCTCAGTACGGCGACGACGAAAAGCGGCTTCTCCGGTTGCGACGTGGTCGTCGAAGCCATCACTGAAAACGAAGAACTGAAGACGTCGTCCTATCGTGAGATGGCTCCGGTACTGAAAGATGGTGCGATTCTGGCAAGCAACACATCGACCATCTCAATCACGCGAATGGCCGAGTCGGCTCCGTGCCCCGAACGCTTCGTCGGAATGCACTTCTTCTTTCCCGTCGATCGAATGCAACTGGTGGAAGTCATCCGAGGTGAGAAGACGGATGACGAAACGGTCGAGACGGTCGTCGCGCTCGCCAAACGAATCGGTAAGACGCCCATCGTTATGAAGGACTGCCCGGGATTTCTGGTGAATCGGGTCCTGCTGCCTTACATGAACGAATCGCTGCTGCTGCTGTGCGAGGGCGCGTCGATGGATCAGATCGACAAGGCATCGACAAAATTCGGCATGCCCATGGGACCGATCGCCCTGCACGATCTCGTGGGCACCGACGTCGCTCTGTTCGCCGGGCAGGTTGTTGCGACAGCCTACTCCGACCGCGCCGAGATGTGTCCATTGTTGCAGGACATCGTGCAGTCCGGACGGCTCGGAAAGAAGGCCAGCAAAGGCTTCCGCCAGTACGTTGGCCCAAAATGCAAGCCGGCAGCCGATCCGGAATTCGATGCGTTCCTCGAAAAGCGTCGCACGGGCACGCGTGAGTTTTCGCAGGATGAGATCACCGAACGCCTGTTTCTGCCCATGCTGCTCGAAGCGACGCGGACGCTCGAAGACGGGATCGTCTCAGAGCCAGCGCATGTGGACCTCGGCCTGATGCTGGGCATCGGCTTCCCGGCGTTCCGCGGAGGCATCCTGCACTGGTGCGATGCCGAAGGTCCCGATGAAGTCTTGAAGAAACTCGAGAAGTACGCAGACCTCGGGAAGCGGTTTGAGGCGACCGACTCCCTCAAACAGATGGCAGCTGGCGCAGAACGGTATTTCTCTCTGTCGAAGGCGGGCTGAAAACACCAGCGTTACCGCTCGTTGCGATACCAGTCAGGTGTTCCGAACCAGTCGTGCATCTCTTTGACGAATGGGGCGACGACTTCCGGTGGTTCGGGCCATTCGCCACGATCACCCGTCTCGATCAGCCAGACGTCCAGTGCCGTGCGCAGTCGCAGCAGTGCTTTACGGTGTTCCGGCTTTTCAGATCCGGCTAGGTCGCGGATTTCGTGCGGGTCGGCTTCGGTGTCATACAACTGTTCGAAAGGAAGCGGCTTGAACAGTTCCGCCGCCGGGCCGGTAAGTTTCCCCTGACGGAACATCTCCCGCATCACCGGTTTAATGGCGAAGCACTTTTCCTTGTAGCGATTCAACGAGGCAAAGCCCTGCTCCGGCATGTAGTTCCGAAGGTAGTGGTACCGGCTGTCCCGGACTGATCGGATGCGGTTGACTGTTTCATCAATTCGGTCGCGGGCGCTGAAAGCATATTTTCGTGGCGGATCGGCTCGGTCGCCCAGGAAGTTGCGGCTCTGCATCCCCGCCGGACGTTCGATTCCGGCGACGTGCATCGTCGTGGCAGTCAGGTCAAGCAGACTGATGACCTGGTCACTGGCCGTTCCTGGCTGGTACTGCGGCGGTGCAGGAAAGTTCTTCGGCCAGTGAATGATCATCGGCACGTGTAGTCCGGTGTCCCAGCACCAGTGAATCCCGCGCGCCTCAAGTCGTCCATTGTCGGCAAAGAAGATGATCACGGTGTCGTCGATCGTGCCGTCTTTCTGGAGCTGTTCCAGAATCCATCCGACACGACGATCCAGTCCTGACACCGAATTGAGATAGCGAGCCCATTCCTGCCTGGAGACAGGATGGTCCGGGTAGTAGGGCGGCGGAGTAACATTGTCGGGCGTCGCGATCTGCGGATGCTTGTCCTCACCCACCCAGAGAACGCGCTTCTTGCTGGCTGTCTTGCGATCGTAGATGTCGTACTCATTCTCTGGTGTGTTGATCTGTGCGAAAAACGGTTGTCGCGATTTCAACAGCGACCAGTCGTCAATTTCGTAAACGGGTCCTTCATTGACGAAATTCAGATCGAGCTTGCCCGTCCCGACAATGCGGTCGCCGATCTTTGTGATGTTCGCTGTGAGATAACCGGCATCGGTCAATCGGTGCGTGATGGACCGCACACCGGGCGGCAGCCGGTAGTCATCATCGCGATGCGACCGCATGTGATGCATGTCGGTCGTTGTCTGATACATCCCCGTCATGAATGCCGAACGGCTGGGAGCACAAACCGGCGATGTCGAGAAGACTCGCGTGTAGCGCACGCCGGTGGCTGCCAGACGATCCAGATGCGGTGTTTTGACATTGCTGGCTCCGTAGCAGCCCAGGTCCAGCTTCAGATTCTCGCCCACAATCCACACGATGTTAGGGCGCCGCTTCGGTGCATCCTTAACCTTTGCTGCGAAAATTGGAGTGACATGCAGGGTCAGCAGGCACAAGACAAAGACTCTGCGGATCATGAGTTCCAATGACTTCATCCACAGATCCTCCAGTTTGAATCGCTGGTGTTTGTCCAAGCCGTCAAGTATCAGAGCGAACCGTTCAAGGGCAAGCCAACGCGAGTGTTTGCCTGCGTCGGGTGGCCACTGACATACACGGTAAAGGCCCGTTTCCTGGCATGGTGCTGGTACACGGGTCAGGCGTTTGCCGACTGGGCACGAGTCTGGGCAGAGCGCCGCTACGTCGCGATGGACACAGCCGGCTGCGGTTCAGGCAAGGTGCGGCGGGACGACGGGCGGACTCGATCAGTCTCGTGCAAAAAAATTCAGAGAGTTCACCGAGGACGAAGCTCGTGACATGTGGACCTGCCACGCGCCGTCGCCGATGTTGTGCTGGCTCAATCTAAGCGGAAAGCCCGTCGCAACATGATGCAACGGGCTTTAAGAAGTAGGGCTGGAGGGACTTGAACCCCCAACCAACGGATTATGAGTCCGCTGCTCTAACCGATTGAGCTACAGCCCCAAACTGCTTAATACAAGTGTGTTATTGCAAGTGCAATACAATGACGACACCCGCTTCGACGCCTTTGGTCCTTTTTATTCCTTGTGATCACAAAACATGGCACGTCGCCCCGATCAAAACGAAGGGCAGAGTACCGGGCCGGATAAGCCGAAGAAACCGTATCGCGACTTCATGGACGCATGGAAAATCCCGCGTCTTCTCACTTTCGACTTGACGAAAGTGTCCTCATGGACACTTGCGCTTCGGGCTTGTATCGTTGCCACTGCGTACCAAAGTGCCGCTGTCTAACTAAGATCTGCCTGAACACTCTGATTCGCGCCCTGTAAGGAGCACTGCCATGCAGAGAACATCCATGATGATTGAATGCCGTACGGGACTGAGTTGCTACCTCATCGTGGCAATCCTCGCTGGGTTTCTGTTGTCCGAAACTGCCGACGCAGCACCACTGCGGGCGGGCGCCGCAAAGATCGATATTTCCAATCGCGACGCCGGCCCGGTCGATGGCCCGCTTCATTCTAGGGCACTGGTTATCACAGATGGCACAACCACTGCGGTTATCGTCACCCTCGATGTCGTGTCGCTGGGTCAGATCGGACACATCCCCGATGATTTCCTGGACAACGTCCGTACCCGAGTCGAAGAGGAACTTGGCATCAAGCCAGCGAATGTGATGATCAACACCAGTCATTGCCACGGAGTTCCATGTAAAGACGTTGAGGAACGGACATTTCGGGTCATTAAAACTGCAACTCAGAAACTCGTCCCAGTGCATGTCGGAGCCGGGGTCGGTCACGAAGACCGTATTATGGAGAACCGGCGACTCAAACTGAAAAGTGGTAGAGAAGTGGATGTCCGGCACGCATATTCGCTGCCGCCCGATGAAGAAGTGGCTGAGGCCGGCCCGGTTGATCCCGAAATCGGAATACTGCGTCTCGACAGAACCGACGGCAGCACTCTGGCTGTTGTTTACAACTTTGCATGCCATCCCATTCAGGGAGCAGCCAGCGGCGGCAATACGGCGGATATCACAGGTTTTTCTTCACAGGTGATCGAAGACAACCTGAGCGATGGCGCCATTGCTCTGTTCGTGCAGGGATGTGGTGGCGACATCAATCCGGTTAATTACAAAGACGTCGACCACCCGCGTGATGCGGAAACGCTGGGCAATGTATTGGGTCTGAGCACACTGCAGGCCCTTCGAAAAGTGCAACTCAAACAGGACGAACGGCTGACGATGCTCAACGAAGTCATCGCTTTGCCGCGATCGGATCTGGCACAGCGCATCATCGAAATGGAATCCGAACAAGTGCGTCTTGCAGGATCTCTGGGAGGCACGAGTCTCAGCCTGAAAACGTTCGTCCCGCTTGTCGTGAAGTACAACGTGTCGGGTGAGTTTCCATCTTATTACTCACATCGTTACCTGCACGACAAGAACATCGGCCGTAACCACCTGACCAGACTGGACGCGGAAAACCGTCGCAACATGGCCGCCTACATTCGCAACATCCACACCATGGAGCAGTTGACGCGGGTGAACACGAATCTGCGACTGTTGCGCAAGCACCAGGCCAGCTACGTCGCCGCAGGCAAGCGAACGATCGATGTGGAACTCGTCGGCCTGAGGATTGGGGAATTTGTGATGCTGACATTCCCGGGGGAACTAACGGTCCGCATCGGGCTGAACATCAAGAAGGCCTCGCCTCACGATCTGACTTTCGTAGCTGGTTATACCAATGGATACATCTACTACTCGCCGACAGCAGAACAGCTTCGAAACGTTGGCAATGCCCAGGAAGACAGCGACTGCCTGCTTGCGCCGGAATGGCAGAAGCAGTTTGAAGACAAGGCCGCCCTGATGCTGAAAGCTCTGTGACTTTGGCAGGACGTGGCACGGACCGAATCGGTTACACACTCCGTAGTTGGTTGAATCCGCGTGGAAGGCCGAACTCCATTCCTCGCTTACTCAGTGGGAAACAGTGGTAGTCTTCAACGGACGCTCATTGTGTCTCAGCACTTCGAGGTTGATGTGAAGTTTCAGACCCGCGATCGACTGAGTGTGATGCCGGAGCCTTGCCATTGAGTCAGCTCCCAGGGCCACCGCACTTCTCATGTGCTCTAAACGGGGCGCTGCAATTTCATGTTATACTCTCGTTTGTCTGGCATTTGTAACAGCCATGTGTTTGGGCGCGGCCCAATGCTCATCGCACCCGGTCGTTGCCTGCACGGCAGGGATGCGGACTGTCCGGCGTCCACTGTTCGATCAGCGGACCCTCGATTTCGACCCATTGCACGACGAGGCTCGGACCCTTCTCACGGGCGCCTGGTTCCACTTGCTGACGCGTGTCCTGTATGGCACGACGCGAATCGTCTTGCGGAATCCCAGGCTGACAGTGAACTCGGAGATTGTCGGATTACGATTTGCGTCGAAGTAGCCGGCCAGGAACGCCCCGTTTTGATCGGCGCCGTACACCCGGTCGATTCGAAAGCCGGCATCGGTCTCAGACGCGTCGGGGCCATGACAATCGTGACAGTGACTTCGCAGAAACGGGCGGACGGTCGCTGCGGGTACAGGTTCATCCACACCGGCCAGCTTGGCGTGTGCTGAGCAGCAGACGATTGCAAGTATCACTTGGAGATCGGGAAGTGAAGAACTTTCTGTTCTCGCCCAGCATGGCTTTCAGGACAACTCAGTGTTGCTGGCGAGCGGATCCTCACATCGGGCCAACATTTGATTGTTGTGCTTTCTCACATCAACCAGTCAGGGGTAACATATTCGTCGTCTCTGATGCATGGCGCCCATGGTTGGAGCTGCATGATGTCATTCGCAGAATCGTTCCCTGGAAAGCCGATCAGCCGTCGCAAGATTCTGCAGATTGGTTCCATCGCCGGCACGAGTTTGAGTCTGCCTTCGCTCTTACAGGGGGATCTCGGAGACGGTCGGCCGCCTGGTCCTGGTCAGAGCGAACGGTCCTGCATCTTCATCCTGCAATATGGAGGCGCTCCTCAGCAGGACATGTGGGACTTGAAGCCCGACGCGCCTGAGAACATCCGCGGAGTCTTCCTGCCAATCGCGACCAGCGTTCCGGGAATACAGATTTGCGAAAAGATGCCCTGGCTGGCTCGTCGAGCCGACCGGTACTGCATCGTGCGATCCATGCAGACCACCAACGGTGGCCACGATGGAGCCATGCATATCTGCATGACCGGGAATCGGCGACCGACGGACCAGACGCCCTACTACGGGGCGGTGATGGCCCGACTGCGACCGTCGGCTGAAGACGTGCCGTCTTATGCGTGGGTGCAGAATCTCGCTGGCGACGTGAAGCCCTGGTACCACACGGGCGGAGCGTTGGGCATGGCCTGCAGTCCTCTGCAGATCGGTAAGGATTTGAATAACCCATCGAATCCCAGGTTTCGCTTCACCGACTTTGACCCGCCTGAGGATTGCTCCAGCGAACGACTCACCCGACGCCATGAATTGCTCGGCGCCATCGATGATCCCAGTCAGCGACCGGCTCACAGAGCGGCCAAGTTTTCCAAACTGCAGACCAAGGCACTGGACCTGCTGAACGGCAACGTGACCAGGCAGGCCTTTGACGTCACACTCGAAGATGAAAATACGCGGCAGCAATACGGCATCCACCCCTTGGGTCAGAACCTGCTGCTGGCTCGGCGCCTCATTGAAGCCGGAGTGCGACTGGTGACGGTGGTCGCATTCACGGGCGTGCCGCCAGGGCACAAGTTCAAGAACGTGCAGACGTGGGATATGCACGGAGTTCTGTACAAGCCCGACGACAGCATTTTTGGCAGTTCGGCCTACGGATTGAGTTGGGCGTTGCCAAATGTGGATCAGGCCGTGTCGGCGTTGCTGGATGATCTGACAGATCGCGGAATGCTCGACAGCACTCTGGTTGCGATGGTGGGTGAGTTTGGCCGCACGCCGAAAGTCAACAACCGTGGTCGAGACCACTGGCCGCACTGTTATTCGGCAATGCTGGCAGGTTGCGGAATTCGCGGCGGTCAGGTCTACGGTGCCTCGGATCAGCACGCGGGGTATGTGAAAGACCTACCGGTCATGCCCGAGGACTTTTCGGCCACGCTGTTCCACGCACTGGGAGTCCCACCCGCCACGCGGTACGGACCAGATGGCTTCAGTCTGCAGGCCAGCTCCGGCCACGCGGTCACCAGAATCTTCGGTTGACGTCTACGCCGGTCGCCGAAGCCGCAATCGGCATCCCTGGTTGTGCGACACCGCGCCTGACACCTCACGGAGAGACCACGATGCCTTGCTGCTTTCGTTCGTGGATGGTCTTGATCGCACTCACGAGTCTGTGGCCGACGAAGTCGTTCGGCCAGACGGGTCAGCCACTGTCGCAGACTCAGCGGGCCAAATTGACGCGAGAGGCTCTGACTCTTCAGGCAATGCTCGACCAGATATCGGATCGGGAGACTTCGACTTGGGCCGATGCCTCCATCTTCACGAAAGGCCTGTTGTGGGCGTTGCGATACGACCGCGAATTCACTCCGGCCGACGTCCGTCTGTTGGAAAAGGCGAGCCGCCGCGCTTCGGAACGGCCGGAAGCGCTGTCTGAGGGATCGCCAACATGGATCGACCGACGAGGTAAGCTCGCACTGGGGTACGTGTCCAAAGTTGATGGGTCGGTGCAGCCATACGGCGTGATCGTGCCTGAGAACTATGACCCACAGAAGCCGATCCGGCTGGATGTCGTGCTGCATGGGAGTCGCCGACCGGTCGGGATGAGCGAGTTGAAGTTCATGGCTCGCTTCGACGAAGGCGATGACGAGAACCCGTCGCCGCCAGACCAGCCGTTTATCGAATTACATCCTTTAGGCCGCGTCGAAAACTGCTACCGCTGGTCGGGCGAGACGGATATTTTTGAGGCCATTGAAGACGTCTGCAAACGGTACAACATCGACCGCGATCGCATCGTGCTGCGTGGCATGTCGATGGGAGCATCCGGAACGTGGCATCTCGGATTGAAGCATCCCGACAGCTTCGTCGTGCTCGGTCCGTATTGCGGTTACGTGGACACTCACAGGTTTTCGGAAACGCCACTGAAGACTTTTGTCCGCGTGGGACCGTTGCCCGAGCATCAGGAACTGGGTCTGCACATGCTCGACTCGATCGACTATGCGGCCAATGCCGGAGTCGTGCCTGCCATCGCCTGCATGGGAGAGAAGGACGTTTTCTTTCAGGCGCACGTCCTGATGGGTGCCGCGATGAAGCGTGAAGGCCTGGAGATGATCAACCTCATCTCACCGGGCACCGGCCATGTTATCGATCCTGTGACTCATGCCGAGCAGTTGAAACGCATCGCCGAGCACGTCGCCGCGGCCCCGCGCCACCCGCACGAACTGAGGTTTGTTACGTGGACGCTCAAGTACAATCGCTGTCACTGGCTGGAAGTTCTTCAACTAGAGCAGCACTACGCCCGCGCGGAGCTCTCAGCAAAGTTAGTCGATGACGTGCTGGTGATTGCGGAACCAAAGAACATCACTCGGTTTGCCATCCGCACAGACGAACTCACCAGGCGACCTGAAAAACTGCGCATTGGCTCGTCGGCCACCGAACTTGTGATCCCGGACGGACCAGTCGAGTTGTCGCGTGTCGAGGGGACATGGCAAATCAGCACCAAGAGTCGTTCAGTCCAGCGAACGGACAAACGTCCCGGCCTGCAGGGTCCGATCGATGATGCCTTCACCACGTCGTTTCTGTGTGTGCGTGGCACGGGGCGGCCTTGGAATGCTGACGTGCAGAAGTATGCCGATGCGAGTCTGCGTCGCTTTGCCGGTGAATGGGACCACTACTTTCGTGGCACGCTGCCGTCTAAAGACGATGTCGACGTAACTCCCGACGACATTCAAACGCGAAACCTGATTCTGTTTGGCGATCCTGGCAGCAACAAATGGATCGCCGCAGCGCTGCCACACCTGCCTCTGAAGTGGTCGAAACAGTCGCTGCAAATGGGCGGCAGGAAGTATGCCGCGACAGATCACGTCCCGGCGTTGATCGCACCCAATCCACTGCCCGGCGGAGACGAGCATTACGTCGTGCTGAACAGCGGTCACACGTTTCGCGAGGCGGAGCTGGCGAGGCTCAACTATCTGCTGTTTCCCCGTTGGGGAGACTGGGCCGTTCTGAAGATTGCCTCTGCCGATCCCGAGTCCGAACCGGTCCGCGAAGATGTTCTCCGAGCTGGCTACTTTGACGAACAGTGGCGATTTCCGAACGCTACCATCAGGCCATGACTCGCCGGTCTTGCCTATGTCATTTCTGCATGCTGTCTGGTCGCACGCAAAGACGCGAAGTCGCAAAGTTCATAACAGGAATTCTTCACGCGTTGGCGGTTTTGCGCGGGGCTTGTCTGTTACCCTGCCCTGAATCCCGGCGATACCGGTCGAGTGCCAGACGACGAAGCGATTCACAACGATCAATGTGGCATGGATTGAGGATTGCGGCATGCATATCTGGGTTGATGCTGATGCCTGCCCGGGCGAAGTGAAGGCACTTCTGTTTCGTACGGCGATCGCACGAACGACCAGAGTCACTCTGGTTGCCAATCAGCCCATGAGTACCCCACATTCTGAGTTCATTGACAGCGTCCGTGTGTCAGCTGGTTTGAACGTTGCAGATCAGCGCATTGTGGAACTGGTAGAAGCAGGTGATCTTGTGATTACAGCCGACATTCCACTGGCAGCGGAAGTGGTCGCGAATGGGGCGCAGGCACTGAACCCTCGGGGCGAACTCTACACAGAGGTCAATGTCGGCGAGCGACTTGCCGCTCGGAACCTGCTGGACGAACTGCGGGGCGAGGGTCTGGTCACCGGAGGGCCGTCGAACTTCAGCGCGAAGGACCGCCAGGCATTTGCGAACCAGCTCGATCGCTGGCTGACGGCCGCAAAGAAGTGAACACTGTCGAGGAAACGGGGAGCTGCCATGTCCAGCGTCTTATTTACCAACGTCAACGTATTGGACTGTACGGGAGCCGATCCGTATCTGGGGGCGGTGCTGGTTGAGGGCAACCGGATTCGCGCTGTGTCAACGGGCAGTCAGCTTTCTGACCACGATGCGAGAATCGTCGACGGCGGCGGGACTGCGTTTCTGATGCCCGGGCTGATCGAATCACACGCCCATTTGAGCATCGACAACGCGGCTGATCTCGAGAGCATCGGGATGATCCCGCCGGAAGAAAACACGCTGATTGCGATGCGGAATGCCCGATTCTATCTGGACTGCGGCATCACGAGCTGCATCAGCGCTGCGGCCGCCAAACCACGCTTGGATGTGGTGATTCGCAACGCTATCAACGCGGGCGAAATTGTCGGGCCCCGGCTGCTGGCTGCGAGTCCGTGGTTGACCGTGACAGGCGGGCTTGGCGACATGCGACGGCAGCACATGCCGCACGTTGAGTCCATGGCGATCGTTGTGGATGGTGCGGAGAACTATCAGCGCGTGACGCGGGAACTGATTCGCGAAGGCGTCGACATCATCAAGCTGGTCATCTCGGGCGACACGTTCGTACCGCATGCACCGTCGACAGCGACTGTCATGAGTGAACGCGAAGTGGCGGCGGCGGCCGAAGTTGTTCACGCACACGGACGCCGGATGAGCGCGCACGCTCGCAGTGCCGATGCCGTCAAGCTGTGTGTCCGGCATGGGGTCAAGGTCATCTACCACGCCAACTTCGTGGACGAGGAAGCGATCGATCTGCTGGAAGAAAACAGGGACTGGGTGTTCGTTAGCCCGAACATTGGCTTCACCGCCATCGCCGCCCATGAAGGCGAGGAGTGGTTTACGGAAGAGCAGGTTCAGGAACTGGGATTCCGCGATGAACTATCGGCCGCGGCCAGCGGGCTGCAGGAATTGAAGAAGCGAGGCGTCCGTATTCTGGGTGGCGGTGACTATGGATTCAGTCTGACACCACACGGTGACAATGCCCGCGACCTGGACCATCTCGTGCGCCACTGCAAGTTCACGCCGATGGAAGCCATGCTGACAATGACAAAACACGGCGGCGCAGCAATGGACATACCCGACGAACTGGGGCAGGTCCAGGAAGGCTTTCTCGCTGACCTGCTGCTGGTCGCCGGGAACCCGTTGATCGACCCGAAAGTGTTGCTCGATCGCGGCAACCTGTTGGCCGTAATGAAGAACGGCGAGTTCCATAAGTCAGCCCGCCCGCATTACACGTCTGATTCTTAGGACGCATCGGACGAAGGATTCGCGTCGACGGTGCCCCCCAGGACTTTTCGCGACAACAAACTGCTGCATAGAATCCCGGCACGTTTGAGGGGAGTTGGCCATTCCCGTTGATGTTGCGAGGCCTGATGAAGCAGGAATCGGGCTTTCATCCCACTCGGGTGGTCAGGTGTTTTTCGTCCTGCGAGCGTGAGGAGGGTTGAGTCAATGCCAGAGGGCACGATCAAGAAACTGGCGGAGAAAGGTTTCGGTTTTATTTCCAGCGAAGGTGGTGATGTGTTTTTCCACATGTCGGCGCTGGTCGAAGTGGAGTTTGAAGAACTCAATGTCGGCCAGG
The DNA here is from genome assembly GCA_964431285.1 of uncultured Planctomycetaceae bacterium. GTDB lineage: Bacteria > Planctomycetota > Planctomycetia > Planctomycetales > Planctomycetaceae > CAUZFZ01. The sequence goes on from CAYSJO010000497.1 coordinate 19,673, forward strand.
CAGTCGCGTACGAAATGGGTGATGGACCGAAGGGACCACGAGCTGAGAATGTCCGGTCCCTGGAGTGACGCCCTGTTGACAAACTGACTAAGGTGAATGCCGACGGTCTGGATCGTCGGCATTTTTTGTTGAGCCGTCTCTTCGAGACTCCTTTGCAGTCTGGTTAATCCTCTGACCGGAGACCGCTGTGCCTGAATCCGCTCCCGAGCAACCCACGGCCGAAACACCTGGCTCTCAGGACATGCCGGCCTGGAACACGGGCGAGTTGATCGACGCGCCAAAGTTCACATCCAGGAACTGGTTCGCACTTCTGGGCCCTGGCCTGATTATGGGCGGGTCAGCTATCGGCGGTGGCGAGTGGTTGCTGGGACCGAAAGTGACCGGGGTCTACGGAGGCGGCCTGCTGTGGGTGGCGACGATCAGCATTCTCGGGCAGGTCATCTACAACATCGAGATCTGCCGCTACACGCTGTACACCGGCGAGCCGATCTTTACGGGCAAATTCCGAATGCGGCCCGGCCCGAAGTTCTGGGTGTTCGCCTATCTGCTGTTCGACTTCGACAGTGTCTTCCCTTACCTGGCGGCGAACGCGGCCATCCCGGTCGCCACACTGATCAACCGGTACGTCTACGATGCCGGCGTGCCGGATCCGGAAAGCGTCACCCGGGACTTCTGGATGGTCAAGACTCTCGGGTACCTCATCTTCCTCGGAGCCTTGATCCCATTGCTGTTCGGCGGGCGAATCTATCGCTCTCTGAAAGCCGTCATGACGTTCAAGCTGATTGTCGTTTTTGGCTTCCTGCTCTTCCTGGCGTTCGGATTCTCCAAATCCTCGACATGGGCCGAGATCGGTAAGGGCTTTGTGAGCTTCGGCAATGTGCCCGTCCAGCGAGGTGAGGACATCAATGCAAACGGTGTGCTTGATCCCGGAGAGGACTGGGACGGGGACGGACGCCTCGACGTCAACGAAACGTTGCCCGACAACCCGGACGAATTCAGCGATGTCGATGGCGACGGCTACAGGGACGGCCGCAATGTCGACAGTATCTGGTCCATGTTTTCCGGCGGAGCGAAGTTCAGCGACATCGACTTCACGATGATCGGTTTCATCGCTGCACTGGCCGCGATCGCCGGATCGGGCGGGCTCTCGAATACACCGACGAGCAATTACACGCGTGACCAGGGCTGGGGCATGGGGCATCACGTCGGAGCAATCCCAAGTGTTGTCGGAGGCCACGGCATCGAATTGTCCCATACCGGTACTGTGTTCAAGGTGAGCGACGAGTCCCTGCCTCGCTGGAAGCGCTGGTACAAGCACATCGTCCGCGACCAGATGGCCCTCTTCCTGCCGTCGTGTTTCGTGGGCATCGCTCTGCCAGCCATGCTGTCGATCCAGTTCCTCACCTATGCCGATGCCGACAAAGGTGACAGTTGGAACATGGCCGTGATGACCGCAGACGGTGTCCGGAACACGGTCTCCGCGAGTTCATCAGAAGGTCTCGGAGCATTCTGCTGGTTCATGACCGTTTTCTGCGGGTTCATGGTGCTGGCCCCGACGATGTCGTCGTCTGCCGATGGCATCATCCGTCGCTGGGTCGACGCGTTCTGGACAGCCAGCTCGCGATTGCGTGAACTGGACCCGAAGTTCATCAGAGTGGTCTATTTTCGCGTGCTGGTCGGCTACGCGATTTTTGGTCTGGTCATGTTGTCCCTGAATCCGGGTGACCTCGTCACGTATGCGACGATGTTTTTCAATATCGCCCTGGGCATCAGTTGCTGGCACACGGTGGCGATCAACACGACGCTGCTACCACCAGCCCTGCGGCCGCACATGGCGATCCGAGGCCTGATGATCCTGTCCGGTCTGTACTTCTTCATGCTCGGAGTGATCTCTGTACTGCAGAAAACGGGACTGCTGGACAAGCTCACCGGGTAGCGAAGCAGAGTTCCCACGGGGGAGAGGGGCGTCCGTCTTTCATTGTTCGGAGACTCGAATGCACCGCCACAAATTTGTTGCAGCTGTTGTTTGTCTCGGCACCGCTCAGGTTTTTGCAGGAACGGACGATCTGCAACCAGTCCGGATCGCAGTGCCGGTCGGAGGACATATTCACCCGGCCGCCTGTGTCAGTGACAAGGGCACGGTTGTTGTGACGTATGGCCGCGTGAACCACGTTGACCTGCGAGTCACTCACTCGACAGACGGCGGCAAGACGTGGACCGAGCCAACTCCATTTCCACACACCGTGAAGAAGACCTACTACCCCGGCTCACTCACAACACTGCACGACGGTCGGCTGCTGCATTGCTGGAACCGATGGGACACACCGCTGACTCAGAAAGAGCCACGGTCCGTGCTCTATTCACTGTCCGTAGACGACGGTGTGACATGGAGCGATCCGCAGCCGTTCCCGTGCGATCCTCAGGTTCGCACGGTCATCCGTCATCCCATTGTTGAACTCGAATCGAAGCAGTGGCTGGTTTCACTGTGGGATCGCACAATCGTCTTCGACTCGACAAGTGGTGAAGCGACTCCATTTGGTGATGGACGCGTGCACGGCCTGGTCCCTGTGGTCCAGACGCCGAAAGGCACATTTGTCAGCGGTGCCGGAGTCAGGTCGACCGACAATGGTAAGACCTGGCAACCAATCGACGCGTTTCCCGACATCAAATCACAAGGCTGGCGGCATGAAATGGTTTGCCTGAAGAATGGCCTGCTGCTGGCATCGGAGATCCTCGGACCGGGATTTGGTGGAGAGCGCATCCGCTATCGCATTTCGCGCGATGACGGTCTGAGCTGGGACGGTGTGTTCGAGTACCACAACCCCGGCCGAGCGATCGTCGGACGCGCGTGTCCTCGCACAGTGCAGCTCGACGACGAAACGATCGGCGTCGTGTTCTATGACATCAGTAAAGAACAGGAAGGCGGGCCTGGCCTGTTCTTCCTGCGAATCCCCATTGCGCGATTGAACAGTCCGTAAATCCAGCCATTTATTTTATGACAGAAGGTCGCAAAGGACGCGAAAAAAACGTCATCGTAGCTTCTCTGCGTCCTTTGCGATCTTCTGTTCAATACGTCTTTGTCTGCAGACAGTGTGCCGTCATGAAACAGCATCTCGTCATGCAATTGAGGCTTGTAAGCGTCCTGGCTACGGCGCTACCCCTTGGTGCTGCCGAGCCGGTTGATTTCTCGCGTGATATTCGGCCACTGCTGTCCGACCGTTGCTTCGAATGTCACGGGCCGGATGAAGAGGCAAGGGAGTCGGACCTCAGGCTCGATACTGCTACCCGTCCTGACCACAAGGGCCTGATCGTTCTTGAAAAACCGGCGGACAGTGAACTGTTCCGGCGCATCACTTCGTCTAACCCAAAGAAGCTCATGCCACCGCCGGATGCAGGCCATGGGCTGTCGCCGGACGAGATTGAACTCATCAAACGCTGGATCGAAGAAGGATCAGAATGGACGTCACACTGGGCCTATGTTTCCCCCGTGCGTCACGAGGCTCCACAGACGTCGGACACTCGCTGGGGTGCCAATCTGGTTGACCCGTTTGTGTTGCGTCGAATCGAAGCCGCGGGGCAGTCACCGTCACCCGACGCAGACGCCACCACATTGTGTCGGCGATTGCACTTTGATCTGACCGGCCTGCCTCCACGGCCAGACGATGTCGATGCGTTCGCCCTGGCGTTTATGAACGATCCACAGGCCGCTGTTGAGAATCTGGTCAGTCGACTGTTGGCAAGCGACGCATACGGCGAACGAATGGCGATGTACTGGCTGGACCTCGTTCGCTATGCGGACACGGTCGGATATCACGGTGATCAGGATCACCACATTTCGCCGTATCGCGACTGGGTCATCGACGCCTTTATTAGAAATATGCCATTCGATCAGTTCACGCGCGAGCAACTGGCTGGTGACCTGCTGCCGAAGTCGGACGTCGATCAGAAAATCGCCACCGGCTATAACCGGTTGCTGCAGACTTCGCACGAAGGCGGTGTGCAGCCGAGAGAGTACATCGCGATGTATATGGCCGACCGCATCCGCAACGTCTCGGCCGTGTGGTTCGGAGCGACGATCGGATGTGCTCAGTGTCACAACCACAAATACGATCCTTATACCGCGCAGGACTTCTATTCTCTGGGAGCTTTTTTCGCAGATGTCGACGAGACGAAACACCTGATTCGTGGAACTGACTCGTCGCCAACACGCCGACTGCCCGAGATCAAGGTCCACACCAGGCTCGATCGAGAGCGTCTGCTGAAACTGAAGGTGCTCATCGAGACGGCCAAAGTACAGCTCGCCAACCTGCCGGAGGACAAGGCCGACGAAATCAAAACGGCGCAGCAGCGTCTGGACGCGCTGACGAAAGAACACGAGACGCTGGAGAAGAACCCTCGACTGACGATGGTCACGGCCGCCGTCGAGCCGCGCACAACTCGAATTCTCCCACGCGGTGACTGGCTGGACGAAAGCGGTCCGATCGTCCAGCCGGCGATTCCCGAGTTCCTTGGCGCGATCGACCTCGGCGATCGGCGGGCCAACCGACTTGATCTGGCCGGCTGGCTGGCAAATGCAGAAACGGGAACAGGCCTGCTGACTGCACGAGTCATGGTCAACCGTTTCTGGTACCTGCTGTTCGGCCACGGCCTCGCCCGTAACCTCGACGACTTCGGCGGACAGGGCGAGCCACCAACGCATCCCGAATTACTCGACTGCCTCGCTCACGAGTTCATTGAGAGCGGCTGGGACGTGAAGCACATGTATAAGCTGCTGGCATCCAGCCGTGCCTACCGCCAAGCGTCTATTGTTTCGGGCGAATTGGCCGATCGCGATCCTGAGAACCGTTTATTCGCACGCCAGTCCCGGTTCCGCATTCCGGCCGAATTCATTCGTGACAACGCGTTATTCACCAGTGGGCTGCTCGTGCAGAAAGTCGGCGGCCCAAGCGTGAAGCCCTATCAGCCCGCCGGTTATTACCGACATCTCAACTTTCCGACGCGCAAGTATCAGCAGCACAACGATGAGCGTCAGTGGCGACGCGGCCTGTACATCCACTGGCAACGACAGTTCCTGCACCCGATGCTCAAGAACCTCGACGCCCCGCGCCGCGAGGAATGCACTGCGCAGCGAATTCAAACCAATACACCACTGGCCAGCCTCACTCTGCTGAATGACCCCACGTCTGTCGAAGCGGCTCGAGTTTTTGGAGCACGTGCTATTCGTGAAGGCGGCACGTCGGACCAGGAACGCATCACGTTCACCTTTCGACACGCTCTGTCCAGACCGCCAGATGATGAAGAGAGGGAATTGCTTCAGGCATTCATCGCGGGCGCCCGCGAACACTTCGCAGACAACGAGAAAGCCGCCGCCGAACTGGTAGCAGTTGGAATGTCATCCGTGCCCATCGATCTTCCCATAACAGAATTGGCCACTTGGACGACTCTTGCCCGGGCTGTTTTCAATATCAACGAATTCACATACCGAAATTGAACGGAGTCATCATGAACAATCACAGATGCTGTGTGCCTGGTCTGTGTCTAACGATCGGTCTCTTGGTGATCCCTACGATGCTTGGCGAGACCACAGTGACACTCGCCGACATTGCCCCGGACCCGCTGCGCGGTGGCCGCACGCTTCAATTCCGTTCTCGATACGGCGAATTCGGCCAGATCATTTTCTCAGGGACGAAAGTGCAAATGGTTGCCGAGACAGTCGACCTTCGCCTGACTGCGGATCGCTGCTTTGTGAATGTGCTGTTCACGATGAAAAACACGGGCGACAAATCCGAGACCTTCGAAGTGGGTTTTCTGGCAGACTACAAGGGAGAACGGCAAAAGTTTCGGGTCACAGTCGATGGCAAAGAAGTCAAGCCGACGGAAAAGCAGTTGTGGCGCACGCGCAGCCATGGGCGAAGCACCTGGAGGACGTACTGGAAGCTTTGGGAGATGACCTTTCCGCCCGATGAACCTGTGCAGGTAAACGTCTCGCACGAAACGGATCTGTCCGGCAAGCAGATCAGGAATCCGTCGTTTCTTGCGTCCGAGCGATACTTTCCGAATCTTGCCTATGTCGATGGGGTCAAGGATGAGTGGGATGAAGTGAAGTCGCGTTTGATCTACCGTAAGGCGACGTACGTCCTCACGACCGGGCGCGGATGGAAAGGTCCGATTGGCAGTTGCGATATCAATGTCGAATTCGATGGATTCAAGTCGGAGAACGTCGTACTTCCTGTCGTTCCGGATGGTGCAGAAGTTCACAAATCGGGCATTCGCTGGCGGTTCAAAGATTTGGAACCAGAGACAAACGTCTCTGTTTCATACACCCCGTACATTTCGCGCAGTGAGAGCACGGAACTGTTGCAGCAGGTCCACTCCAGGATGCCGGACGATCTCGGAATCGCGTGGCGTCTCGGAGTTATGTACCGGGCGGAAGGTCGACCAGAGGCGTGGGTCGCACTCAGGCTCCAGATTCTGAAAGACTGGCAGGACAAGATAGCCTCGTGGGGCCAGAGGCAGAAGACGAGCAACGACTTCGTCAGTCGCGTCAGGTTTGGGAATTCATTTACCGGATGGCGGGCGTCCGGGGCAAAACAGTTGAATCGCCAGGCCGCGAGACCGTTGTTGCCACGCAAAGGATCCTGATTCGTCTCCAGGAGCAAATGAAACGCACGGACCAGGATCTGCCCTCCCGCAAGGTGTATTCAGAGATGATTGACAAGGCATTCGCGTGGTGTCGGCACGAACTGGCGAAGGATGAATTATGAACAAGCTGTCACGATTCGTGTCTCGACGGTCCTTCCTGAGCGCCGGTATTGGGGTCGGTGCCGCCGCGTTCGGAGTGCTGAGACAGAAAGATCCACTGGCGGCGTCCGAGTACGCTGGACGACCCGGGCTGCCGCATCACGCGTCCAAAGCAAAACGTGTGATCTTCCTCTGTATGGCCGGAGGACCATCTCATTTAGAGACGTTCGATTACAAACCGAAGCTCGATGAGATGAACGGCAAGCCGATGCCCGAATCGTTTACGAAAGGGCAGCCGATTGCTCAGCTCCAGGGGAAGCCGCTGAAGGTGCAGGGGCACCTCACAAAGTTCAAACCGTATGGCGAGAGCGGGCAGGTCATCAGCGACTTTCTGCCGTGGCACGGGAAGATGGCCGATGACATCTGCATCATTCATTCTATGCTGACCGAGCAGATTAATCATGACCCGGCCCATACGTTCATGAACACCGGCACGGCCATTAATGGACGGCCGAGTATGGGAGCGTGGTTGAATTATGGACTCGGCAGTGAAGCCGATGATCTACCGGGCTTTGTTGTGATGACCAGTGTTGGTGGACGCAATCCGCAACCGATCGCGTCGCGACAATGGAGTGCCGGGTTTCTACCCAGCCGCTTCCAGGGAGTGGAATTCAACTCGACCGGCGATGCCGTGCATTACGTTTCGAGCCCGAAAGGCGTCTCGCTCGAACAGCAGCAGAAGCTGGTCCAGACGATTCAACAGCTCGATGCACATCGCAACCAGACCGTGCGCAATCCTGAGATCGAAACCCGCATCGCCGCCTACGAAATGGCGTTCAAGATGCAGACGTCCGTGCCCGAACTGATGGACTTTGCAGGTGAGCCAAAACACATCCTGGATATGTACGGGGCAAAACCGGGTGACGGTTCGTATGCCTCGAACTGTCTGCTGGCCCGGCGACTGGTCGAGCGAGGCGGCCGGTTTATCCACCTTTACCATCGCGGCTGGGATCATCACGGCGGGCTGGTCAATTACATGAATACGTGTTGCGGGCTGACGGACAAGGCGACGTGGGCTCTGGTCCAGGATCTGAAACAACGAGACATGCTGAAAGACACTCTGATCATCTGGGGTGGCGAATTTGGCCGCACACCGATGTTCCAGGGAAAAGGCGGTGCCGGTCGAGATCATCACATCAAGGGGTTTTCGATGTGGATGGCCGGAGGCGGTATCAAGGGCGGGACCAGTTACGGAGCGACGGACGAACTGGGTTACGCATCCGTCGAGAACATCGTCCATGTCCGTGACCTGCACGCCACGATGCTGCATCTGATGGGCATCAACCACGAACAGTTCTCTGTGCCGTACCAAGGTCTCGACATGCGGTTAACGGGAGTCGAATCGGCACGCGTCGTCGAAGAGCTGCTCGTGTGATTTCGTTGCAGTATCGCCAGGCGGTTGCCTACTTATTGGGCAACAGCAGCTGGATTTGTCGAGCCTCTCGATCAACTTCGAAAATGGCTTGCCGGATGTTTCCGCCGAGTGCCTCCTGGTAATGAAGACACAGGATGCGACCGTCGCTGAGTTCCACCATCGATGTGTATGCCCCGCCGGCGACGTCGATCATGCGCGGCAGGCTCCATGAAGTTCCGTAATCCGTCGAGATCAGCACTCCCGTGCATGTGCCGGGTCGCTCACGGTGTCCACACAGCAGCACATCCTTGGACGTCAGCAGCAGACTGGGGGCTTCGCCGCGCGGCAATGCGCCGAAGGGATCGCTCCATGTCAGCCGAGATGACCTGACACATGCATGGACGCAGAACACACAGCAGTCGGCCGTCGGGCAACTCAGCGATGTCTGGTTCGCAGTGATGATGTTCCTCGGAGATCATGCTGATGTCGCCCCAGGTTTTTCCGCCATCGCGGGAACGGGCCAGCGCGCTGCGGTATGGCTCATCCCCGAACTGACCATAGATTGGCAGAATCAGAGTTCCATCCGACAGTTCTCGGACTTCTCGGGTTGTGGCGTTAATCGCTTTGAACTTCTCTCGAATCGGATTCTTGTACGAAGCCGACACCGCTGGTGGACCGGCTTTCGCGATCACTTCCTGCTGCTGCTTTGTCGTGTACCACGGAGCTGGAACGATTGCCGGTGTCGTTTCCCATGTGCGCCCGTCGTCGAAACTGCGAAGCGTACGGACTTCGCAGGTGCGCCCGTGTTCGTACCAGGTCGTTCCGTAGTACGAACAGATGACCGTGCCGTTTTTCAATTGGGCAATGCTGGGATCCCGCTCGCCGTCCGGACCGTCAATCAACGTCCGCGGCGTTGACCAGGTTTCGCCTTCGTCGGTCGACCGCATGACACAAATCCGTCCACTGTGAGGCAGATCGGAATGCGGCCAGTCCATGTGATCACGAGCCGCAAAGAACACGGCCAGCAGGTCGCCGTTTTTGAGTCGGCACAGTCCGGGGAAGCCCTCGTACTCGCCCCAATCACCACGGCTGGTCACAGTGCGTACGGCCCGATTGATCGTTAAACCAGTCGTTCCCGACAGTTGGTATTGCGGCAGCACGCGGTCGTAGATCTTCACCTCATCAATGATCCCCTGGAAATGTTCGCCGCCCGGTGCTCCGATACATTTGCCGATGGTCACCGATGTCTCGTTCGGCCTTAAACCGGAGACGGTTGGCCGCTCAGATGCCAGTTTGCCGTCAATAAAGACACCGACCCGCTGGCCGTCGCACACGCCGACAATGTGTGACCACTTTTGGTATGGAATGGGAATTTCATGAGTGCGACGGGCCCGGGCTTCCAGCATGACTTTGCTACGGTCCCACGGAGTGCCCATCTTAAGGTTGTAATTGCCCGCATACCGGTAGCCCTTAGCGACGATCGTCATGTTGTGCCGGATGGGATTCCGCGGAAACACCCAAGCCTCGATCGTGAACTCTTTCGTCAGATTCAGAGCCGCCCCCGCAGTCAACGAAATCATCCATCCCGTCAAATTGCAGTGCCGATCCCTTTCGGCCTTCACACCATTGAGCTCCGACGATCTTTCCGGGATGACGTCCCGATGAATCGCCCGCAGTCGCGCCTTGACTTTCATCAAATGACCAGGCTGCGAGCGGGACGACCTCTTCACGGGACATCGGATCGGCCGCGATCAACGGCAGCGGCCAGCACAGAACCATCACGAAACTGAATCGAAACATGCGAGCATTCCTGTGAACACGAAACGTCGCCGCTCTACGCATACTTCTCACGTAGAATCTTTGCTGCGGCCACTTCGTTCTTGAGCTTCGTGTAGACCTCGTCAATGCTGACCACGGCTGCCGAGCCGGGAGCGAATCCACATTCCGGGTTCAGCGTGATCCGTTCCGGAGCCACATGCTCGAGCGCCTGTTCAACGCGTGCCACGATCGTCTCCACGGAATCGACTTCGCCTGGCAGAGTGCTCACGCAACCCAGACCGATCTCGACATTTTCCGGAAGCTCGCGGAACACCGTCATCTCTCCGGATCCGGGAGTCGTGAACTCCATCGTGATGTGTCCGACGTCGAGCCGCTTCAGTTGCGACATGATCGGTTCGTATCCGCCCTGATGCTGAGCTTCACCGCGTGCCCTCGCACCGGCTCGGCGACACAGATGAACGGCCAGTCGGACGTCGTCAAATCCGGCGACAACCTGGTTATCCATGTCGACTGCGAAGTCGGCGGCCTGATCGGGATTCTCGTAACCGGACCGCACTTCCGGATCGACGAACAGGCACAGGTGCGGATCGTCCACCTGGATGATTTCAACGCCCTCGTCCCTCAGTGCCTCGATTTCACTCCGCAGAATCGGAACGCAGTCCCGGACGAATGCCTCGCGCGTCGGGTACGCCTTTGACGAGGCTTCGGCGTCCCACATGCGCTCCCCGAGAAGAGCCGGAGCCGGCAGCGTTGCCTTGATCTGTCGATCGGTCAGCTTTTTCAGGAAGGCCACTTCCCTGGCGATAAAGCCCGGTTCCTTCGGAGACAGCTTGTCGACGACGACGGTCCACGGACGACCATCAGCCGGATTCACACTCAGTTCGAAGCCGTGTGCGAGTTCCGCGATGACTCCGATGTACGACTTGCGCCACCACTCGCCGTCAGACACGATGTCGAGTCCTGCCGCCTCCTGCAGTGCGACGACCGATTGAACCGCGGAACCCATCAGTCGACGGTATTCGTCATCCGAGAACGGACAATCGTCGGCGATCAGATCCTTGACGAAGTCCGGACGCGGCATGGAACCGATGACTGATGCTGGAAACAGAAGCCTGTCTGCCATGTCGCCCTCCACGTACTGGAAAACCTGGCTCACTTCTGAAGATGGCGCGACACCCAGTGCTGCCGCGCGTATTCGAAGTCCTGTTGTGTATCGACCTCAATATACCCTCCGGGCGTGTCCACGTGCTCCATCCGTTCCCCGGATTCAATCATGTCCTGCAGCAGATGAATGAAGTAGGCCTTTTCGAAGACCTTCGCTTCACGGAACGGACGACGGGCAAATTCTTGGCGTCGGCGGTGATATTGCTGCTTCAGAGTACTCGCGCCGGTTGTTGAGAACTTCGCCAGGCCAATGAATTCTCCGTGCGCATCGGCTTCGGGAATCTCTCGATGGACCCGCGTTACGGCGCCGTTGCTGACCGTCACTTTTTCCGCGTCGTCACTGGGGTGCTCGGTCCGGTGCTCGTAGCGCACGAGCCAGTCACTATCCACTCCGAGTGCCACATCCGCGTCGCTGCGCATGACGCCGTCAACGATTCCGGGGGTGAACAGGACGTCTGAGTAGCAACACATGAAGGGTTCATCCATCAGGTCTTCGGCATACAGCAGAGATGCCAGGATGTTGTTATTCGGCCAGTCCATGTTGTGCCGATACGTGAAGTCCGGGTAGGCCTCCTGCACACATTCGATGCGATATCCACCGATAAAGACGATCTCATCCACGCCGTTCTGCCGGAACGCGTCTACGGCCCAATCGAGCAGTCGACGCTGGGCAACTTCGGCAAAGCATTTAGGTGTGTCCGCCGTGGTCGGCATGCGACGGCTCCCGCGTCCCGCCCCGATGATGATTGCCCTCATACTGGCCTCGTGTTGTGGAAGTGTCTTCTGAGCCGTTGGATCGTTCGGGATGGCTGACAGACAACGACTGTCGGATGCCCCCTCTCCCTGACCGTCTCCCCAGTGAGAACTTTATTCATGGGCGTGTAGAAAGAGGAGTACCACAAAAAATAAAAAAAAAAATAGTCGCCGGAATGTGTTGGTGAAAGCGGTCTGTTTGAAGTC
>CAYSJO010000498.1:0-6819 GCA_964431285.1 uncultured Planctomycetaceae bacterium
CTCGTCATAGTCCTCTTCGAATGACGCGCTGCGGCCAGTCACAGCGAAGTATCGCGCGACCGCTTCAAACAGATGGTGCTTGAGTTCGTCGTCGAGCCAATAGCCGATCATGCTTCGACGCCAGCCTTGCCAGGCGTTGAACGTCACCATCGTCTCCCGCTCGCCCTGCGAGTTCGCGTTATGACCGATCGTAAACCTTGTGATTTTCTCGATCGGCCACTTCGTCGGAAACAGCCAGGGGAAGTCCACGAGGTACAAGCGATACTGACGCTCTGAGAACTCGACACGCTCCCGCGAATACCGGCTCAGGATTCTGAGAGGAAGCACGACGATGAACAGGATGCTGATGGCCAGCGCGGACCACATGAGTGCCGGATGGCCAACATTCTAACCCGTGGCCGTTACCCACACGGACACTCCGAAAAGACCGATCGAGAAAATCCAGAACACACTCAGGATCATCACGAGCACGTTGGAACGTCCCAGGTCGCGGTTGTTCCACTCGATGACAAGCGTCTTCGCGTCTTCGTCAAGATGAACGTCAATCACGGGACCCGCCGATAAGTTGCGTGCAGGAACGGGTATCAATTGATGATTAGCGAGCGGCGAAGTATCAGGCCTGATCATCGTCTGAAGGACAGTCCCCCAATTCACTTCGAAAATCAACACTCATCACTTGTCATTCACCGTACACAAGCCGCGACTACCCACTGATGCCCAGGTTGCTCACAATGCCCGTTCGCCGAGCGGGCTGAGTGATCGCGGCGTTCGACAGACTTCAGTCTGTCGGATGTCGAGGAAAGTCCGGGCTCCACAGGGCAGGGTGGTCGGTAACGCCGACCGGCCGCGAGGTCAGGGAAAGTGCCACAGAAAACACACCGCCGATGGTCTGGCTTGCCAGGCACAGGCAAGGGGGAAATGGTGCGGTAAGAGCGCACCGCGGTTGGGGTGACTCAACCGGCAGGGTAAACCCCACTCGGAGCAATGCCAGACAGGGGGAAGTCGCTTTGGCGACACGGTTTTGTCCGAACCGTCCGACTTCCGGGTAGGCAGCTTGACGTGTCGGGCAACCGGCATCGCAGAGAAATGATCACTCTCGACAGAACCCGGCTTACAGGCCCGCTCGGCGAGTTTTATCACGCCAGAACATCCCTCGACACTTAGGAGTGACATGAATGCCCGTTCGATTGCATTTCGTCGCGTTCGTCTGTCTTAGCTGTTTCTCGCTCAACCTTTGTGCCGCCGAATCCGCCGCGATCAAGCTCTGGCCGGGAGTGGCACCCGGGGAAACCGGCGACATCGGGCCCGAGGGACTTCTTCCCCCCAGACCGAACGCCACAAAGAAGATTGCCCGGCTGGGCAATGTCTCCGTCCCCACGTTGACGGTCTACCAGCCGCCCGAGGACAAACGAACCGGTACGACGGTCGTCGTGTGCCCTGGCGGTGGATACAGCATTCTGGCAATGGACCTTGAAGGTACCGAAGTCTGCGACTGGCTGAACTCGATCGGCGTAACTGCAGGCCTGGTGAAGTATCGCGTACCTCGGCGCAAGGATCGTCCTAAACACGAAGCTCCACTGCAGGATGCGCAGCGTGCTGTCAGCATTGTCCGATCACGGGCCGATGAATGGGGCATCAACCCGGAACGCGTTGGCATCCTGGGCTTCTCCGCGGGCGGACATCTGTCGGCCACAACGTCCACGAATTCCGATCGACGCGCGTACGAAGCAATCGACGAACACGACAAAACAAGCTGCAGACCCGATTTCGCCATTCTCGTCTACCCGGCGTATCTCGTCGACGACAAGACGGGAAAACTGATGCCAGAAATTCGCGTCGACAAGAACTCGCCGCCGACATTCTTTGCACACGCTCACGATGACCGCATCAGTCCACTGAACAGTGCTCTGATGTATGCGGCTCTGAAACAGGCCGGAGTGCCGTCAGAAGTACACATCTTCACAGAAGGCGGCCACGGCTTCGGATTGCGGCCGACCGATCAACCATGCTCCAAATGGCCGCAGCACTGCGAGGCATGGCTGCGCGTCAGAAAACTGATTCCGTGACGTGGCCGACGGAGGCAGTCCACGAAAGACACGAAAACGCACGAAAAGAAAAGCCGATGTGACGGTGGAACTCGGCGGGCGTGACTTTGCTACTGATTCAGCCTTTCCCAACCAGTTGAGTCGGCGAGTGAGATCACTTTCGTGTCATTTTGTGTTTTCGTGGACACTGTCCGAGACGCGGCGGTCAGATCATGAAGTCCGTCATCCGACCCAGGATGCGATCGATCAGTTCCTGCGTAAACTCAACGGCCGGCGAATTCGTCTGATCGCGGTCGGTCGGATTGATCCCGCAGTAAACCGACCACGGACCCAGATGCCGCCATCGTCCGGCTCGTCTGGGCTCGCTGGGCAGCACGGGTGTCGTGCAGCGGTTGCAACCGATCGTCGAGAAGCCCTGAGCGTGTAACGGGTTCGTAATCACATTGTGTTCACTGAGGTAACTCTGCAACGCCTCGTCATCAACCACGGCCAGCGGGTTAATGCGCACCGCGTTGATTTCGGTATCGACCGACAGAATCGGGCACGACTCGCGACGACCGCCTTCGCTGCGGCGCAGACTCCCAATTAACGCATCGTATTTGTCGCTGACCTTCATCAGCGGCTCGACCTTCCGCATGTGACAGCATTGCTGCTGTCCCTCAGCGGTGAGGTACAGCACACCGTGCTCGGCAGTCTGTGCCTCCATCGACTGTTCGGGCTGCAAAGTGACGACTCGCAGACCGTACTCACTGGCGATACGATCACGAGTGTCGAGCGTTTCCTGAAACATGACGCCCGTGTCGACGAACACAACCGGGATGTCCACGGCGGCGGTGTGCAGCATGTGGCAGACGACACAGCCGGCTTCCTGCATGGCAGAGATCGTGGCCACGCGATCGCCAAACGTTTGCTTCGCCCACGCCAGCAGTTCCTGTGGCGTGCGTTCCTCAAAAGTTTCATTCAGATCGGCCAGATCGGCCTGTGTGAGACGTGCCATGTCGCAATTTCTCGGGGGAAACGGGCGTGTCAGGACTTGTATTGAGTGCCCCCAACACGGTCAACTCTCGCGCGAGTGACGCACAGGATCCCTCGAACACGCAATTTCCTGGGCTTTCACGTTAGCGATTACCGGGACTGCGACGGAATGAGGCAACGTGTAATACGCAATCGGGTGGAGCACTGGGTGAGCGTCACGATTCCGTACGCCAGGCAGTCGCAGTTCGTGCACGTAGTGCGTTTCCAGACCTTCGATTTCGAGAGTGACCGAACGCAGGTCCGGCCATGAGACGTGCGCTGACGTGACCTTCAGCTTGCGCGTGTTCTGAGGCTTGTCGCCGTAGGCACTGTGATACCGATAGGTCCAGCTGCGCATGGCATACGACTCGACGTTGTTGGCGATTTCCGGATTCACAGGCTGTGTGAAGACCAGCTCAAAGCCATTTGGCTTCGCTCGCATTTCCTGGACCTCGAATGGAGTTTCGCCAGTCCATACCAGCCGCTGCAGGCAGTAGGGACGCGATCCGCCGCCCCAGCCACGGTTTGTTCCGCCGACAAACATCGAGCCGTCGTGGCCCCAGGTCATGCGCAGTACTCCGGACTGAAATCCGCGACGGAACGGAAAGCAGGCGTCCTGGTATTCGCCATCGACCTGTTCCATGAAGCATCGCACGATGATCGCGTTGCCCTGGTCGCCAACGAATAACTGTTTCTCAAATGGACCGAACTTGCCCTCAGTCAGGTCGCACTGCACGTCGCTGTGAGACTTACCCATTTCGGGATACGGAAACCACACGGCCGGCGCCACAAGCTGAGGCATCTCTTTAACGGCTTCACCCCAGTACAGACCGCTTTTCGGAAAACCGGGACCGGGGTTCTTCATCGTCGACAGTGGGTGGTCGATCGACTGCAGGCTGATCGGGTTGCCCTGGAACAGGCCTTTCTTCATATGGCTTAGCTTACATACGGCCACCCAGTCGCCCTGGTTGTCGGTGTAGAACATGTCACCCGCCGCGTTCGGCCCGAGTCCAGCCGGTGATCGCAGTCCTGGACACACAGGATGCATGACACCTTTGTCATCGATCTGCACGGCCCAGCCGCGCCAATGTGCTGCCGCTTCCTGCCCGCCACCGAACGGACGATTCAGCGTGACCCACATCCGGCCGTCTTTGCCGACCTTGGGCCCGAACGCGTACTCGTGATAGCTGCCACTGATTTCCCAGTCGTTGCAGATGGTTTCGACGTCGTCGATGCGGTCGTCGCCGTTGACGTCGCGGACGCGGGTCAACTCACTGCGCTGCGCCATATAGATACCGTCCGGTTTGACCAGCATTCCCAGCGGCTCGTGCATGCCAAACAACATCCGTTTGAAGCCAACCGTCTGGTCAGCGGGCGCATCAACCTCAACCGTCTTACCTTCGGCACTGGCCACATTGACCTTCGAACCAGCCAAAGCCGGCTCATCGGTGTAGACGTTGTCAATGACCCACAATTCCCCGCGTCGAGTACACGCAAGCAGTCGCTTCTTCTACTTGTCCAGCCAGTCCAGACGTCCGACTTCTAGGACGACGTCGTCCGGAAGTGGAAAGCTGACCATGCGGTAATAGTGGGCTTCCGTCGGTGCGTTCTGCGCCACTGTCGGCTGAACGACTGACAGCGTACCAATCAGAATTGCGACGGCTGCGAGCATTGGTTTCATAAGTTTGTCTCGTTCTTTGAACACCGCGTTGCCGTCATGTCACCACGTCAGCCGCAGGGTGATTGTCGATTCCTGTTTCTGACCGCTTTTCTTCCACGTAATTGGAACAAGCAGTTCCTGTCCGCGGTCGACTTCCCGCACAACCGGTTGGGCCGCGCCGGAAGTTGTGATGTCGTACTTCAGGCGTGCGTCAATCACGATTGGCTTCTCGGAATCGTCAATGGACTGGCCCGTCCCAACACGGAGATACAAGTTGGAAACCGGGTCGTCTGTCCTCAGTCGGAAGCGTCGCGTCAAGATGGAACCCTCGCGGGCGTAGTCCGTTGATGGAGTCTCTTCGATTTCGATGCCGTTCATGCGATAGCGAAATGTCGGACTGCGCTGGTCGTTGAATCGGTAACCCAGGAACTTCCAGCCCTGTGGCGTTCGCCGCGAGCCGAGGCTTTGCTTCGGTATGTCCGTCGGCCAGGCATCACCTGGACTATCGAGAACAGCGAATGTCGGTCCGTCGGGAAAACGGATCACATCGTTACTGGGGATGGCGGCGTATTGTCCGGCCCGGCCTTCCCAGGCAGGCTTTGCCGAAATGAAGTCTCCTGTCCACGCCGCAGCCATGCGTACTCGGTTGGCATCGAAGGCCACGTGAGTGCGTTGACGAAAACCAACCAGAATCGCGTGGGCACTGACCTGGCTTAGAAACGTGCGAAACACGATGGGCTCTTCTGTCGGCATCAACAACTGGTTGTCGTCCGACGAGAGACCGAAGGGCATTCCGCCTTTTTCTCCCACAGCCAGCCAGGCCCAGATTGCGTCGATCTGCTTGTGAGTGTCTCCGTCTTCGAGCTTCGGAAAGGAACTCCTGCCATCGGGCCATCCAGTAGGCATCCGCGTGCGAGGCTTGCGTGGTTGTGGATCCAGAACGAATGAATGGAACCAGTCCGGTTTGATGCGTCGGGTTATCTGCAGCAGGTCGAGGCCTTCAGCCCCCTGCAATCGGAACTTCCCCCAGGCGTGACAGTTGATGCAGCCCAAAGCCCGCTTACCGACCAGATGCCGTCCGGTGTCGATCATCCGCGGACTGAATTCCGGCTCGTGAGCTTCTACCTTGCCAGCATCAACCTTTGCGAACAAAGCAGGCAGGTGGGAGATGTTGTCTTTGCCGAACGACGGCATGCGGGCCGCCATGTAAGTTCGGTACGGAGTACCGGTCTGCAGCGCATCCTCAAATCCGGCAGTGGTTAGCTTGGCTCCCGTTTCATCGAGTGGTGGCGGCAGACGTCCTTCGTCACCCAGATCCACCAGGACGTCATAGGCAAAATACTGTGACCGCCGGATGTCCGGTCCGCCCTTGCCATCTCGACTGTGACACGCATAGCAGTTTCGTGCGGTCAATTCGTAGTTCAGCAGTCGTGTGGCGTCAGCGTCTCCGGGTGCAGCGTGATTCAAGGCGACGAGCGTGAGGGCCAGTTCCTTGCGCTGCGACGGACTGAAGAAGTATCGGGGCCGACCTGCATTGGGGGCATCGCTCAGGCAACCGCCAGATTTCAATGGGTCAATTGCGAGCAGTGGTGCCGCGTTCGCGCGCGGAGTCGCAGGTTTGTCCGTGTCATGGCAGTGCGTGCATCCAAGTTTCCCGAACAGTTCTTTGCCCTTCGCGGCCAGATTGGAGTTCACCGCGAGGTCGACGATCCCCTTTGGAATCATCGCCGACGCTGACTGCCTCAGCAGGACTCCACCGGGAATGGGTTCGCGTTTGTCGGCACCAGGCGGTTGCCAGAATGCAGCCAGTTCGAATCCGCCGCCGCCCTGCACGAAGCCAAGATCGAAGCTGTGCCGGCCGCGGCGCAAAGTTACTTCGCCCTGCTTTTCGGTTGGCGGATGCATGCCGTCGTTGTTGACGACGATCTTTTCATCGATCTTCAGAATTGAGCCGTCGTCGGACTTCGTCCAGAACTGATACTTGCCGTCTTCCGGAATGTTGATCGCCCCCGAAAACCGCACGGCAAAGTTGCTGTTCGGAGTCTTGCCGTTTGGAAGTTGGATAGCCTTCAGATCAATTGTCGCGCCCTCACCCTGCCA
>CAYSJO010000499.1:0-4014 GCA_964431285.1 uncultured Planctomycetaceae bacterium
TCGCTCTCGAACCATGTCAGGTCGTCGCACGATTTGAGATCAATCAGACAGCGGAGCGGGTCGTACCAGTCCATGCGAATCTGGCAGGGCATGTCGCAGTAATCAGTACGAACCACTCGCTCGGCCAGGCCTGTCGACAAGAGGTCCGATGCCAGCTCATGGGCATGCACGCTTTCCGCAATCGCTGAGATCGTCTCGAACTGAGCGTCCGTGAGGATGTCCCGATCCTGGGCGTCGGACCACTCTCGGAACGCTTTGGTTGTCGCTCCGTAAACCTGCCCGGTCTTTGGATTGATCGGGCCGCCGACACTGAAGTCGGCTTCGAACTGCTCACGTCACTCAAGGACAAGCGTGTGCAATGCCCGTCCGATCAGGAAGGAGTCCCATTCTCTTGCGGTGATAGAGTGCAGGACATTTGCGGAAGTCACCCAGCTGATGACTGCTCAGGTAATGCCTGGCTTTCGCGTGATACACGTTGGCCGGTTCTTCGAATACAGCCGGTGTCACGGGGTCGCTCGTCGTCCCCTGTTCGTTCCGCGTTTCAAGTACTGCTGCCGTCATGCATTCTCCTGTCAAGAAAAGTGATGCCCCTAGTTTCTTACCTACGAGGTTCCGAAGTGCGTGGTCCCGGAATTCCGGTCCGATGCTTCAGAATCCGGCACTTTCGAAGCGAGTCCGCAGTTCCCGGGTCATGCGACAGACAGCTCTGCGTGAAAGCCCCATGTCACATGCCGCTGCCCGCAGCGACTGCCACTTCAGACGTACAGCCAGTTCCTGCAGGTCGTCAGACAGGGCCTCAATGACGGACCGGACATCCATTTCGAGTTCGGCCAAGGCCAGCGGACCCAGACCCGATGCCGACGTTTCATCCGTGCGAAGTGCAGACACGGGAGTGACTTCGTCGCACGTCAGGACGTCACCCAGTTCCGCCGGCAGTCCGTCTTCATCCACAACAGGTTGCGAGAGCAGGACAACGGGGTGCGAATGCTCTCGCTTGATCCGCATGCGTTCCTTGAGAATGTCGAGGATTCGACTTTCGACGACCGTGGCCACGAAGGTCGCCCATGCCGCCCGGGCGAGATCAAACTGTGGCAGGCTCAAAAACACGGCGAGCTTCAGTTCCTGCTCGATGTCCTCGCTGTCACATGCGCGGATCCCCGCGTGGCCGGCAAGTTTACGGACTTCGGCCTGAATTAGTCGGGCTGCGTAGCCGTCATCCAGTTCGTGTTCGACGTCGACTGCAGGACGTGCTGGTTCACTCCGAGACATAAGGCACCTCTCCAACAGGGGTTGCGTGTGCCGCGGCGATGAATACCACGGCGTTCACAGGAGAGGCGTCACATGCGGCGTGACAGTGTCACGCGCCGCGTGACAAATCCGTCGACCGGAAAATGTCTGAATTCATACTTTCCGGGGGTCTGGCCCCTGGTGGCCGAATGCGTCAGGAAATCTATGACGATCCCTTTGACGACGCGGACTGGGATCAGAGCGCGGCGAGTCGCTGTTTTGTCCACATTGCCAATTCGCTGGTCTGGCGAGCCATTACGGGCAGCGAGGCGCCGTCAACGCCGCCCACAGCCAAAGAGTACACACAGGCAGGCCTCCCGTGGTTCGACTACTACGATGACCGCGCGTCGGCGCTGGACAGCAGCGAGGCGCTGTCTCAACTGAAGAATGTCATTCAACTGGCAAAGGAGCAGGGTGATGGGCCGCTCCCGGAGAATGACTCGGTGACGCCGGAATCCACCGTGACTTATCGCCACGGTCTGGCTCGAGACCAGGTTCGCGAAGGTGCGCTCTAATCCCCCCCGACTAACCACGAGAGGGATAGATACCCGGCAGTGTTGACGGGCCATCTCCAGTCTCATCCGCGACGCCCCCCCTGCTTGATCGGATTCAGTCCTGGCCCTTGACCCGCACCGATGGGAGCACGGCCGCGCAGGTCGGGAAGCGCAAATGTCGCTCGCCCGTCACCGCCATGCGTTCCGGTAACCACTGGCGAAAGTCAGACGTCAATTCCGGCGCTGGGAACCAGATGGGTCCGACTCCAGGGTCACCGAGCCAGCCAGGCTCACGATCGGCGAACAAACTCGCGGGCCGCTCTTTCCAACCCAGGTTGGAATCACAACGAGTGTGGAATACGAGCTGGCTTGTATTTGTAGATGGTTTGTGGGGCAGACACTCACAGCCGCGTTCTCCGACATGCGAAGCATCCAAACGGAACCAATCAGTCACGAAAGGTGAGTGTCTTCAAGGCTCGCCAGATCACCGTTGCCTGTTGCGGATCATCCTTCGGAGAGGTGTTGACGATGTTCCACTTACCTGGGCCAATCCAGATGACCGCCCCTTCACCGGCCCGCAGTTTCAGCCGGTCCGTGTGCCCTTTCCGGCGCAGCGATAGTGCTGCCCCGCGTCCGTCGTCGGAGCCACAGTTACAGACTTCAAATTTCTGGTGTCCGTCCCGGATTTCGGCAAACTCCATAATGCTCTGTGGCCCGAGTGTTGCCTGTCGCATTGCTCTGTCCTCGCGCTCACGTCCCACTCGAATCCACCGCCGGTTGGACGCGCGTCACGTCCGGCAGTGGCCTGACCTGCGCCCGTTCGCACCGTCTCTCGAAGGTCTCGACCGAGGTGGCAACCGTGCAATGCAATCCGCGACTGCACGATGTGCAGCACTGGATACGAACATTGCCGGGAGTGCAGACAGTGTCACTATTCTCTTGGGCAACTTCGGAGCGGATAGCGTGTCCTGAGAGTTGCCACTGGCCCGCGCACTGATGGTTAATCGGCTTTCGTCGCTGCTCCGGACATCATGCCGGCTGGTTCGACGGGGAAAGTGTGATTTGCCAGCGTCACGGTTAGTGCAGGACCAGTCGTATTGCTCAGCGCATGAAAAGAGCCGCACACATGGGAGGTACGGCTCTTTTCGGACGCATTGGTTACGTTCGCGTCACTCAACCTATCGGCCATCGGTGGAGATCCGGTTGAGTCGTTTGCGGCTCATCCTCAGCGCACGAAAAGAGCCGCAGGGACTGAAATCTGCGGCTCTCTCCTGACCCTTGAGAACATCCAGGTCATTCATGCACAGAAGCTATCGTCCAACAGCGAAGGTCCGGTTGAGCCGATTGTCCTGTTTGAGGGGTTTGCTGTCGTTCGCCCCGCACGGTAAGTCTGCGTACGCTGAATGCCGGACGCGGAGAGCACTATCAAACTTGCTGCGTTCACCGGCCCGCGACTAGCCAATACTGGCCGCGGGCTTTTTCGCGCGCTGACGTTTGCGCATGAAAAGAGCCGCAGGCTCAATCTGCGGCTCTTTCCGAGGGCCTCTGCATCAGGCCTTATTCATGCACAGGAGCTATCGTCCAACAGTGTCGATCCGGTTGAATCGATTGTGCCGATTGCGGGATTTGCCCCTCACCGTACGTCTGGGTAGCTGAAAGCAGACGAGCGGGGCCGGCGAATCTCCCACCTATCTCAGAGTCCGCGACCTAAGCAACACTGGTCGCGAGTTTGTTCTTGTGCTTAACGTGACGCCGACAATTGTGAATTGCCTGTCACGTCGTTCGGTTGGCCCATCCAGGTAAACGGATTCTGTTCAGAATCTCTGCCCGCGAATGTTCGACGATGTAGGTTTCCGTCGATCCTCTTGCTTCGCAGCGCGCTCCTCACGGTTTTTGTCCACTGTGGGGAGTCCGGCCCGCGACTGCATGACCAGTGTTAGTCGCGGGCTTTTTCGTGCACTGTGAATGACTCGGACCTCACACGGACGAAGCGGATCATTCCTCGGCGAACTCGCGATACGCCTGCGTGGTTACGACGAGTAATCGAGCGGGCTTTCCGGACCGCTTCAGGTTGTCGGCCAGGTCGTGGGCACCCCCAAGAATTACGATCGCAGGTGACGGTCCTACGAGCAGACGTGCGACCATCGCGTCTTCGCGTTGTTCAATGGCGATGGGGGAAAGAAACGTCTGTTGTACGTCGCCCGGGAACGCACGTCGCCCGGGAACGCACGAA
>CAYSJO010000500.1:0-4825 GCA_964431285.1 uncultured Planctomycetaceae bacterium
ATGCCCCGGAGACTTCGCCACCGACCCCGTCTCGATCCACAGTTCCCGCTGCTTCTCAGTGTTTCGCCGCCGCAACGACATCGTCATACTCCATTCAGAAAACGAACACACGTAGAATAATCATTCCCCGTTACACGGCCCGGTTCTTCAACGGGCTGCTAACTTAGCCGCCCGTTTGTTTCCCGGCCTCTAATCTTAATCGTACTCTTAATCTTACTCTCCGCTCCTGAGTACCTGCGCTCGAGGAAGAGCGGAAGGATTTCGATTAAGAGCAGGATTAAGATTCAGACTGGCCTGAGTGTTAACTGTTCGTTGATCCCCTTGGATAGATTCATGCCGGATTTCAAGTACTCCCTCAATTCCAGCACGATCAGGCCGACTCCGATTCTAGAGAAGATCGCCATCGCGGCAGAAGCCGGGTATGCGGGAATCGAGCTGTGGCACGACGACATCGACACGTGGATGACGATCGGTGGAGCACTTTCAGATTTGCGCAAGGCACTGAACGACACTGGTCTGGCCGTCCCCACGACGATTCACATTCACGGCTGGTTCCAACCGGCGGGCGAGCCCCATCAAGAGGCGATGGGTGAGGCGAAGCGCAAGCTGGAACAGGCCGCATACCTTGGCGCACCCCACGCAGTTGCAGGACCGCCACACGGAATGGCCGACCGCGAACTGGGAGCGCAGCACTATCACGAGCTGCTTGAACTGGGCCGCAGTTTCGGCGTAAAGCCCGCCATGGAATACCTTGGCTTCGTCGAAGATTTCACCACCATTGAGGACGCGATCGAGGTCATGGACAAGTCGGGACACGCAGACGCGTCGATCGTGCTCGATCCGTTTCACTGCTTCGTCGGAGGTGGACCGTTCGAGTCGATCGGAAAGCTGAAGCCCGAGCAGATCGCCATGTCGCATTTCAATGACGCCCCCGCTGATCCCCCGAGTGCTGAGCAACGCGACCCGGACCGAGTCATGCCGGGTGACGGAGTCTGCGACCTGAAACTGTACTGCGACATGCTGCGGAAGATCGGCTACGACGGCTGGCTGTCGCTGGAGCTGTTCAACCGGGATCTGTGGGAACAGGACCCGCTGGAAGTCGCGACCGAAGGCCTCGAAAAAATGCGGGCTGCTGCCGAGGCGTAGAAGACTCAACAAGTATGAATTCGATCCCCAATCCGTTGTTCCGAGTGGTGGTTGTCGTCAGTGCCGCCTTCCTGATCACGGTCCTGATGATGATCGCCGCCACGTTTTCGAATGACTCGCCGATTGCGCAGTGGGTCAATCGGTATGGCGTGCAACTGATTGGCGTCGAAGTCGTGCTCGTCGTCGCGTTCAGCATTCTGGCTATGAAATACGACCGCAAGCAGTCACTTGCCGAGTCCGTACAGGACGATCCATCCACATCCGACAGCCGCAATTCTGTCACAGAATAATGTGGCGACGAATTTGTCCCAGGAAACGAAACCCTATGTCTGAGCGATTCCGTCTGCGGATCACGGCCATCATTCTGATGCTGATCACGGTGTCGACATTCGTTGCGTTTTGTGCGACTGCCGCTGATCGACGTCCAAATATTGTCTTTTTCTTCATTGACGACATGGGTTGGACGGACCTGGGTTACGCCGGCAGTGACTACTACGAAACACCGAACATCGATCGTCTGGCCGCGGAAGGGATCGTTTTCACCGACGCCTACGCGAACGCGCCGAACTGTGCCCCCAGTCGTGCCTGCCTGATGTCGGGCCTGTATACGCCGCGTCACGGCGTTTTCACAGTCGGTGACCCGCGTCGCGGGAACCATGCGTTCCGCAAACTTGAACCCGTCGAGAACAAGACAGTACTCGACGACGGATTCTTTACCCTCGCCGAAGCCCTGCAGCAAAGTGGCTACACGACGGCCACGATGGGCAAGTGGCACCTGGGCAAGGACCCGACGACACAGGGATTCGACGTGAATATCGCCGGCCGCGAATGGGGCAGCCCGAGCGGCGGTGGATATCACAGTCCGTTCAAGTATCCGAGCCTCGTCAATGAGGAAAAGGGCGAATACCTGACCGACGCGCTGACTCGTGAAGCCTGCGCCTTCATCGAAGAACAGCAGGACGAGCCGTTCTTTCTGTATCTGACGCACTACGCCGTCCACACGCCCATCCAGGGCCGAGCGGACCTGGTCGCCAAGTACAAAGAGAAGCCGAAATCGAAGCACCACACAAACGCGACCTACGCGGCCATGATTGAGAGCGTCGATCACAGCGTGCGCGACGTGCTGGCGAAGCTGGATGATCTGAAGCTGGCCGACGACACCGTTGTCCTGTTCTTCTCGGACAACGGCGGCCATGTTGGAGCGACCTCGAACCATCCGCTCCGCGGCTATAAGGGTATGCTCTACGAAGGTGGTATTCGTGAGCCGATGATCGTCAAGTGGCCGGGCGTCACTAAGGCGGGAAGCAGGTGCGACGAGCCTGTCATCGGCATCGACATCTATCCCACATTGCTGGAGATGACCGAAACGCCGCTGGAGAAATCACGCATCAATTTGCTTGATGGAGTCAGTATCACTCCCGTGCTTCGCGACCCGACAGCGTCACTGGAACGCGAAGCGATCTTCTGGCACTTCCCCTGCTTCCTGCAGGGGACCGGTGATCCGCACGGTGGTCCCTTCCGCACAACCCCCGCCGGAGCCATCCGCAAGGGCGACTGGAAGTTGATCGAATGGTTCGAATCGGGCCGACTGGAACTTTACAACCTGAAATCCGACCTGAGCGAAACCACCAACCTGGCAGAGTCAGAGCCAGAGAAACTGATGGAACTGCACGAGGCCATGCTGGCCTGGCGGAGAGAAGTCAACGCTCCTGTCCCGACGACTCCGAATCCAAAGTACGACCCCGAGGCAAAGCTGAAGAAGCGAAAAAAACGCTGAATCACGTTTCCTGTTCAGGGTGGACATGATCAGTTGGCTTCAGCCGACTTCTTTTGCTTTGTCACCGGCTTTAAAGTCGGTGGCAATCGGGCATCGGCTGAAGCCGACGGGTCATCCGTCCTCCCCAGTAACCGTGGTGGTCAGCAAGAATCGACCATCCCTCCGATGGCCACGCCGTAGCACAGCGGGACAAGTCCGGCTACTACGAACTTCCGGCCACTACGAATTCCTTACCGCAAGAATCGGCCGCCGTTGATGTCGATCGTGGCGCCGTTCACGAAGCTCGCCGCATCACTTGCCAGAAACAGAATCGTTGCAGCCACTTCTTCGGCGAGCCCGTTGCGGCTCAGCGGTGTTTCCCGACGGTACTCTTCCATCCGTTCGGGTTTGGTAAACACCTCGTGATGCCGCGTCTCGATCACTCCTGGCATGATCGAATTCGTCCGCACCTCCGGAGCCAGTTCCCGAGCGAGCGTGCGCGTCATGACCTGCAAACCACCTTTCGCAATTGCGTAAGGCCCGGCACCGTTGGCTCCACCCGTCTGCACGGAAAGCGACAGGTTGTTGACGATTGCTCCATTGCCGGAAGTTCGCAGATGCGGGATCGCCTGCTGCGTGACCAGAAACGCGCTGGTCAGATTCGTCGTCAGGATTTGCTGCCACAGCTCACCGGAACAGTCTTCCATTCGCGTCCGCTCAACCGGTGAGCCTGCATTGTTGACGAGAATGTCGAGTCGACCTGCCTGCTCAGCAAACTCATCGACCAATGACCGGCACTGATCAGTGTCCGCCAGATTGGCTGAAAGCAGGGCGCCATCGCCTCCATTCTCGCGAATCGCCTCGAGAGCCGCCGCCGCACCCTCGGCACTTGTGTGGTAATGAATGCCAACGAACGCTCCGGCGGTCGCCAGAGATTCGGCCGTAGCCCGACCAATGCCGACGCCCGCACCGGTAATCAGCGCCGCGCGGCCGGTCAGGTCAGTCGAAGGTGTGGCAGTCATCAACAGGTCCTCACATGCGGTGAAATTAGTGCGGCGTCTATAATTGCGGACTCCACTGCCAGACTTTACTGACGCGTTGACTTAGACTGTCGTGCCTGACTCACGGGTTTTGAACAGAAGGCCACAAAGGACGCAAAGAAACGATGTCCTGAATCCCTGGCGATCTTTGCGGCCTTCTGTTCCAAACCTTGTCGCAGCATTTCACCGAGCGGAAAGGTCCCAGCTCATGCGAACCGGCATTCAAGTCCTCGCTTTATTTTGTTTGCCAGTTGCTGCACTTGCGGATGCGTCAAATGTCATCAAGACATCGGGCGGCACAATTCGAGTGCCCGACGGTTTCACGATCGAACGTGCGGCCGCGTCACCGATTGTACAGCACCCAATGATGGCGGGTTTCGATGATCGCGGTCGCCTGTTTATCGCCGCGAGTTCCGGGAAGAACCTGCGAACCGCAGACCTGGAAAAGGAGCTGCCCAACTTCATCCGCATGATTGAAGACACCGACAACGACGGCGTTTTCGACAAGAGCACAATTTTCGCCGACGAGATGACTCTACCGATGGGCGCGTTGTGGCATCGCGGGGCCCTGTATGTCGCGGCGCCGCCGAGCATCTGGCGACTGGAAGACACCGACAACGATGGCGTGGCTGACAAACGCGAGGACCTGGTCGGGAAGTTCGGCTACTCCGGCAACGCCGCCAGTATCCATGGCCCATTCCTGAGTCCGAGCGGTCGGTTGTTCTGGTGTGACGGGCGACACGGGCACGAGTTCCGGGACGAGAACGGCAAGGTCATCAGTCAGAAACGCGGGTCCGGCATCTTCACAATGCGACCGGATGGTACCGACGCGCGGATGTTCTGCGGTGGCGGCATGGACAACCCGGTCGAAGTCGACTTCCTT
>CAYSJO010000501.1:0-10881 GCA_964431285.1 uncultured Planctomycetaceae bacterium
GCTCGTCCAGACCGGCGATGGGCTGATGTGGCTCAGCGAACTTCAGTTCGCCGACGAGGAGCATCGCATCGCAGTGGAGTCTGCATTGCGGGTTGGGCAGAAGCTCGGTTACGTGCTGCAGGACGAAGTGGCCGAACTAAAGCACCGGTTGGGCCGGCTGGAAGACCGTCTGCGCTAGAAGCGAATCTCACCGCCGACGTTCAGACCCTGGAAGTACATCCGTTCGAAGCTGGATTGAACGGTGATGTCAGCCAGTTCCTGCGGACCGTTGTCGTTGTATCGGAGATTCGAGCCAGCACGGCTGATGTTGGTGACACCCATGATCGTG
Organism: uncultured Planctomycetaceae bacterium; assembly: GCA_964431285.1. GTDB lineage: Bacteria > Planctomycetota > Planctomycetia > Planctomycetales > Planctomycetaceae > CAUZFZ01. Next base: position 329 of record CAYSJO010000501.1, read on the forward strand.
TAGCCGACGTGTAGAGTCGTACTTGGGTGCAGGTGCAATTTTCCGTAAATCGTGAGTTCGCCCGATACAGAAATCTTCTCACCCTGGTCTGTCGTGGTGACCCTCGGATCACCTACTGAACGAAGAGCTTCAGAAAAGACCAGATTGTCAAAGGTGCTTACGCCGGCGCCGATGCGTGGTTCCAGTCCCACGGTCACCCACCGCGATGGCATCTCGATTCGGACACCGATCTGCGGTACGTACGACTGATTGTCCGACGTCGACGAGATTGTACTAATCAGAGGTACAGTAAGATTCCCCAGCTGGTCGAAGGAACCGGTCTGAACCAGTTGCTCGCCGTAGTCCAGGTAACGGAATCCAACGAGTGGCCGCACCTGCAGGGAGGGCTTCGGCAAGTAGGAATTGAAGAGCAGCACGAAATCGGCTCCCCACAGGTCCGCCGAGCTCTTGGTGCGGAAAAAGTCGTCATAAATGAAGACGTTGTTGCTGACCTGGCCATTCAAGAGGGTGCTTGTTGCGACAAAGGTCGGCAGTTGGGTGATGTTAAGCGGATCGGGGAGTCCCAGGGTGTCGTCCAGGGTGAATTCCTCGGCGTTCTCGAACGAGAAGATGCTGGCCTCGACCGTTCCGAATGTGAACGGGACTCCCAGCGTCATCTTTCCACCCTGAATGTCTTCCAGCTTGACGAGCCCCAGTGTTTCAACCCGAGCCGTACCGGCAAGTTGATTGATCAGAGTTGTGCTGAACGGAACAGCTGGTTCATCCGTCACGAGGAGTGGAGATCCCAGTAGTACGTTACCGGGCTTGCGATAGCTCCAGCTCAGAAATTCCATGCGGAAATATGAATCACGAGCGACGTCACGCAGGAATTCGTCCAAGGGTGAGTCGCCATAGAGTGGTCCCTGGCGCTGACCAAGGTCTTCGTAACCCCAGCGTGCAGCACCCGGCTGATAGGGTCGAGTCGCTGGCTGCTTCCCGCTCCACGCGTTCGCGACGGAGTATCCGGCGTGTCCGTGATACCCAGCGAGCCCGTGCGAACCGCCACTGTGAACTCCCGGAGGGCAGGTCGGGCACCACGCGTCCACACCCGGCGTCTGAGCATCCGCACTCAGCGGAGTCAGCGTCAGCAGCAGAGTGGCCAAGGATGCGAATCGGCCGGTCATAATCAGGTTCCTGCGGCAGAACGAGTAAGTCACGCCCGCCAATGGGGGTACATGAACATGCCGAGCCCGCGCGCTGTGAGCACATGGACTGTCACTCGTATCGGTTGTACTGCCTGGGGAACTTGTTCCGATTCTGCGGGGCCCTGTCAAAAGAAGCTGATTCTACCGATTCTGACGGCTGTACTGGTCTGAACCGGGCCTTATTCGACTGCGTGTGTCCAACCAAGTCGAGGCAATTCCACTCCACCACGAATCGGATCGGTCAACAAGCACCGACGCTCGCGGGTCACTGTGCCGATCCGCGTGACCTCAACTTCCACTGGCGAGTCCAGCAACAGCCGTTCACCATCTTCAGGGGACACCGTGAACAGCAACTCGAAGTCCTCTCCATCTCCAAGTGCGTGCTGCAACGGTGAACGTTTATCGTGACATTGTGACGCTACCTGACTGATTGGAATGGAATCTGAATTCAGGATCACTCCAACGCCACTCTCTTCCAGAATGTGGTACATGTCCGCGACAAGGCCGTCACTGATGTCGAGCATGGCGTGCAGGTCGACGAAGTCGTGCAACTGCCGGGCTTCATCAACGCGCGGCTCAAACACCAGATGGTGTCCAACCAGACTTCCGCCCAGTCGGCCGGTGACGAACACCCAGTCCCCCGGCTGCGCACCACTGCGTGTCACGGGTCCGCGGGGATGCACATCGCCTGCGATGGCAACATTGATCACAAGTGGTCCGTTCCACGACGTGGTGTCACCGCCGACGATGACGACATCAAATCGATCGGCGGTCGCATTCAGCCCGGCGAACAACTCGTCTGCAAACGAACCTGCACTGTCATTCTGCTGTTGCGGCAGGGCAAGGCTGACGCCGGCAAATCTGGGTTTGCCAGCCATCGCAGCGATGTCGCTCAGATTAACTGCCATGGCCTTGCAGCCAACCTGACGAGGGGTGGCTGGCGGAATCTCAAAATGGACGCCTTCCAGCAGCAGGTCCGTTGCCAACAGTGCCGATTCCGACAGACTCCGCACGACAGCCGCGTCGTCGCCAATGCCGACTGGCACATTCGTCCGGGCTCCAATCGTCTGACGGAAACGCTCGATCAATTCGAATTCGGACGACTTCTCTGGAAACATGACGTGGGACTCCACACGGTGCGCGTGTTACGGGCAGAAATGCGGCCGAGACTCTGGCGTGATTCTTGAACTATCGAAACGAACAGGGATAACATCACATATGACTCTCGAAATGCCCTTGCTGAGCTGACATCGGTGAGGATCGATCCAAAGCCCGGCGTTACAGGAGTTTAACGTGTCTGTCGAAACGGCCCCTCAGGAGTTCACCTTTCAGGCTGAGATCTCTCAGCTACTGCAACTGCTGTCTCACTCGCTGTATCAGAACCGCGAGATTGCCATTCGCGAACTGATCTCAAATGCGTCCGATGCGCTGGACCGATTCCGGCACATCACACTGACCGAAAAACAGCATGAAGACGGTCAGGAACTGGCAATCACAGTCGAGCCTGACAGTGAAAGCAGCCTGCTGGCCATTCGAGACAATGGCATTGGCATGACGCAGGAGGAACTGGTTCGCAATCTGGGGACGATTGCCCATAGCGGATCTTTGGAATTCCTCAAGAAGCTGGGCGATCAACCGGCCGACAATGTGTCGCTGATCGGACAGTTCGGCGTCGGTTTTTACTCGTCGTTCATGATCGCTGACCGTGTTGAAGTTCTTACTCGCAGCTATCAGGAAGATTCGGGCTGGCGCTGGGAGAGTGATGGTTCGGGCAGCTTCTCGATCGAACCCGTTGCGGACTTGGAACGCGGTACACAGATTCGACTGCATCTCAAAGAAGACGTGAAAGACCTTGCTGAGTCGTTTCGTCTGAAGCATGTGCTGACTGAGTATTCGACGTTTGTCCCGCACCCGATTCGCGTCGATGACGAACATGTGAACGACCAGCCCCCGATCTGGGTCGAGCCGAAGTCACAGGTCACGGACGAGCAGTACAAGAACTTTTACGGATACCTGTCGAAGCGCACTGATGAAGAGCCACTGTGGCATCTGCATCTGATCGCAGATTCGCCATTCCAGTTTCACGCCGTGTTGTTCTGCGCACCGTCGAATTTTGAGCTGATGGGTTTCGGCCGGGATGAACACGGTCTGCATCTGTGTGCGAAGCGAATTCTCGTTCAGAATAACTGTCGTGAGCTGCTGCCAGAGTACCTGCGGTTTCTGTTCGGCCTGGTCGATTCGGCCGATTTGCCGCTGAACGTGTCCCGGCAGGCTTTGCAGGACGATTCCGTCTTCCGCAAGATTCGCAATGTGCTGGTGAAGAAAGTCCTGAGTCGGCTGGAGAGTCTGGCCAGCGAAGACTCAGACGCATACGACAAATTCTACGCCCAGTACGGTTCCATTCTGCGCGAGGGCGTGTCCAGTGATTTTGGTAACCGGGACGCGATCGCAAAGCTCCTGCGTTTCAAATCGTCCCACGGCGAAGATCGAGATGCGCTCACTTCGCTGGCTGATTACGTCAGTCGAATTAAGGACGATCAGACGCAGATTTATTACGCCGGCGGACCGGAAGTGTCCACAATTGAACGCAGCCCGAATCTGGAAGCGTTTCGGTCGCAGGGACTTGAGGTGCTGTATCTGACCGATCCCGTCGACGAATTCGTCCTGAATCATCTACAGACGTTCGAGGAGAAGTCGCTCGTTTCAATTGACGCGGACAACGTCGAACTTCCCGGCGCCGCGAAGGCAACTTCAGACGAAGAAGAAAACGCAGATCAGTCGGAAGACAAGACTGAGGATGAAGCACCTGCCGGCTTCGATCGAGTGCTGGCACTGTTTAAGGAAGCGCTTGGCGACAGTGTGGAAGATGTTCGCCGGTCTGACCGGCTGACGAGTAGCGCATGCTGCCTTGTGAGCCCGGAAGGAGCCTTGAGCGCCCAATTGCAAAAAGTCCTGAGTCAGGGCTCAGAGGAATTCCGGGCCTCCAAACGAATTTTTGAGGTCAATCCCTCACATTCGCTGATCGTCAGGCTTGCCACTCTGTCCGCAAACTCTGATCAAGACGAGTTCGTGCGGAGCTGCGGATGTCAACTGTTCACTAATGCCCAGCTCATGGAAGGTGTCGTGCCCGATGCTCACGATGCATCGGAGCGAATGCTCGGCTTCATGCAGGAAGTGGCGAGCATTCGGGCACCGATTTCAGGTAGTTAACAAAAGTTGCAAACTACTGTGTGTAAATAGGTTACGCATATTCGTTCTGCGACTGAAATGCCCTTTCGCGACGATTGCGTCACGCGATCTTCAGATACTGTGCGAACTTGCGCCTGCTTGACACTCAGGATCCCCCTGAGTACAACTCGCGCGCGGCTTCGACACCTCATTCTGTGGGCACGAAGCGTGAGTGAGTGAAAGTCCCACGTGTGCGACTCCAGTGCGTTAGATTCGTGTGGGAAACCTTGATTCCTGCCGATCACATGTGTTGATCTGTCGACGCAACCTTTTTCTGCCACAGAGTTTGTGCCCGGACTTGTGAGCCGGCTGAGTCTGGCAGATTGAAATCAGGCGGAAAGGGACCCATGGCTAAGAAGAAGGTCGTCAGAAAGAAAGCCAAACGCCGCCCCTCACCGTCGCCCAAGGCAGCCAAACCAGCTGCCAAGCCGCGGTCTTCACGGAGACGCACGCCTCAACAGATCCAGGCAGCTGCGGCAAAGGTGGATCGGGAGCTGGTCAAGCTCATCAACACCCGGGCTCAACTCACCATCGACTGGCTTGAAGCCCACGAGAATCCGCGGAAAGTCCTTTTCTCACAGGATGTTGAGGCGAATCCTATCGCCGCAGTCGTTGAGAAGAATGCTGGCCCATTATCGAACGACGCCGTCGCCGGCGTGTTGAGGCACGTGATCAGCGGTGCGCGCCGGAAAGTACGGCTCAACCGTGTCGCTTATCTGGGCCCCGCGTACAGTTATTCGCATCAGGCCGCGATTGAGCGGTTTGGAGAGTCGGGCGACCTCGTTCCTGTCAGCACAATCGCTTCTGTTTTTGAAGAAGTTAACAGAGGTCATGTTGAGTTCGGAATAGTGCCCATTGAAAACAGTACGGATGGCCGTATCGTCGATACGCTGGATATGTTCACGCGGCTACCTCTGAAAATCTGCGGTGAAGTGCAGCTAAGTGTCCATCTCAACCTGATGGCCAAGTGCGACCGCAGCGCAATCACCGAGATTTACAGCAAGCCGCAGGCACTTTCGCAGTGCCGCAACTGGCTGAACCGCCATATGCCGCACGCGCGTCTGCATGACGTGACGAGCACTTCAACTGCGGCTCAACTGGCACGAGACAAACCGGGCGCGGCAGCCATCGCCAGTTCACGGGCTGCTGTCGAGTACAGCCTGCAGGTCGTGGCCGAGGATGTTCAGGACAACAAGAACAACGTCACTCGGTTCGCCGTCATTGGTGATTTCACTCCGAAGCCGACAGGAGCGGATCGAACGGCTCTGCTTCTGCAGATTCCGCATCGCCCGGGTGCCCTCTCGGATGCGCTGGCGGCGTTCAAGAAGCAGAAAGTCAATCTAAGCTGGATTGAGTCATTCCCTCTTCGAGGTCCGGAAACCGGCTATCTGTTTTTCCTGGACTTCGAGGGGCATCAGAACGAACCGAAGGTCAAACGCACGCTTGATCAGCTTCAGAAGGCAGCTGTCCGTATGGAAGTGCTCGGGTCGTTTCCTCGCTCAGATGCGTTGCCGTGACTGGATGATCTGCGAAACGGCTGACCGAGACGGCAATGACTTGCGATTGCTGCAGCGGGATTCCTTGGGGACGCCGTCCATTGTTGATACATTCCGCCGCCCGCGGCGTGAGACGCGACCCAACTCAGTCGCACTGCTTCATGTTCACTGACTGCCGCCAGGTTGCATCGTTGCGAACTCGTGTTTCCTGTCATCCCCGGGTACACCTGAGGTTGTTGTTTGATGAGACGTCCTGTTATTGCCGGCAACTGGAAAATGAACACGTGTCGGGAGTCTGCCGGCTCTCTGGTGACGTCGCTGCGAGCCGAGGTGCCAGCACCTCGTGATGATGTGGACGTCGTGGTTTGCCCGCCCTTTACGTACCTGTCACAGGTTGCGGAACTGGCTGGAGAATCGGGAGTCGCAGTCGGTGGTCAAAACGCCTGGACGGAGACGTCCGGAGCCTACACCGGCGAAGTTTCCTGCGAAATGCTGTTGGATGTCGGTTGCCAGTGGGTCGTTCTGGGCCACAGCGAACGTCGACAGATCAACGGTGAATCGGACGAACTGATTAACACCAAGGTGCATAAGGCCCTGGCCAGCGGACTCAAGGTGATCCTGTGTGTCGGCGAGCTGCTTGAACATCGTGAGGCCGACCAGACAGAGGCTGTTCTGGAACGGCAGATGACGGGTGGACTGGCGGGAGTTGAGTCGGCCGCTATGGCCAATGTGGTCATCGCTTACGAGCCTGTCTGGGCGATCGGCACCGGCAAAGTTGCGACTGACGAACAGGCCGAGTCGGCCCATGCATTCCTGAGGTCCTGGCTGAAAACACGGTTTGATGGAGACGTTTCGACGTCCGTCCGTATTCTGTACGGCGGCAGTGTGAAGCCTGATAATGCAGTCGGGTTACTGGGGCAGCCCAACGTCGATGGTGCACTTGTCGGTGGGGCAAGTCTGAAGGCCGAGTTGTTTATCCCAATCATCCAGGCGGGAATCGCGTCTGTCGCGTGAACCTTTCACTGCTGTCTCGATCGCTGTTCGCTCCGAACGCTGTCGGTTTTCTCTGAGGAGAATGAGACATGTTTGCTGACCTACTCATGATCCTGCTGATGATCATCAGCCTGCTGCTAATCCTCGTTGTGCTGTTGCAGCGAGGTCGCGGTGGCGGGCTGGCTGGAGCATTTGGTGGCATGGGCGGTCAAAGCGCCTTTGGTACAAAGGCTGGTGACGTCTTCACCAAGATCACCATTGGGCTGGTCACTGTCTGGGTCTTGCTTGCCGGTGTGAGTGGTGTTCTGGCGCGTCGATACAGCAATGTCTTTGACAACCCGGCTGCGGCAGTTTCTACCGACGATCCCGAAGACACTCCTGACGCACCTGCAGTTCCGGTTGGAGACGGCGATGGTGATTCCAACGCGGGCAGTTCAATGGGGGCTGTTGGGACAGTGCCCGATGACACGCCGGATTCGGACAAACCGGATTCCGATGCACAACCGACGCCGACTGACGACACGACCTCAACCGATGATCCACCCTCGACTGACTCCGATCCGGACACTCCCGTTTCGAAACCTGACGCTCCGGCTGACGATGCTCCCACTGATCCAAGTAAACCAGAGGCGGACGCCAGCGTGCCGCCGTCGTCCTCACCACCCGCATCCGAGTGACGGTGGATCGACTTATTCGGTCTCGCTGGCGACCTGTAACTTAGACGGAGTGGCTTTGTGCTGCTGAGCATGACGGGGTTTGGAAACGCAACGGGTCAGAACGACCGGTTCAGTGCTGCGCTGGAAGTCAAGGCGGTCAACAATCGCTACTTGAAGATTTCCGTACGGCTGCCCGACGTTCTGACACCGCTTGAGCCGGATTTTGAACGCGTCGTCCGTGGAGCCGTCGCTCGCGGTACGGTCTCGGTCAATGTGCGTCTGACGCCGCTTGGTCAGGCCAGTCGCTATCACATTGTTCCCGAAGTTCTCGAATCTTACTGGCAGCAATTAAACGAGCAGACCGTTCCCGCTCCGCAAACAGCCGACGCACTGCTGGCCCTGCCAGGTGTTGTCGCCGATCAGCTCAGTGCATCGGTCGACTGCAAACAGGAATGGCCCCTGCTGGAACAGACGCTGCAGGAGTCGCTTGAGAACCTGCAGTCTTTTCGCCGTCTCGAAGGCGAGTCGATGCGAAAGGATCTGACAGAGAACGGTGAAATCATCGCTTCACGACTTGCCGCGATCTCCGAGAGAGCCCCGCTGGTGGTCAGTGGTTATCGGGACAAGATTCTGGATCGAGTTCAGGAACTGCTGAAGAGCGCTTCCGCGACAGTCAGTCCAGACGATCTGATCCGCGAGGTGTCCATCTTTTCCGATCGCTGTGACATCAATGAGGAAATCACGCGGTTGCGTTGCCACATCGAGCAATTCGAACAGGTCATGGACCAGGACACGTCTCAGGGTCGCAAGCTGGATTTCCTGAGCCAGGAGATGTTTCGGGAAGTGAATACGATTGGGTCAAAGGCGAATGACGTCGAGATCGCCCACAACGTGGTGGACATGAAGGCGGCTGTCGAGAAAATGCGTGAGATTCTGCAGAACGTCGAGTAAGCGTGGTTGGGAGGGCGGACTGATGACTGACGGGACTCCAACAGACGGTGAATCGCTGAGCGTTCTTGTTTTGTCCGGGCCCAGTGGGAGCGGAAAATCAACTATCGTCAATCGTCTATGTGCAGAACCGTCCTTGCGACTGATCAAGATGATTTCAGCAACAACCCGCCCGATTCGACCGAAGGAAACGGACGGGGACGATTACCATTTTCTGTCAGATGATGAGTTCTCTCGGAAACGGGCGGCCGGTGAGTTTGTAGAATGCGAAGAAGTACATTCATCCGGTTACTGGTATGGAACTCTGAGATCGGAATTGCAGCGAGCTCATGACGCGGGCGGGTGGGCGTTTCTGGAGATTGACGTTAAAGGTGCTCTGCAGGTGATGGAGCAATATCCCAGCGCTGTGTCAGTTTTTCTGGAGACGCCGTCGGAAGAAGTCTTCGAACAACGGTTACGGGCACGGGGAACAGAATCGGAAGAGGTCATTCAACGTCGATTGAAGACGGCTCGGGAAGAACTGAGATTCGCTGATCGATATAGCCATCAGGTCTGCAACGATGAACTGGACCGCGCAGTGAGGGAGATCGTCGAGATCCTGAAAGCGAACACGGTTCAGAATCTGTAAAAAATACAAACCGGAGAGTGAGTACCATGCTCGAAGAATTCAAAGAAGAAGAAATTGTCAACAAGGTCGGTGGCCGGTTCAAGCTCTCATCGCTGATCCAGAAGCGACTGGTTGCGCTGAATCGTGGCTCGCGTCCACTGATCGAACTTCCGACCAAGAATCACATGGAAGTCGTCGTGGCAGAGATCATGCAGGACAAGATCTACCTGGATTCATCCGGGGAAGTGGCCGTGAACGACGATGGCACACCGATCGAACCGGATGTCGCGCAAGGCGATGCCGGACCGACACTGGATGACCTGATCTGACGGTGATGTGTCGCCCTGACAGCATTCAAGAGTGTCGTAAACTGCTATAACAGTTCATTGAAAAACTGTTTGCGTAGGCCGGATCAAGCGAAGCGCCGCTCCGGCAATCCCTGTTCCACGGAAACTGAAAATGCCGGAACATCGTCGCTTCGCTCCTCGGTCCGGCCTACTCGTTCTAAACAGGCTGCTAACAGTCCTTGACGATGTCTTCGACGGTTAAGTCGTGCCTCCAACTGTTCATCCAATGGTGAATGGTGGAGGCAGGAACGCGGTGAGTATCGCGAGTCGAATCGGCGAGCTTTCTGGCCCAGATACTGAACACCTCGTCGTCAACGTGCTGTCTGTATTTCAGCAGTACTTTCAGTTCCTGCCACCAGGCAGAGTCGGGCTCCGCAAGATCGACCCGATAGCCTCGTTGGACCGCGTAGACCGCGTATGCGCGTGTCTCGGCGTTCAAGCCGTTGCCGCGATCAACAACGATGGGTGACACTTCCTGCGCGACGGCCCGCTGAAATCTTTCGAGGTTCCAGGCCCGGGCCTCCGGTAACAGATCGTCACTGTAATCATACCTGGCCGGATCGCCTCCCACCTGCGTATAGAAATACTGGTCTGTCTCCAGGACGAGCCCTGACGAACGCGCCAGCCGGCGAGCCATATGGCTCTTGCCGCAGGCTGGCAGGCCACGCATCAGATAAACCTGCTTGCTCACCGTTTCCATGACCGCAGTTTACTCAGGCAAGCGGAATTGCGAACGGCAGTGATCCGAAATCATGGCGAGAGTCAGAGCATTTTCAGAGTTGGTCTTCAGTAGAACCATCCGACTCGAAAACCCCTCTCCCAGACCCTCTCCCCACCCCAGAAAAAACTCGATCAGTTCTTTCTGCTGATGCGAACGCCGGTCCAGTCGGGGGAGAAGATTTCCACGCAGTGCACACTTCCCGCCGATCCATTGCCGCCGCTGGACAGGATGTTTGATCATCCGGACATCGAAATCCCGAAACCCACTCGCGTAGACATCGTCGGATTCGTCCTGGCCTGGGTCTTCGTGGGGATCATCGTCTGGATCCCGTACTGGCTGTCTCGCGGCTAAAGCATTTCCAGATTCCGTCTTC
>CAYSJO010000502.1:0-10558 GCA_964431285.1 uncultured Planctomycetaceae bacterium
CCCGGCGACCCTATTCTCAAACTCGTAGCTGCCGTCAGCCTCGAGGACCACCTGCTGAGCGCCGCCCATCCCCAGATGCTCGCCGCCAGAACTCGCCCACCGTGCCGTCCCAGCTCTCGCACCGCAGCAGCCGAGCCCGCCACTGCTCCCACAGACCTCGATCGATCGTTCTTGCCATTACCAGGTCTCCCCACTTCAAGGCAGAAACCCGGCACACTACCGAACCTGTCAACAATGGCTCTCATGAACGCACACGACAGTTCAAGCCCGCCAGTTGTCACGTAATTCAAAACGGCCCTGCACCACACGCGCGTTGAACGGCACGGAATTCCGCGCAGCTACCACGGCGTGGCGTAAGCTGTATCGGTTATTCCGATTCGCGGAATTGAAACGGAAATACCGACTTCGTAGGTTTTCACCGTTTGTGACCGATGTGTCGGGGCGAGAGCCTGTCGGATTGGGGCATCGCACCACTCAATTCTGACAAGCCGATAGAATCGAGTCTGGCGTGACTCTCGTTTTGGGGCAGGTCCCGACCTGAACGGTCGAGCCTGTACGAAATATTTGGTCTGCTACCAAATCAGCTGAACAGATCGTGAACGATCTTGCCACCTTCCGGACCGGTCAAGCGATGGTCCCGCCCCGCATGCCAGAACTTCAAATCGTTGGCTGGAAGGCCCATCAGATGCAGGATACTGGCGTGCAGGTCCCGGAAGTGGACCTTGCCCTCGCCGGCGCGAGCGCCCGTGCTGTCCGTTTTTCCGTGAACGTAACCGCATTTGACTCCCCCACCGGCCAGCCAGAAGGTGAAGCCGTTGGCGTTGTGGCCGGTGTAGTCCTTGCCATCACCGGGAGTCAGACCCGGCCGGCCGAACTCTCCGCCCCAGACAACCAGGGTCTCATCCAGTAGCCCACGTTGATCGAGATCGTCCAGTAGAGCCGCGATCGGCGCATCCGTGGACTGGCAGTTAGCCGTCAAATCCCGACGGTGATTCTTGTGCTGGTCCCAGCTTCCATGATTTACCTCGATGAACCGCACACCCGCTTCGGCAAACCGTCGGGCCAGCAGGCACTGACGACCGAAGTCCGTCACACGGCAGGTGCCGACCGATTCCTTTTGTCTACCGACCTGATAACGCTCCAGTGTGGCTTTTGTCTCCGTGCTGATGTCCAGCAGGCCCGGTGCCGCGGACTGCATACGGAAGCCGAGTTCCATCGACTGAATGACACTCTCAAGTCTGGCGTCGCCCGGTCGCCTGGCCAGGTGACGGCGATTCATCGTCTGGACGAAATCGAGTTGCCGTCGCTGCGACTTCAGTGGCAGATGATCGCTGGCCACGTCGCTGATCGTGGCGGCACTCATGTCTTCGCCATTCACTCCAATGGGAGTGCCGTTGTAGATCGAGGGCAGAAACGCACTCGAATAAGCGGAACTCTTCGAGGTGTTGAGGCTGATAAAACCAGGCAGATTCTGGTTTTCGGTCCCCAGTCCGTAGCTGATCCATGAACCGAGACTTGGCCGGGGACGCAATCGGTCGCCCGTGTGCAGTTGCAGAAACGACTGAGCGTGAATGCCGGTGTCGGCGTGCATCCCGTTAATGACGCACAGTTTGTCGGCGTGTCGTGCCGTTTCGGGAAGTAGATCCGAAATCCAGAGGCCGCTCTCACCCCGGCGCCAGAACGGAAAGACCGATCCTGGATGCTTCTTTTTGCCGGTCTGCAGTTTGTAATCGAAGGTGTCTAAATGAGCAGGGCCGCCGCTCATGCAGAGGAAAATAACCCGCTTTGCGCGAGCTGGCAGCGGGGGTATCTGCGGTGCAAGCGGAGTGCTGGTTGCCGCCGCAACCTGTTCGCCACACAGAGCTTGGAGCGCCAGATAACCGAATCCGCAAGAGGCGGACTGCAGCATGTTGCGTCGAGAGTAGTTCATAGTGTCGTTCTTTCCGTTGTGCTGCAGCCGTTCGGCAGGACAACGCTTTCGCAGACCGCACGTCAGTGTTTAATCAATGTATCGGAACTCGTTGGAAACAAGCATCGCCTGGCAGAGGCTCGCCCATGCTCTGACATCGGATTCCAGGTCCGATCTGGTGAGCCGGACAAGTTCGATCGACTGCTCGATTTCGCTTCGGTCCGGGTCTCGACCCAAAGTTCGACGGAAGGCAAACCGCACTCTCGCTGTATCGTCGTCCGCTTCCCTTATGACCAGGGTCGCAAACGAGCTGGACTGCTCGACCACGAACGGACTGTTGTAGAGATACAGCGCCTGCCCGGGAATCGTACTGACATTGCGTTTTCCGGTGACCGTCGTGAAATCGGGCAGATCGAACGCTGCCAGTTCAGGCGGAGGAGAACTTCGGAGATAGCACAGGTAGACGCTGCGGTGCTTGCTGGGCTCGTGCAGATTCCCGGCAAGATTCACCAGAATGTCTCGATGTCGAATGATGGAACCGTCAGCCGGTTCCAGGTCCAACTGGCCGGTGACGTGCAGGATTCCGTCCCGCAGCGATTCCGCATCCAGCCGGCGACGATTGTGCCGGGCCAGCAGAAGATTGGTGCCGTCGGCCACGACCGGTGCATCACTGTCGAGCTGATACGTGCGGCTCAGCACGATGGAGCGGATCAGCTGCTTGACCGACCAGCCGTCGTTGACGAACTGAGTTGCCAGGTGATCGAGTAATTGCGGATGAGTTGGCCGTTCACCGTACACACCAAAATCGTCAGGCGTCCGTACAAGACCTTCGCCAAACAGGTGCAGCCAGATGCGATTTGCCATCACGCGAGCTGTCAGCGGATGACGCCCGCTTGTCAGCCACCTCGCCAGTTGCAGTCGCCCACTCTGCTCGCGATCAACTTCAATCTCCGTCGTCGTTTCGGACTCGAACGCCGAGAGAAACCCGCGTGGCACAGCCTTGCCGAGCTTCTTTGCGTCTCCCTTTATGTTGACCTTGCAGTCCGCCGGCTTTCTGCGATCGCGCACACCCATGGCCAATGGCGTGCCGACCGGCCACTTCGGTTTCGGAAGCGGTTTCGGGATACCTGTGTTGGACTCAAGCACGAGCACCGTTTCAACAAAGTCTTCCGGCGGCAGCACATGCGGTGCGGCTTTCAACACATGCAGGTCCGTCGCGGGCGCCGTGAGTTTCTCGTTGGCGGCAACTCCCCACATTGTTTCCGTGCTGGTGAACATCCCGGCCAGAGCGTAATAGTCCTGAGTCGGAACCGGATCGAACTTGTGGTCGTGGCAGCGAGCGCAGGCCACACTCAGACCCATCACGCCGCTCCCGATCACATCGATCTGATCGGCCACGACATCCATGTCGAAGTTGTTGTTCATCGCCTTGGCCGGCTTCGATGCCATCGCCAGGAATCCCGTGGCGATCAGATGCCGATCTCGCTGTTCCGGTGAGTCAGACGGAATCAGATCGCCAGCAATCTGTTCTGTCAGAAAGCGGTCGTATGGCACATCTGTGTTAAATGCGTCGATGACGTAATCCCGGTAACGCCATGCATGAGGAAACGTCGGGTTGCGACTTAATCCGTCATTTCCATTCGATTCGCCAAAACGAGCGACATCCAGCCAGTGTCTTGCCCAGCGTTCGCCGAACTGCGGGCTCTCCAGCAGTGAATCGACCAGTCGTTCAACCGCGGCCTGACCGTCGCGCTGATAGTCGACTGCAAACTGCTCGAGATCGTCCACCGTTGGAGGCAGGCCGATCAGGTCGTAGTACAGCCGCCGAATCAGTGTACGCGCTGAGGCATCACGAGTCGGCGACAGTCCGTTCGTCTCAAGACGAACCAGAACAAAATGGTCCAATGCGCCGCGCGGCCAACTCTGGTTCTGAACTTCGGGCACTGGCGGTTTCTCAACCGGTTGAAGCGACCAGAGCCTGTCCTTTTCAGAGTTCGCCTGGGTCGCCGTCGCTGGCCTGACTGACTGCGGATACGGAGCCCCTCGCTGGACCCACGCAATGAAATCGTTGATCACGTTCTCCGGCAGCGGTTTTTCGGGCGGCATTTCAATGCCGTCGTAACGCATGGCCTGCACGATCAGGCTGGTGTCCGGCTTGCCTCCGATCAAAGCCGGTCCGGATTCGCCCCCCGTCAGAATCGCTTGATGACTGTCAAGTCGCAGCTTGCCTCCGAGCTCTTTTGAATCGGCCGCATGGCACTCATAACAGTGCTTCACCAGGACCGGGCGGATCCTTGTCTCAAAAAACTTCAGATCGGCAGCGGAGAGCGATTCCGCGTGAGCATGTGGCTGATTCAGCAACGCATTCAGCAGCAACAGCATGACGATGCGGAGGGGAATTCTGTTCATGGCAGGAAGCCGAGGGGAAGGATCCGTGGGGGCTTGGATTGTAGCAGACCGATCCGTCGTTTCTCATGTCATGGTGTACTGTCGCTGTGATTTGACAGCACCGCCAAAGGCACGTTGGCGATCTTTCAGGCGACTGCTACGATCCCGCGCTCTCGGCCGGAACTACACTTGAGACAACGGGTTGTGGCACGGATGCACGGCCAGCCGCCCGTCGAACGGAGTCGCGATGAGCACGTCGCTGGAACGGAAGATCCAGGACAAATCCGCGATCGTGGGCATCATCGGTTTGGGCTATGTCGGCCTTCCGTTGATGACGGCATTCGTGAATGCCGGTTTCCGCACGATTGGATTTGACGTCGACCAGACAAAGGTCGACATGCTGAAGACCGGGCAGAGCTACATCAATCATATCGACGCCGCACACGTCGCGGGCCTGATCGAGGCTGGTCAGTTCGAGCCAACGGCCGATGCGTCGCGCATGGGCGAAGCGGATTGCCTGCTGATCTGTGTCCCGACGCCGTTGAACGACTCTCGGGATCCCGATCTGAGTTATGTCGAAGGTACGACAGAGTCCATCGCAAGAAGCCTGCGTCACGGACAGCTTGTGGTACTCGAAAGCACGACGTACCCGACGACGACTCGGAACGTCATGCTACCCATTCTTGAGAAGTCAGGCCTGACCTGCGGTGAAGATTTTTTCGTCGCCTACAGCCCCGAGCGGGAAGACCCTGGCAACCCGCAGTTCTCGGCGTCGACGATCCCAAAGGTCGTCGGAGGGATTGACGAAACCAGCGGGCAACTGGCTGCCGCCCTCTACCGACACGCAATCGTTGAAATCGTTTGTGTCCCGAATCCCGAGGTCGCTGAAGCCTGCAAGATTCTGGAAAACACGTACCGCGCCGTGAACATTGCTTTGGTCAATGAACTGAAAGTGCTGTTCGACCGGATGGGCATCGATGTGTGGGATGTGGTGGACGCCGCGAAGACGAAGCCATTCGGATTTCAGGCCTTCTATCCGGGACCCGGACTGGGCGGGCACTGCATCCCGATCGATCCGTTCTATCTGACCTGGCTGGCTCGGCGTTATGGCCTGACCACACGATTCATTGAGCTGGCCGGAGAAGTTAACCAGCGGATGCCCGAGTACGTGGTCACTCAGCTTATGGAGTTCCTGAACGAAGAAGGCAAGGCGCTGCGTGGCAGCAAAGTCTGTCTGTTGGGAGTCGCCTACAAAAAGGATGTCGATGATCCGCGTGAAAGTCCGTCCTTTGTGCTCATGGAACATCTGCTTTCGCGGGGCGTTGAGCTGACCTACAACGATCCTCACGTGCCGCATCTTCCGAAGATGCGACACCACGACCTGCCGCAAATGGAGAGCAGCGAGCTGACGCCCGAATTCATGGCAGCACAGGATTGCATGCTCATCGCGACAGATCACTCGGCGTACGATTACGCGTCAATCGTCGAGCACTCGCAAATGGTGCTCGATACGCGCAACGCGACTAAGAATGTCGAGCAGGCACGCGATCGAATTCGTAAGGCTTGAGTCACTTGTGCAGTGTGTTCGTCTTGAGTTGAATGGAGCCTGGCTGGGCGTCCGATGCTCACCCAGACATTCGCCACTCAGCAGAACTCCGAGGCTATCGCATGTCGAACGACGAACTGCGTACGAGCAGTACTCTGCTGCTGAGACTCCGCGATCTCGAAGACGAGGAAGCGTGGTCTGAGTTTCTGGAACGTTACACTCCACGCATCTTTCAGTGGTGTCGCCGTTACAACCTGCAGGAATCCGACGCGTCGGACGTCACACAGGAAGTCCTGCGCAAACTGCTGCGAGCGATGCGGTCATTCGAATACGACCCGTCACGCGGCAGCTTCCGCGGTTGGCTCAAGACGGTAACAAACAATGCTATCCGCGATTTCGTGGGCACACTGAAGAGACCGGCCCGCGGTTCCGGTGACACAGTGATGCTCCGCAACCTGGCCGCAATTCAGGACCCGGACGCTCTGAATGAACTGGCCCGCGCGATCGAGGCCGAGGCCGAACAGGAACTGCTGCAGGAAGCAGAAAGCCGTGTGAAGCTTCGAGTGCAGCCGCATACCTGGAAGGCTTACGCGCTGACTGCTAAAGATGAAATGAGGCCAGCCGAAGCCGCCCATGAAGTGGGCATGCCTGTTTCCGAAGTGTACGTCGCCCGTTCTCGCGTCATCAAAATGCTGCGACAGGAAGTCGAACGTCTTGGTGGTCACGACGACGACTGACCCGTACTGTCGGAGTTGCGTGAAGCTCGGTCGGTTTTGCGCCCTGATGTTACTGCGGTACGATAATCTCCCTCGACACATCGGTTCCCGCCAAATCCGGAGACACTCGAATGAGCGAAACGTCTGCATCAACACGCCGAGACTTTCTGAAAACCAGTTCCGCTGCGGGAGTCGCTGCCGCCAGCCTGACGGCTCTTACTCCAGGCGTGTATGCATCCGGAACTGACGTCCTGAAAGTCGGCCTGGTGGGTTGCGGCGGTCGTGGCACCGGAGCTGCCACCAATGCGCTGAACGCGGACCCAAACCTCCAACTCGTCGCGGTCGCGGATGCGTTTAAGGATCGAGCGGAAAAGTCACTTGGTCGACTCGGTTCGCAAAACGCCATCAAAGATATGGTTAAGGTCGACGACGATCACATCTTCGATGGCCTGGAAGGGTACAAGCATGTCATCGACAGCTCGGATGTCGTGCTGCTGGCGACGCCTCCGGGTTTCCGACCGCAGCATCTGCGAGCCGCCGTCGAAGCTGGCCGACACATCTTCACGGAAAAACCGATGGCAACAGACCCCGCCGGAGCTCGGTCGGTCTACGAGTCAGTCGAGATGTCAAAGAAGAAGAACTTTGCGATGGTGGCTGGATTCTGCTGGCGGTACGACTATCAGAAGAAGGAGTTGTTCAAGCGAATCCACAGCGGTGAAATCGGCGATGTGCGGGCTGTCTACGGAACCTATCTGTCTTCCCCGGTCAAACCGATGCCGGCGGCAAGCACACGACCGGCGGGGATGCCGGATCTCGAGTGGCAGGTGCGCAACTGGTACAACTTCGCATGGCTGTCTGGCGATGGACTCGTTGAGCAGGCCATCCACACAGTCGACTGGCTGGCGTGGACAATGCAGGACAAGCCACCCGTCAGTTGCACGGCCGTCGGCGGACGGCAGCTCCCGGCCGAAGGTGGCAATATCTACGACCACGTCGAAGTCAATTACCTGTGGGATAATGACGCTCGCGGGTTTATGGCTCAGCGACAGATTCCTGGCTGCTACAACCAGAACGCCCTGTACGTCATGGGAACAAAGGGCACCGGCAAACTGGGACGAAAGTCTGAGATCTGCGATCTCGATGGCGAGACCGTGTGGCAGTACGGCGGTCCGCGGAACAACATGTATCAGACCGAGCACGATGAATTCTTCGCGTCGATCCGCTCGGGTAAACACATCAATGACGGCGATCGCATGGCCAGTAGCACGTTGATGGGCATCATGGGCCGCATCGCCGGCTACACAGGTCGCGAGATCACGTGGGAGATGGCGAAGAACTCGAAACTGAGCCTCGTTCCCGACGCGTCCAAAGGATGGGATTCACCGTCCGAACCGCCCGCGATGGCCCGGCCCGGTTTTACGAAATTCATCTGAATCTGCTCGTCGGAAAACTGTTCGTAAGAATTGCGAGCTCTCGCCTGTAACAAACCAAATGAGCCCGGTTGCTGACCAACCGGGCTCATTCTTCGCGCCCCCGAATTTCAACTTGATTACCGGATCCCAGAGGAATTGCTCATGTCACTGCATCGACTGTTGCTCGTCGGACTGACCGCCGCTGTGTCCATTCAGAACCTGCCTCTGAGCGCTGACGACACTGATGCTGCGGAGCCGACCCGAGTCAATCGACCCTTGACTGCTTTCTTCCCTGGCTGGTCACCGACCCGGCAGAGAATTCAGGCCGCACTCGACGACCAGACCAATCTGAACTTCGCGGACACGCCACTGATCGATGCGCTTCAGTACATCGCTCGCATGCATGAGATTTCTGTCGTGCTGGACGCGCACGCCCAGCGCAACAACGGTCGAAGCCGTCCGGTGAATCTGGTCCTGTCCGGAGTCAGCCTGCGTTCCGCCCTGAAGATCATGTTGCCCGAACTGGGACTCGACTATGTCGTGCGGAATGAAGTCATGTTGGTGACGACGTCTCAACGGGCGGAACTGTGGATGGTGACGCGGACGTATCCCGTATAGGACCTGGTAACTCCGCGCGAGACATCCTGGGACGAATTGATCGAAGCCGTGAAAACAACGGCAACGGGAAACTGGGACGGTGCTGGCGATGCAAGTGGAGCGGTCGCTGCTGTGCCGACAACCGGCAGCCTGGTCATTCGACAGAACGACCGTGGCCATGAAGAAATCATTGAGCTGTTGGAGAGTCTGCGGTCGGCAGCGTACATCGAAGTGCCCCAGAAAGTGCGATCAACCCGGGACGGCAGCAAGTCGATATCACGACGACAGAATTGCTGCTCGGAATTCAGGCTCAATTGGCCCTTCAGACTCCGCCGGTAGACTTCATTTGAAAAACGTGGCCGCAGACAGAGGCTGGCGTGCCGCACCCGCCGAACAAACGACACGGGCAACGGATGCGTCGGATCTGGCAACCGTTGCCCACCAGCTGAGGTGAAGACTTACCAAAGACCAACGCACATTGATCCGATCTTCAGATTCTGTAAGCTCATTCGCTCCACATTCCGGTCCAGGAAGGACCGCCATCCCCACTCATTGGAACAAGGGTTCCCACTATGTTGAGCTGGTCTGATTTCGCACACGGTTACTGCGATGGCGTCTCCCGCCGCGACTTTCTGAAGATCGGTACTGCCGGAGTCGCAGGACTCACGCTTCCGAACCTGCTGCAGGCGGAATCGCAGGCTGGCACTGCCGCCACCGGCAAGTCGATTATCAACATCATCCTGAGTGGCGGACCCACTCATATGGACACGTTCGACCTGAAACCGAACGCGCCTAAAGAATACCGCGGCGAATTCCGCCCGATCGCCACATCATCACCGGGCCTGGAAATCTGCGAGCTGTTTCCGCAACTCGCCAGCATGGGCGAAAACTTCAGCGTGATTCGCTCGATCACAGACTTCAATAACGAGCACAGCAACGCTCAGTCCGACACCGGCTGGCGACTCCGTTCGCTCGATACGATCGGCGGGCGACCGAGCATCGGTGCCGTCATGTCAAAACTGTTCGGTCCGGCTCAGAACACGGCGACGGGGACGGCGCCAACGTTCATCGACATGAGCGGTGCGACTAGGCCCGGTTTCCTTGGACAGGTGCATGCCGGGTATCGCCCGGACGGAACCGGTCGTCAGAACCTGATTCTGAACAGTCAAGTCAGCCGCACTCGTCTTTCCGATCGTCAGCAACTGCTGAGCGGCTTCGATCGTCTGCGTCGAGACATCGATGGCACAGGCATGATGAACGCTCTCGACAGTTTTGCTGAGCGTGCGGTGGGAATGATCACTTCAGGTGAAATCGCCAAAGCACTGGACCTGAAGAACGAAGACCCGCGCAATCTGGCCCGGTACGGTTATCCCACGAACCGTGAAGCGTCGAAGTACATCACGGCACGACGACTGGTTTCCGCCGGCGCCCGCTGCGTGACGTTTTCGATCGGCGGCTGGGATACACACGGCAAAAACTTCAACGCCATGCGAACGAAGCTTCCGAGCATGGATCAGTCGCTGAGTGCTCTGATGCAGGACCTGGACGCCCGGGGTCAACTGGATGACACGATCATCATGATGTCCGGCGAGTTCGGCCGGACGCCGCGCATCAACGGCAATGCCGGCCGGGATCACTGGCCGCGAGCCGCGTTCTTCTTCCTCGGCGGCGGCGGTTTCCGCCATGGCCAGGCAATCGGCGCCACGAATTCACGTGGTGAAATGCCGCAAGATCGTCCAGTCCACCTGCAGAACGTCTTCTCGACAGTCTACCGTCAGCTGGGCATCGATCCCGACGCCATCACGCTGATGGACCCCAACGGCCGACCGCAGTATCTGACTGACCACCGCCAGTCGCTGGCAGAACTCGTCTAGCGCGGCCTGACCGGCGGCAACCAAAGAGGGTCGGTAACGAAAACGGCGTTCTGCCGTCACGATGGTGTTGTCAGACAACCATCGAGAGCAGAACGCCGTGGAAAAGTTCATCTCCC